>NZ_JAEQNB010000004.1:300000-460090 GCF_016722965.1 Tumebacillus amylolyticus
CGAACGTCGGCAAATCTTCGCTTGTCAACGCGTTGCTTGGCGAAGAGCGCGTCATGGTTTCCGATGTCGCCGGCACGACCCGCGATGCGGTCGACACCGTGTTCTCGCGCGAAGGACAAGACTTCGTGCTGATCGACACCGCCGGGATGCGCAAGCGCGGCAAAGTGTATGAAACGACCGAACGCTACTCGGTTATGCGTGCGATGTCGGCCATTGAGCGCAGCGACGTCTGTTTGCTCGTCATCTCGGCCGAGGACGGCATCATCGAGCAGGACAAGCGAATCGTCGGCTATGCGCTGGAAGCAGGTCGAGCGGTCGTCTTCCTCGTCAACAAGTGGGACTTGCTGGAGAAGGACGACAAGACCTCGATTCGTTTCGAACAGCAGATTCGCAAGGAATTCCCGTTTATGCCGTGGGCGCCGATCCTCTTTGTATCCGCTACGACGAAGCAGCGCGTACATAAGATCTTGGAGATGGTCAAGCTCGTCGCCGAGAACCATTCGATGCGCATCCCGACTTCGACCGTCAACACGATTATCGAAGACGCGGTCACGATGGTGGCACCGCCGACCGACAAAGGCCGCCGCATGCGCGTGTACTACGCGACGCAAGTTGCAGTTCGCCCGCCGTCCTTTGCGGTGTTTGTCAATGACACGGAACTGATGCACTTCTCGTATGAACGCTATCTGGAGAACAAACTGCGCGATTCGTTCGGTTTCGAAGGTACGCCGATTCGCATGTTCACCCGCCAGCGCTCGCAGAAGGACGAGAAGAAAAGGTAACGCAAAGTCTCTCTGGGAGAGGGAGACGAAGGAGGAAACCGTATGACGCAACGAGTTGCTGTGATCGGGGCCGGGTCGTTTGGAACGGCGCTGGCACAAGTCTTGGCGGACAAAGGTTGCCTCGTGGACATCTATGCTCGCCGGGAGGACCAAGTCCGCGAAATCAACGAGAACCACACCAATTCCCGTTATCTGCCGGATGTCACTTTGCATGAAGGCATTCGTGCGTCTTCCGATTTGCAAGCCGTTTTGAACGGAACTCCGTATGTGTTGATCGTCATGCCGTCCTCTGCGTTTCGGGAGACGGTCCAACTCATGCGTCCCTATCTTGACCCTCATGCCTTTGTCGCGCATGCGACCAAAGGGTTTGACGTGGAGACGGGCCAGCGCATGACGCAAATCATGGAAGAGGAGCTCTCCGAACACGACGTCAAGAAATTTGCGGTCGTGACGGGGCCATCTCATGCCGAAGAACTGTCGCGCCGCATCCCGACGACCATCGTGGTGGCGAGTCGTGCCCGTGCAACGGCAGAAGCGTTCCAAGATTTGCTGATGACTTCCTACTTACGGCTCTACACCAATCCGGATGTCGTCGGAACCGAACTCGGAGGCACGTTGAAGAACATCATCGCGCTGGGTGTCGGCTTCTCCGACGGCCTCGGCTTTGGCGACAACGCCAAAGCTGCGTTGATGACGCGCGGACTCACCGAAATCTCCCGCCTCGGGATGCACTTGGGCGCGGCGCAACTGACATTTGGCGGTTTGGCGGGCGTCGGCGACTTGATTGCCACCTGCACGTCCAAACACAGTCGAAATTGGCGCGCCGGGTATGCACTTGGACAAGGCAAGAGCCTCGACCAAGTCCTGAACGAAATGGGCATGGTCGTCGAGGGCGTGCGCGCCACCAAGGGAGCGTACAACATCGCCCGGCAGACGGGGGTTGACATGCCGATCACGACGGCGATCTACCAAGTGTTGTTTGAGGGCAAAGCGCCCAAGGCCGCCGTTGAAGAATTGATGGGCAGACGCCGCATCCATGAGATGGAGGAAGTGGCAGAAGCGATCCGTCTGGATTGGCAAGACTGACCCACAAGTATTATTGTGAGGTTCGGCCTTCAATGGTACAATTGTGTGGGTATGGAAACATTTATCGTGTGTCTTAGGAGGAATCATTCGTGAGCAACGTACCGAGCAACCTGAAGTACAGCCGTGAACATGAGTGGGTCAAGGTCGAAGGCAACCGCGCGGTCATCGGCATCACCGATTTTGCACAATCCGAACTCGGTGACATCGTGTTCGTCGAACTGCCGGAAGCGGGCGTAGAACTTTCTGCAAACGCAACGTTCGGCACCGTCGAATCGGTCAAAACGGTCTCTGACCTCTACGCACCGGTCTCCGGCACCATCATCGAAGTGAACGCAGCTTTGGTCGATTCCCCGGAAAAAGTCAACGAAGCACCGTACGAAGACGGCTGGATGGTCGTTCTCGAACTCAAGGACGCTTCTGAACTTGACGCCTTGTTGTCCGCAGATGCGTACAACGAGTACATCAGCAAGTAAGGGACCAAGGACATCACTTGATGGAAACTTGGCGCCTCTTACATACGGGATTTTCAGATCCGGCCGTCAACATGGCGGTCGATGAGGCGATTCTGCATGCGAACAGTCGGGGGCTTGTGCCCCCGACCGTTCGTTTTTATGGGTGGAATCCGCCGACTTTGTCCATTGGGTACTTCCAGCGCGCCACGAAGGAGATCGACTTCGATGCTCTGAACGCGCAGGGACTCGGGTTCGTGCGCCGTCCGACCGGCGGTCGCGCCGTCTTGCATGACAAAGAACTGACCTACAGCGTAATCGTGCCGGAGTCGCATCCGATGATGCCGTCCTCCGTCAACGAATCGTACCGCGTGCTCTCGTTGGGCCTCCTCGAAGGCTTCCGCGAATTGGGCTTCTCGGCGGAGATGGTGTCGCTCGCAGACGAAGAGGAGAAAAAGAAATTCGAAACTCTCGGCTCCGCTGCGTGCTTCGACTCTCCGTCTTGGTACGAGCTCGTCGTCGAAGGCCGCAAAGTGGCAGGGAGCGCCCAAGTGCGTCAACTCCACACCATCTTGCAGCACGGCTCCATTCTCTTGGATATGAACGTCGAGCAGTTGTTCTCCGTGCTCTACTTCTCATCGGAGCGTACCCGTGAGCGGATGGTGCGAATGTTCCGAGACAAGGCCGTATCGATGAAGGACCTCGGTCGTGAGGTTTCGTATGAAGAATCGATGGAGGCGTTCACCAAGGGCTTTGAGCGGGGATTGGGCATTCGACTGGAACCGTCGGGCCTCACGCCGGACGAGCAAGCGCATGTCGAGCAACTGGTGGCAGAGAAGTACGGTACAGAAAGCTGGAATTTTAAAAAATAGCTCGGCATAGGATGACATTCGGGAAGCGAACCTGCTCCCGGATGTTTTTTTTTGTTTTTGGGTGGGGCTTGTTCTACTCTTGCGCACAGGCTCATAGAGTAATAACAACAAGACCCCTACTGGATGTCGCAAACTCCTCACAGGTGGACATCCGGCGACATAAAGTCAAGCCGCCGTCATATACATGTACTGTCCTGCTGGAAGAGTTTAAGACTATCGGTTTTCCGATAGAGCGACCGCTGTCCAGGGGAGGGGATCGGTAGAAGGGGTTCGCGTACCAAGTTACGCCGATCACGTTAAGGAGGGAACAGAGTGGAAAAGTTCGACATCTTTAAAGACATTGCGGAGCGGACGGGAGGCGACATCTATCTCGGCGTCGTCGGTCCGGTTCGCACCGGTAAATCGACCTTTATCAAGAAATTTATGGAGCAGATCGTCCTTCCGAACATCAAGGAAGAGGCTGACCGCGTACGCGCGACCGATGAACTACCCCAGTCCGCAGCGGGTCGCACCATCATGACCACCGAACCGAAGTTCATCCCGAACCAAGCGGTTGAAATCGCAGTGGCAGAGGGTCTGGAAATCAACGTGCGCCTCGTGGATTGCGTCGGCTATTGCGTCGACGGTGCCCGCGGCTACGAAGATGAGAACGGTCCGCGCATGGTGACCACACCGTGGTTTGACGAGCCGGTTCCGTTCCAAGAAGCGGCAGAAGTCGGCACCCGCAAAGTCATCGCCGACCACTCCACCCTTGGTCTCGTCGTCACCACCGACGGCTCGATTGCCGAAATTCCGCGTGACAACTACGTGGAGGCAGAAGAGCGCGTCATCTCCGAGCTCAAAGAACTCGGCAAACCGTTCGTGATCGTCATCAACTCTGTGGAACCGACCTCCGCACGTTGCGAAGGCCTGCGCCAAGAGCTGATGGAGAAGTACGACATCCCGGTTCTCGCGCTCTCCGTTCAGCAACTCGACCAAGAGGACATCATGAACGTCCTGCGTGAGGCGCTGTACGAATTCCCGGTCCACGAAGTCAACGTCAACCTGCCGAGCTGGGTCATGGTCCTCGACCAAGACCACTGGCTGCGTGCGAACTTCGAAGACTGCGTAAAAGAGACCGTCAAGGACATCCGCCGTCTGCGCGACATCGATCGCGTCGTCGGACACTTCTCCGAATTCGAGTTCGTCTCCCGCGCCGCTCTTGCCAACATGGACATGGGCCACGGTGTTGCAGACATCGACTTGATCGCACCGGATGAACTGTACGACCAAGTGCTGACCGAAGTGGTCGGCGTGGAGATCGGCGGCAAAGATCACTTGCTGCAACTCATGAAGGACTTCACCTACGCGAAACGCGAGTATGATAAAGTGGCAGAAGCTCTGCGCATGGTCAAAATGACCGGCTACGGCATCGCGCCGCCGGTGCTGGAAGAGATGACCCTCGACGAGCCGGAATTGATCCGCCAAGGTTCCCGCTTTGGGGTTCGCCTGAAAGCGACCGCACCGTCGATTCACATGATTCGTGTGGACGTCGAGTCGGAATTTGCTCCGATCGTCGGCACGGAGAAGCAATCCGAAGAGCTGGTGCGCTACCTCATGCAAGACTTCGAGGAAGACCCGTTGAAGATCTGGGATTCCGATATCTTCGGCAAATCTCTGGCGGCAATTGTTCGCGAAGGCATCTCCGCGAAGCTCTCGATGATGCCGGAGAACGCGCAATACAAGCTGAAAGAAACCCTCGAACGCATCATCAACGAAGGCAGCGGCGGTCTGATTGCGATCATCCTGTAGTCCTACAGCAGTGCAACTATAAGTGTGAAAAGTCAGGTCTTTTGACCTGACTTTTTCATTTTCCTTGTTTTTCTTGTCCTCTATGGTATAATCAGCCTAGATTTGGGCAATAAGAGGTACTAGCTAGAGGAGGTGAGGTCATGAACAAAACGGATCTGATCAACCTGGTGTCCGATAAGGCCGAACTGACGAAGAAGGACGCAGGCAATGCAGTGGATGCCGTCTTCGATGCAATCGTCGAGGCCCTCGCCAATGGTGACAAGGTGCAACTGATCGGCTTTGGGAACTTTGAAGTTCGCGAACGTTCCGCTCGCAAAGGTCGCAACCCGCAAACCGGCGAAGAGATCGAAATCGCTGCTTCCAAGACACCGGCATTCAAACCGGGCAAGCAATTCAAGGATTCCATCAAGTAAGGGAGTCCCCGTGATACATAGGAGAAGAGAGTCCGCATCTGCGCGACTCTTTTTTTTCTGGGCAGGAAATCTTCGACAAACTGTGGAATAGTTCTGACATATATACGAGTTAACCATTCAAGGAGGAATCCCGTCATGTCAGAGCTCACCCTGAACATCCCGACCCACTACAACTTCGCCGCTCAAATCGACCAATACGCGGTCGATCACCCGGAACAACTCGCCGTCTATTGGGAGAACGAGGCCGGTGAGGTACATACGTTGTCCTACGACCGATTGCGCGCTGCTTCTGCGCAATGGGCGAATGCGCTTACATCCCTTGGTGTAACTCGCGGTGACAAAGTCATCGTGCTGGTGCCGCGCCTCGTCGATACGTACCCGATCTACCTCGGACTGATGAAAGTCGGCGCCGTGGTGATGCCGGGCTCGGAGATGTTGCGTTCCAAGGACATCGAGTACCGTGCGAACCACGCCGGAGCGAAGGCTGTGATCGCGCATGTGAACATCATCGGAGAAGTCGAGCCGGTACGCGGTGCTTGCCCTTCGTTGACGACGTTCGTGAGCGTGGGAGGCGAGCAAGACGGATGGTCCTCCTATGAATCGTTGATTCACGGACAATCGACCGACTTCACGGCCGTGGAGACGCGCACAGACGAGATGGCGTTTCTCTCCTACACGTCGGGCACAACCGGCGGGCCGAAGGGCGTCATTCACACGCACGGCTGGCCGTATGTTCACCAGCGCATCGCCGCCACCTATTGGTTTGATGTACAGCCTGGAGAAATGGCATGGGCGACCGCAGGCCCCGGTTGGGCGAAATGGGTCTGGAGCCCGTTCGTGGCGGTGCTCGGCAAGGGCGGTACCGCTTTTGTCTACGCAGGTCGTTTCTCGGCTGAGAAATATCTGGAGCTGCTCTCGAAGCATGAGATCGCAGTTCTGTGCGCGACTCCGACCGAGTATCGCATGATCGCAAAAGTGGACGGACTCGACCGCTACAAGTTGGCAGCTCTGCGTTCGGCATGCTCGGCAGGTGAACCGTTGAACCGCGAAGTCATCGATACGATGGAGAAATACTTCGGCGTTGTGGTACGCGACGGGTACGGCCAGACGGAGAACTCGCTGCTCGTCGGCAACTTTGTCGGCGGTACCGTGCGTGCAGGTTCGATGGGCCTGCCGTGTCCGGGTGTACACGTGGGAATTATTGACGAGGATGGAAAGGAAGTCCCGCGCGGTCAAGTCGGCGACATCGCCGTGGACCGTCAAGCTCCCGTTCTGTTCAAAGGCTATCTGAACGACGCGGAACGCACCGCTCGTGCGCATCGTGGGGATTGGTACATCACGGGCGACCAAGGCAAGATGGACGAGGACGGCTACATCTGGTTTGAAGGCCGCGCCGACGACATCATCATCTCGTCGGGCTACACCATCGGGCCGTTCGAAGTCGAGGACGCGCTGGTGCAGCATCCGGACGTTGCCGAGTGCGCAGCGGTCTCCTCGCCGGACGCGGATCGCGGGGCGATCGTCAAAGCGTTCGTCGTCCTCAAACGCCCGGAACAAGCGGGTGAAGCGAAAGTTCGCGAGTTGCAAGAGCATGTAAAAAATCTCACGGCGCCGTACAAGTACCCGCGTGAGATTGAATTTGTAGACTCCCTGCCGAAGACGACATCCGGCAAGATTCGCCGTGTCGAACTTCGTGCCTCTGAAAAAGCGAAGAAGACCCAATCCAACTGATTGCATAGCTAGGAGGAAGTTGCACCTTATGATCATCGTTCCGAACAATCGACTCGTACACACCTTCTCCATCGTCGCCACCGACCTGAAAACGGGCGAAATGGGCGTTGCGGTGGCTTCGAAATTTCTGGCAGTAGGTTCCATCGTGCCGTGGGCACAAGCGAACGTAGGTGCCATCGCGACCCAATCGTGGGCGAACACCGGCTTTGGCCCGGACGGTCTGCGCATGCTCGCGGAGGGCAAGACCGCTCAGGAAACGCTTGAAGCGCTGATCAAGGACGACCCGGGCTACAAGCAGCGCCAGATCGGCATCGTCGACAAGCACGGCAACGCGGCCGCTTTCACGGGCATCGACTGCCATGACTGGGCAGGCCAAGTGATCGGCGAAGGCTTCACTTGCCAAGGCAACCTGCTGACAGGTCCGGAAGTGGTGGACGCGATGAGCATCGCGTTCCAATATGCCAAGGGCGATCTGGCAGATCGCCTTTTAACAGCGCTCGTGGCAGGGGACGAAGCGGGCGGGGACAAACGCGGTCGTCAAGGGGCGGCTCTGTATGTCGTCAAGGAAAAAGGCTCCTACGACGGCTTCATTGACCGCTACGTCGACCTGCGCGTAGACGACAACGAACATCCGGTGCGTGAGTTGAAGCGACTGCTCAGTCTGCACCGCCTCTACCTAGGCGAAACCGATCCGAACCGTCTGCGTCCGATTGCAGGGGAAACGCTGCAAGAGTTGGTCACGCATCTGGTGCGTTTCGACTATCTCAAGCAGGGCGAGTACGCTTCGTATGACGAGCACGTCAAAAAAGCTCTCCAAGACTACTGTGCCGTAGAGAACTTTGATACGCGCTGGCGTGAAGACGATCAAATCGACGAAGAGATCCTCGTGTTTATGCGTGGGAAGTAAAGAAGTGTTATCATGAAGAGGAGGAGGGAGATGCATGACGATGACTCCACAACGAATGATTGCCGTGCTTCTCTTTGCCGTCCTGCTCTTCATCGGTGGCACACCGGCCGTTGCGAAGGGCTCGGCGGTCGCGCAGTACAGCGCAACGGATGGCATGAAGATCATCAGCTACTCGCCGAGTTGGACCGATTCGGCGAAATTGAAAGACCTGCACGACGAACTTTTGCAGAACGTTCACGGAGATGAGATCAAACTGTTGCAGGAGATCGACATCTACGACGACTATCCGCAAGGGGACGGAGTAGCGGGTCAGTATATTTTTTCGACGATCTCTTCGGTCTTGCCGGTGAAGCAGAAGATGCAACCGGGCAGAATCGAGCTCTACGGGGGTCAAGAGCACCAGACGGTCGCTTCCTTCGCCCACACACTCAGTCATGAATATGGTCACCATGTGACCCATTACTATACGTTGCTTCAGGACGGCTTCCCGCTGACCGACGACAAGAAATGGAAAGACACGACCTACGCTCGACTGCGCGGCCTCTCCGGAGATGCGCGAATCGCCGTAGACGGCGTCGACCATCGTTGGCAGATCGCCGAAATTGCGGCGGAGGACTATGTGCAGCTGTTCGGCTCCACGAACGCACACGCCGCGACTCCGTTCGAGTCCCGAGTTGAACAAGCCCTCAAAGGCAAAGACCCGGCCGCGATGTCGTGGAGCGCTTCGATGTACAACATTCAACCCCAAGAGAACCTTGCGTTGCCATTGGCCAGCCAAGTGCCGGGTCTCTACGAATGGCTTCACAAACTGATGACGGGGTCTGACGGCACGTACAATCCGCCGGGGCAGCCGGTGTTGAATCTCGCTTCGTATACCAAGCAGGGCGACGTCGGCAACCAGTTGCAGTTCACATGGAGTTTGGATCCTGAGCCCAAGAACGTGTCGTACACCCTCGTCACCTACACCGACAAAGACTTGCTCGCAGAGCCGATCGTCACGCGAACCAACGGGCAGAAGCATGAAGTGAACTACGGTCCGGTCGTGACGAGACGCGGCGGGTACATCTACACCTACCAAGAGCCGTCCGCCAAGGGCGTGCGCCACTTCAAACTCTATGCGTTTGGCGCTAACGGTTGGGTGTCCGAATCGCCCGTGTTGACGGTGGACATGGGCAATCCGACGTCGGTGCAAGTACAAGCCAAGGACAAGATCGTTCCGGTCGAACGTCCGGCTGTACCTGTGATGTCTACGCAGTCGTTCGACCTGAGCGGTGGAGGCAGCGGTTGGTTGGCAGAGCTCGTCGGCGGGTTGAAGAGTGCGATTGATTCGATCACCTCGTTCTTGCATACGGTTTTTAACTAGCGGTGTAGGCAGGGAATTTCCGAGGGAATGAGAAAAAGCGCGAGTTTCTACATCCCTTTGTCAAATGGAGGAGAAAAAAATGAGCCGCAAATACGTTCGTTTTGAAGCAGCCGGAGCCATTCGTTTCGGCGTACTCGACGGCGAGAGTGTTCACGAACTGGCAGGGAACTTTTTGACGACGGAAGAGCAAACCGGGAAGACCTTCGCGCTCTCCGACGTGCGTCTGCTGGCACCGACTCTTCCGACGAAAGTGATGTGCATCGGGCTGAACTACAAAGCCCACGCAGCGGAGCGTAACAAAAAAGTTCCGGAAGAGCCGATGTTGTTCCTCAAGCCTGCATCTGCCGTAATCGGGACAGGGGACGAGATCGTGTACCCGACGATTGCCAGAGATGTTGACTTCGAAGGCGAGCTGGCGGTTGTGATCGGCAAGCGAGCGAAGAACCTGAGCGTCGAGGAAGCTCGTGACGCGATTTTTGGCGTGACGGTGATGAACGATGTCTCCGAGCGCTACTACCAAGACCGTGACGGCCAGTGGGGCCGTGCGAAGGGCTTCGATACGTTCGCACCGATCGGGCCGTGTGTGGCGACGGGGTTGAATTATCAAGACCTTCAGATCGAAACCAAGGTCAACGGAGACGTGAAGCAGTCTTCGCGTACCTCCGATATGATCTTCACCGTCGATGAGCTGGTGTCGTTCTGCTCGCAGGTGATGACTTTGGAGCCGGGCGATATCCTCACCACGGGAACTCCGGAGGGCGTTGGACGCCTCGTAGCCGGGGACCACGTGGAGATGACGATTGAAGGCGTAGGGACGCTGGTGAACAAGGTCCGCGCGCAGTAAAAAAGAAACGCTCTGCCTCTGAGAGAGGGAGAGCGTTTTTTTTTTTCGCTATCCAGTAGTGGAAAAAGGGGCGGAAATTCGAGGTTGGGGGAGATGGGGCGGGTTCCTTTGCGATTTTGTTTGGTTTTGAGGGTCAGGATTTACCAAATGGGCTTGCAAAGTGGGGTGGAGTTCGATATACTCAATCTTGCCTGAACGACACGGCAACTTCGGAATATAGCGCAGCCTGGTAGCGCGCACCCTTGGGGTGGGTGAGGTCGTGGGTTCGAATCCCGCTATTCCGACCATAAGATGAGAAAAAGCGTCAGACCTTTTGGTCTGGCGCTTTTTTATTGCTTTCGTGCAAGTGATTCGAAACTTGTGGTAACGAGCTTCGGTTCACAGACAGTGGAAGGGTAGGATCTCTTATCGTCCGCCGGTGTCGGTTGCCCAGACCGCTAACCAGGAACTGTTGCTGTGCGTGTCATAAAGCACTACATTCCCGTCATCTTGAACGAACAGCGTGTCACCGTATGTCGGAAAAATCATCGGGATCCTGTAATTGTTGTTGATCCAGGACTGGGTGTCTGCGTGCCAGAATTCAGTACCTCTGGAGGAGTCAAGGATGCCCAGATAACCGTCGGAAGCGAGTACCAATTTATACGGATATATTGCATTATACGTACCCCAATAGGGGTCGTACCAGTATCTTTGGGCGCCATTCGTGCCGGAAGCCCAGAGAATGTTACTGCCATAATATTGCACAAGGTTCCCATCCATTTGCATGGCGAGAGAGAATCGACCATCGGTAGAGCTTAACGATTGGCCTTTTACAAGTTGTTGCCCAATTGTGAGAGTGTTCGTTGCGAAAGCCGACGAGACCAGGGCGAGCTGAAGCAGGGAAGCTGCAAGGACCGTGAAAACTGTCTTTTTCATCGATATCATCTCCTTTTTTATTTTATAATTTTAAATATATCAAAAATAATATTATATATCAATATTTTATGTGAATTTGTTTTTTTGATACTATTTCCGCGTTCTTCTTAGGAGGTACACAATCGTCGATTCTGTCGCAAGAACCAAATTCAGCATGGTGAGATCGATTGCGTGAAATCATTTCACCAACCCTACAAATTCCTCAATTGTTAAAATATAATATTTGTTGTAATATATTATCATTGAAACAAAGAGGAGGAAGATGATAATGAAGAAACAGTTCTTGGCTCTGGCTTTAACCGTGGGGATCGGGATGATCCCGGTCGCAGCGAATGCTACAACCCCGACCGGATTGCATGCACTAGCGCCGTCCGTGAGCGCTGCTCAGTCCCTTACCAATCTGGGGACCTATTATTACAGCCCGTCCATCGGGCAAGAGTCTGCAACTCCGCTCACCTTTAATGCAGGGGTAAGCACACTGTTGCAACTCGATGTGACCCAATCGACGCTCGCGCTGAACACTCCGTCCGTCCAATTTAAACTGTACAGCGGCGGTGTGTTGATGAGTTCGCAAACTGTCTATGGCTCGGGTTCCAAAACGATTTCGTTTAGCGTTACCCCAGGGAAAAGTTACTATGTCAACGTGAAAAACACGGGCAACTGCTCGGTTAACGGCAGCTTTACAGCTTCTCTGAACTAATCGGATAAGCTCAACGCAAAGGCCCACTGAATCTTCCAATAGATTCAGTGGGCCTTTTGCAAGTTGAAAAAAGGACCCGTGCCGGTTCTGGCAGGGTCCTCTTCCTTCTTACTTCCGTAGAGGTTCGGTGTCGATGTGTTAAGGCCCGATCCTCAGAAACCGCTCATACTCGTGTAAGACGGCAACGAATTGTCGCCGTGGGGAGAGCTTTGGACGGATACTCCTGACTTTTTTGAGGGCTTGTTGATAGGGCAAGCAGTACAAGCGCATGTACAAGGCCGTCATGAAGTAACCAAGTCGGTTCCGACCGGCGATGTCGTGGACGTACACGGTGTAGCCTTGTGCCAGCCAAGCGACCGTCTGTTCCACATGGGGGACAAGTTCGTGTACGGAGGTGTGCCCTTTGTCAGCCAACTTGTAGTGCTGCATGAGCATCTGGGGGCACTGTGAGGGCGGGTGATCGGTTTTTTCGCGGATGTTGACGATCGCATCCACGTGCAAGTTTTGAAGCTGCTGCCACCCTTTTTCATCCGGGCGGGACCCTGCATACAGTTTGCCGGGGATGAATTCCGAGTAATTCATGTTCTCAATGTCCTTTCCTTTTTGAGTCGGATCATTTTTGTATATGCAGGGTTCGGTCGATTTGGGCAATATAAGTAGAAAGCCCTCGTTGTCTTATCGACACGAGGGCTTTTATGTTGCAAGCAAAGACCAACCGACAGGCTGGTCTTTTTCCAACGACTTGAGGGGTTCCGTTGCATTAGTAGCAACCGGAGATCGTGCACAAACAGGATCCCGTGTACTCTACCTTATCTGCAACATGGTCCATAGAGTTGGACGACTCTACCTTTACGTCAAGATCAAACATGTTTTCCATTGGGAAATCACCTCCTCAAGGGTTCTGATTGTCCAATGATGTGTCTCTCAGCTGTATAGGTGGGTGAAATCTGTTAATGCATTTGTGAAATTAACTTTGAATGTATTATATCACCGAAGTGAAATGATTTCAATAATGTGAAATTTAATAGATGTATGAACTCGACGGACTCGCAGAGGATTGCCTGATCAGCTAGTCGTGATCTACACGTTGTGAAACAACGAACAAACCCATACACCATTTCGGCTAAAACTTATATGTACATTGATTGAAAGCATTCCATAAAAAACATCACCAGTTCTGTACAGAACTGGTGATGACCCGTTTATACCGTTTGACAGAGCGACGAGGTAAACCAATTCGGTTCTTTCACCGAAGCGTCGTCGTTGGTACTCATAACTTGTACGTCGAGTTCGAACATTTTTTCCACTGGATCCAACCTCCTAAAGGTTCATAATGTCCACGGATGCCTATCTCAGTTGTTAAATCTAGGATAGCACAATTACTCATTTTGTTGCAATGGTGATTTAAAATTCAATTATTTTTCATTTAAAATTGTGGAGTGTAGCCGGATGGGGGAGATGGGAAAGGACCGGTTTTGCAATAAGGGTTATTCCAGACAGAAAAAAGCTCCCTTTTCTACTGGAAGGGGAGCTTCTTCGATATTACTTGGACAGCATCTTGTCGAGGTAGCGCAGGATCTCCTCGCGGTTCCCGGCCACTTGAGCGACTCGTTGCTCATCGAACTTGAGGCGCTCCAGCGCTTTTTCCAAAACTTCGTTCTCGATCGCCTGCGGAATGACCACAACACCATCCGCATCGCCCACGATAAGATCCCCTGGGCAAACGGAAACACCTCCACAAGAAATCGGAACGTTGAGTTCGCCCATCCCTGCTTTTCCACAGGCAGCCACAGTTGTACCCTTGCAAAAAACGGGGAAATTCAGCGCCTTGCACCCTCGCACATCGCGAATGGCGCCGTCGACGACGAGACCCGCGATGCCAAGAGTTTGCGCCATACCGAGGAGAAAGTCACCCGCAATCGCTCTGTATGCGTCACCTTTGACATCGACCACGAGGACATCGCCCGGTTGGGCGTCCCGAATGGCTTTGAGGAACAGCAGATTGTCACCAACAGGTAGTTTGACAGGGAATGCTCGGCCGATTACGGTCATGGTTTCGTCCAAAGGTTTGATGGAGGGATTGAGGTTGTTCAGGCCCTGCATGGCATCCGACAAACAGGTTGTCGGGATCTTTACGAATTTCTCCGCAAGACTCATGACGATTCACTCCTTGGTTTTGATTTGACTCAAGTATAGGTCACGCTACGTTTTTTGAGAAATAGCAAAATGTCATGCCTTACCATAGAAATAATCGATCATTGAATAAACAAACCTCTTCAAGTTGCAGGAAAAAACGCGTCAGAACTGAGTTCTGGCGCGCTTTTTTTGCAGAGGTTTGAATCTGTTTAGTTATGGATCACGCTCATGTCATCTACGTAGAACGTACCCGATGCGTTATCTGCTGATGCGCGGAGGACTGCATAGAGGCGGAATGTCGCCGTGTTCTCCGGGGTGGTAAAGGAGTTTGTCAATTGCACATATCCCGAAGTGGTCAAGTTGTTCACCATCAGCATGTAGCCAGGCTCGGCATTGTTGTCCGTTACCATCATATAGCTCGGGACGGTCACGCCGTATTTCACCGAGTTTGATTTGATAAAATGTCCATCGGCGTCGTAGAAATCGACGTAGAGTTGCACAAATGCATTGTTCAAGGACTCGATGTTGTACATGCCGCTGACGGTATAAGCTGTGTTGCCTTGTGCCGCAACAGCTTGGTAGATGTCGATCGCAGAGCCATTTGGAATACCGGAGCCCGAAATTTTTTGCGCGTACGTACCGGAATAGACAGGAGATGTGACGACAGCGAGATTCGGACTGGCACCTGTAGGTACATAGGGCGTCCAATTTTTTCCTACCTGCAGGCCGGGTGTGTCAGAAGCGGTGCCATTTTCAAAGCTCGGGTTGATCAGCAAGTTCGGGTCTGCAGCCTGAGGCGTCAACGAAATCGTGTTCGACGCTCCCGATTCGCCGCCCTCGTTCACGGCGGTAATGAAGTACGTGTAGGTGGTGCCATTGGTCAGACCGGCTTCGGTAAAAGTCGTGCTCGTCACGGGAGCCGTGTTAATTTTCACGCCGTCTCGGTAGACGTTGTAGCTCACCGCTCCTTGCGACTCTGTCCAGGTCAGTGTCGCTTGCTCATCCCCGGCTTGGCCTGTGAGGCCGACGGGAGCTGTCAATTGGTAAGTGCCGGTGATTTCGAGGTCATTCATGTTTTTCGAGTAGAACTGGTTTGTGTTGACCACAACGACTTTGGCTACGTTCTGGAAATTCAGCGGGGTGAACGCATTGACAGGCGGGTTGGACGTATTGTAGGTGCCCAACAGAGTCCCGGTCGTGTCATACAATTTCACCTGCAGATAAGGATTGTCGCTTGTGGAATTCAACCCCGTGACTTTGGCCGGGGCCGGCAGAACGAAGGTTTGAGTGCCGCTTGCCGGAAGGGATGTGTAGGTGGCGTTGTCGCCATCCGTCAAATTCGTCTCGCCCGTCGTCGAGGCATGGCCGCGAAGTAAGCCAGCCGGTGACTTCGGCAGGGCCGTCACGTAGCTCGGAACGCCCTCACCCGTTGCGGTGATCGGGGCGAGATAGAACGTGTAGGTATTGCCATTGATCACGTTGGTGTCGGTAAACGTCGTTCCCGTAATCGGGGTGGAGTTGACTTTGTTACTCGACTGGACTCCATTTCTGTACAGGTTGTACTCGGTGACGCCACTCAACGAATCCCATTGGAAGGACACTTGGGCGTTGCCTGGATTCGCCGCCAATCCGGTCGGGCTGACCTCGGAGTCCGGGGTGCCAAGGAGGTTGAGATCTTGCATGTTTTTAGGGTAGTACTGATTTGTGTTGACCACAACGACTTTGGCTACATGTTGGAGACTGAGTGAGGTGAACGCATTGATCGGGGGGTTGGATGGAGTGTAGGTACCAACCAGCGTCCCAGCCGTGTCATACAATTTCACCTGCATATAGGGATTGTCACTCGTTGCGTTCAGCCCCGTGACTTTTGCCGGAGTCGGCAGGAGGAAAGTTTCAGTGCCGCTTGCCGGGAGTGGCGTGTACGTGGCATTGTCGCCATCGGTCAAGTTCGTAACGCCCGTCGTCGAGGCAAGGCCGCGGAGCAAGCCAGCCGGTGACTTCGGCAGGGCCGTCACGTAGCTCGGAACGCCCTCACCTGTTGCGGTGATCGGAGCGAGGTAATAGGAGTAGGTATTGCCGTTGATCACGTTGGTGTCGGTAAACGTCGTTCCCGCAATCGGGGCCGTGTTGACTTTGTTGCTCGTCTGCATGCCGTTTCTGTACAGGTTGTACTCGGTGACACCAGCCAACGAATCCCATTGGAAGGACACTTGGGCGTTGCCGGGATTCGCCGTCAATCCGGTCGGACTGACTTCGGAGTCCGGGAGGCCTGTTATCTCGAGATCTAACATGTTTTTCGGGTAGTACTGGTTCGTATTGAACACAACGACTTTTGCCACGTGCTGGAGATTCAGTGCGGTGAACGCATTCACAGGCGGGTTGGACGGAGTGTAGGTGCCCACCACCGTCCCGGCCGTGTCATACAATTTCACCTGCATATAGGGATTGTCACTCGTTGCGTTCAGCCCCGTGACTTTTGCCGGAGTCGGCAGGAGAAAGGTTTGAGTGGTGCTGGCCGGGAGTGACGTGTAAGTGGCATTATCGCCATCGGTCAAGTTCGTGACGCCCGTCGTGGTTGCCATTCTCCGCAAGAGCCCTGGCGTCGATTTGGGCAGGAGCGACACCGGATTCGACTGGGCAGACGAGGTGCCCCCGACGATTGCGGACACCGTATAGGAATATGTCGTGCCATTGATGACCGTTTTGTCCACATAGGAGGTGTCTGGGATCGGTGTGCTGGTCAATTTTGTACCGTTTCGGTAAACATCGTACCCCGATGCGTTCGGGACGGATTCCCAAGTCAACGTGGCTTGAGCGTTGCCAGCTGTCCCGCTAAGCGTTACGGGTCCCGTCGCTGCATACGCGGTCGAGGCGGTCAACGGCACGATTATGTTTGCCGATACCAACAACAGTGCACTCAGAATGGCGATTCCGCTGCGCTTGATTTTTGTCCGAATGTGTTTCTGTTTTGCCATGTAGTCACATTCCCCCATGTAATCTATTTTCACGTAAACTAGAAACCATAATTTTCAAGTTTACGAGAAGGAGTATATCACGGGAAAATGGGAAAATCTATCAAATTTATATAGAATTTCATAGCCAAAAAAGGAGTTTCGACGAGAAATCCTTGCAAATGAGCGCGGTGGGTGAGATCGTGGTTCGAATCCTGCTAGTCCGACCATAAATTGAGAAGTGGTTGACATATAAAAAGCACCTCTTCAGGAAGAGGTGCAAGTTAAACAAAATGCTAGTTTTGAATCACGCTCAGGTCATCCACGTAGAACGTACCCGACGCGTTGGCTGCCGAAGCGCGGAGGACTGCGTAGAGGCGGAATGACGCCGTGTTCTCCGGGGTGGTAAAGGAGTTCGTCAACTTCACATAGCCCGGAGTGGTCAAGTTGTTCGCCATCAGCATGTAGCCAGGCTCGGCATTGTTGTCCGTCAACAGCATGTAACTCGGAGCGGTCACACCGTATTTCACGGAGTTTGATGTGATGAAGTGCCCATTGGCGTCGTAGAAATCGACGTAGAGTTGCACAAAGGCATTGTTTAAGCTTTCGATGTTATACATACCGCTGACCGTATAGGCTGTGTTCGGCAGTGCTGCAACGGATTGGTAGATATCGATGGCGGAACCGATGGGAATCCCGGTCCCCGAAACTTTTTGCGCGTACGTACCGGAATAGACAGGAGATGTGACGACAGCGAGATTCGGACTGGCACCTGTAGGTATATAGGGCGTCCAATTTTTACCTACCTGCAGGCCGGGTGTGTCAGAAGCGGTGCCATTTTCAAAGCTCGGGTTAATCAACAAATTCGAAGAGGGAGTCATCGGCATCAATGAAATCGTGTTCGACGCTCCAGATTCGCCGCTTGCGTTCACGGCGGTGACGTAATACGAGTAGGACGTGCCATTCGTCAGATTGGTGTCGACGAAGGTCGTGCTCGTCACTGGTGCCGTGTTGATTTGCAGGCCGTCACGGTAGACGTTGTAACTCATAGCCCCATTTGGCGCAGTCCAAGTCAGAGCGACCTGTGCATCCCCTGCCGTACCCGTCAAGTCGCTCGGGGCCACAGGGGTAGGTGTGTTTGACTCGGGGATTACATGTACCACATTGGAAGGTGTGGATTCCCCCGCATTGTTGAATGCAGTTATAAAGTACGCGTAGTCGGTCCCGTTCACAAGTCCTGTGTCAGAGAAGGTTGTGTCTGTGAGGGGAGACGTGTTCACCTTCACCCCGTCACGGAAAATGTTGTAACCCGTAGCGAACGCGGAAGTTGACCAAGTCAGGGTAGCTTGAGCATCCCCGGCTTTGCCAGTGAGGTCGACAGGCGCATTCGGGGGGTAAGTGTCCGGGGTGCCTGTCAGATCGAGATCATACATGTTGGCCGTAAACGAGAGAGAAGTATCCGTTACGACTACTTTAGCTACGTGTTGTACATTGAGAGCCGTGAAAGCATTGACCGGCGAGTTGGACGGTGCGTAGCTCCCCAACAGCGTACCTGCTTTGTCGTACAATTTGATCCGGATGTACGCCGCATTCCCATACGAGTTCAGTCCCGTTACGGTCGCCGGAGTAGGCAGGAGGTAGGTTTGGCTGGCGTTTTCGTTGAGGAGAAAGAACGTTGCATTGTCGCCGTCCGTCAATTTCGTTAAGCCCGTTGTGGACGCAAGCCCTCGCAGCAAACCGGCCGGTGACTTCGGCAAGGCTGAGACGGCGCTCACCAAGCCTTCACCTGATGGTGTGATCGGGGCGAGATAGTACGAGTAGGTGTTGCCATTGATGACGTTGGTGTCTGTAAATGAAGTATCCGTGATGGGGGAGGTGTTGATTTTGTTGCTCGGCTGTACCCCATTTTTGTACAAATTAAATTGAGTGACACCGGGCAGTGAGTCCCAAGCAAGAGAAACTTGGGCATTGCCGGGTGTTGCGGCAAAACCCGTTGGGATGGTATTGACATCCGGGGTGCCTGTCAGATCGAGATCATACATGTTGGCCGTAAACGAGAGAGAAGTATCCGTCACGACCACTTTAAAGACGTGTTGGAAATTGAGAGCCGTGAAGGCATTGACGGGCGCGCCGGACGGTGCGTAGCTCCCCACCAGCGTACCTGCTTTGTCGTACAATTTGATCCGAATGTACGACGCATTCCCATACGAGTTCAGTCCCGTTACGGTCGCCGGGGTAGGGAGGATGTAGGTTTGACTGGCGTTTTCGTTGAGGAGAGTGAACGTTGAATTGTCACCGTCCGTCAAGTTCGTCACGCCCGTGGTGGACGCAAGTCCGCGCAGCAACCCGGTTGGTGACTTCGGCAAGGCTGAGACGGCGCTCACCAAGCCTTCACCCGATGCTGTGATCGGGGCGAGATAGTACGAGTAGGTGTTGCCATTGATGACGTTGGTGTCTGTAAATGAAGTATCCGTGATGGGGGAGGTGTTGACTTTGTTGCTCGGCTGTACCCCATTTTTGTACAAATTAAATTGAGTGACACCGGGCAGTGAGTCCCAAGCAAGAGAAACTTGGGCATTGCCGGGAGTTGCGGCAAAACCCGTTGGGGTGGTATTGACATCCGGGGTGCCTGTCAGATCGAGATCATACATGTTGGCCGTAGACGAGAGAGAAGTATCCGTCACGACCACTTTAGAGACGTGTTGGAAATTGAGAGCCGTGAAGGCATTGACGGGCGCGCCGGACGGTGCGTAGCTCCCCACCAGCGTACCTGCTTTGTCGTACAATTTGATCCGAATGTACGACGCATTCCCATACGAGTTCAGTCCCGTTACGGTCGCCGGGGTAGGGAGGATGTAGGTTTGGCTGGCGTTTTCGTTGAGGAGAGTGAACGTTGAATTGTCACCGTCCGTCAAGTTCGTCACGCCTGTGGTGGACGCAAGTCCGCGCAAGAGCCCCGGTGCCGATTTCGGCAAGAGATTCACAGCGTTTGACGGGTCCGATGTCGTAGTCCCAATGATCGCCGAGACCGTGTAGGAATACTTCGTGCCATTGATAACCGTCGTGTCTATATAGGTGGTGTCAGTGACCGCTGTGCTTGTAAGTTTTGTACCGTTTCGGTAGACGTAGTACCCAGTTGCGTCTGTCACAGGTGCCCAATTCAACGTGACTTGTGCGTTGCCGGCCGTCCCGCTGAGCGTTACGGGTCCTGTCGCTGCATACGCAGTTGACGTGGAAACATCTACTGCTGTGTTTGCCGAAACCAACAGCAGTGCACTCAGCACAGCCAAGCCGCTTTGCCACACTTTTGATCGAACTTTTTTCCAATTTGCCATGAAATCACACTCCAACTGTAAGTCTATTGCTTACACAAAATTAAAATACAATATTTCCTAGATTTCCAAATGAGTATAACATGGATAAATCTAACATTCTAGATAATTGTTATAATTTTTTTATGTGAATAATTGCAAAACATTTGCGAGGCATTGTTGTCCGATTACCGTCATATTGCAATGCAAAATCTCGCTCCCATCCTTTTTTTCTGGGGAAGGAAAATCAAAAAGAAAAACTGCCTCACTCCGGGGAAAAGGAGGGGATCGACAACAAGAAGCAAATAAAATCGGCGAGAACTACATACGTTTTTGTTCACCTTGTTGTTGTTCGTCCCTTTTCTCAGTGATTGTTGGGATCGGTTGGAGATTGAGGAGCGAACGTACTCCATAAAATCGAACAATCAGCTTCCCAAGACGACACCAAGGCAATGATTGCGTTTATCAAAAAAACGCAAACGCAAGGATAAATGGGATGAAGTGTATCGAACGATGACCGTTGATGTGTCGGTCTCCCCTCGGATTCGCCGCGTCGGGATCACGGCTAGATGAGGGAACCAAAAAATATCTAGTCTTGATCCGACGGCCGTATCTTTTCAGCCGTCGAGTTCGTTTCTTATATAGAACGGGAACAAAGGGGGCGAAACGGTGTCAGTCCATCAATCCTTGCCTGTCGAACTTCAAATCGAACTTTGCGGTCCTGTGCTGCTTCGGTATTGTCAAAAGCTGACGGGGTCGCGTTGGGATGCCGAGGATTTGGTTCAAGATACGTTCTTGAAAGCATTGCCCCACTTGACGAGTCCGCATGAGAATCCACACGCGTTCTTGTTCCGCATTGCCAAGAACGCATGGATCGACAAGTGCCGCAAGCGCCGGAGAGCCAATGAATGTCTGCTCGCTGACGAGATGCTCGGAGATGCCACGACAAAAACCACAGGAGATGCGGTGGATTCCCCCGCAATCCTCGATGCCATGTCCAGACTGCTGCAAGCTCTCTCGCCGTTACAGGGCGCGGTGCTGCTGCTGCGCGACGTGTTCGAGTTCTCTAATCTGGAAGTCGCCAACCTCATCGGCACAACGGAAGGCGCCGTCAAATCGTCCCTTCACCGCGCGAGACGGAACCTTGAAAACCTCGCAACTCCTCAGGAAAAAGAAAACCTGCAAGCCCACAAATCCCTGCTCAACGCCTACCTCGAAGCCTTTCGCAACGCAGACGCCGCAGGGCTCGTGGCCCTGGCGCAGAACAACGTGATTCACCCCGTGCACGCTCTCAATACGCTCCGGGCGTTCACCCGCAAGCAAGACGCGCCCCAATCGCAACCGGCGCAAATGCTTCTCTGTGCTTGAGATCTCCAAATTCCCCGAACCTTTCTGGAGGTGGACTCAAATGAATTTGATGCCTTACGTAATCGAGCAGACGTCCCGCGGCGAGCGCAGTTACGACATTTTTTCCAGACTGTTGAAGGACCGCATCGTCCTCATCGGCTCCGCGATTGACGACCAACTGGCGAACTCCGTGATTGCCCAGTTGTTGTTCCTCGCGTCGGACGACCCGACCAAGGACATTCAGGTCTACATCAACTCCCCCGGTGGCTCGGTGACCGCCGGGTTTGCGATCTACGACACGATGAAGCTGATCAAACCGGATGTCTCCACCATTTGCGTCGGCATGGCAGCAAGTTTCGGCGCGGTGTTGTTGACGGCAGGGACCAAGGGCAAACGATTCGCGCTGCCCAACAGCGAAGTGATGATCCACCAACCGCTCATCAGCGGGGGAGGGATTCGCGGGCAGGCGTCCGACATCCAGATTCACGCCGATTGGATGCTGAAGTCCAAGGTCAAAATCAACGAAGTCCTTGCCGCCCACACAGGCCAGCCCATTGAGAAGATTGAAAAAGACACCGACCGCGATTATTTCCTCTCCGCCACGGAAGCCAAGGAGTACGGACTGATCGATGGTGTGCTTGTGTGAGAAAAACAGCCGACCCCGAAAGTGGGTCGGCTGTTTTTTCATTTTTCATTGTGTTATCATTTTTATATAAATTCAGGATTCAATAGGAGATGCTATGAGAACACCTACCAGCAATTCCAAACCTACTTCAACGGCTTCGGAGCAGGTACGTCGTTCCAACTCTCGTACTTCACAACCGACGCTGCAGCAACAGCGCCTCTTGCAGATGCAAAAAAAGATGGGAAACCAAGCGGTGACCCAATATCTGGTGGCGCAGATGAATGTAACGGAAACGATCAAGAAAATTGCCGATACGATAAAAGTCCCTGCGACAATCGCTGCGATTGCCCTCTACTACAGTGTGCCGGCGTACCTGGTGAGCTCTCTGCTGCTGGGAGTAGGACCCTGGATGGTCGGGACGATCATCCGCAAACTCGAACAGTATGCAAGCGATGGCTCCCAATCTGATGAAGAAGTAGAGGAAGAACAGCAAGAAGAGCAACAAGAAGAACCGGAACAAGCCGCTCCACTCGATGTACTGGACAAGCGCAAGCAAGCCTTGGAGGATGAAATCAAGAAGAGTCTCGCGTACCAATCGGAATATTCCGAACAACCTCAGCGTGTAGAACGGATTACGCCGGAGTTGCAAGCGCTCTTGGCCCAAGGCGTTGTGATGCCCGTGGGGGACGAGGAATTCGGCCAAAAGGGAATTCTCGGTGTGAATCAGGCTGTCAATGTAGTCGGATTGCTGTTGGGGATGGAAGAGAGTGATTATCAACACGTGATCAGCCAGATTTCCATAGATCTGGAAGACCGTTCCGCGACGGTCAACAGTCTGCTGATCCTCAAAGCTTACAGCGCCCGCAAAAACAAACTCGAAGGAAACAGCGTCGAGGACCGCAGCAAAGCCCAAGCGGAAATCAACACATTTGCAGAAGCTATTGAAGAAACAGACCCCGACGAACTCCTCAAACAAACCACGTTGCGCGATACGAGCGAAGGCATGGTCGGCTTGCAACAGAGGTTCATCAACACGTGCGGCGCCACATCGCTGCAAGTGCTGCGCGGGGAGGAGGACCCCATTTATGCGCATTCGATAAAAACGGAGGAGAACAACTTTGAGGAGAATCCTCTGCACTTCGGAACCCGCGCGGCCCAAGAGCAGTTAGAGTTGGTGGACACGAAACAGGGAGACCCCATCGCTCCACTTTTCCTCATGTATGTGTTACAAACCCAAATTCTACCCTTGTTGGAGTCCTCGACGAAAGGGGTACAACAACAAGCAGAGAATTTTGTAAAATGGCTTAATAATGAGAAATGCAATTCGAAAAGCAGCTTTTTTGCATCGTTTGCGAAAACAACGGGAGTCCCGGTTGTATTCCAAAACATGATCAAACAAGCCTATCCATTCGCGGCAACGGGGATGAACGTCCGTCAGACGTTTGAGAAATCGAACCAAGTCGCCCGAGAAACATCCTCCGATACGTATCAAGACCACCAATATTACGGGTTTGGCTCGGAGGAAGCAACACCGCCTTCCGCAGACGATCTTGAGGAATTCAACCGCGCACTGATTCTTGGACGATCCGTTCCGGTCGCCTGCATCTACAAAAGCGAAGAGGAGCAAGAAGATGACGGATCGTCTGAACCGGGCCATGAAATGATCTTTGTCGATATCCGCAGCACGGAGAGCGAAGAAAGCAACGAGTATGAATACCTGCTCTACGAGCCGACCCGAGGCAAGTCCTACTGGATTTCATCCGATGATTTGAAAAAAGGGGAAATCAACCTCCCGGATGCAAAGCCGTCCATCATCTCCCAACTTCTACTTTAAAAAAAAGCGTCAGACCCTCAGGTCTGACGCCTTTTCTACCTTCATTTCAACCCGGCCAGGTAAGCCGCATACCGGAGCGAGTTCCGCGCCACATCCAGCTCCAAGTAAAAAATCGGAGGGACGCCCGGCTTCCAGTTGATTTCGTAGATCCAGATCGACTTGTCGACGTCGACTCCGATGTCAATCCCGAGTTCGTCAAAAGACTCTTGGTAGATTTCATCCATGTGACGAGCCAGTTGCACTCCGAATTTTTCGAGCGTCCGCTGCATGTCGTAGGCGTTTTCTCCATACTCCGTTTCACAGAAAAACTTAGTGATCGTCGTGTACCCGCCCCCGCTTAGATTCGCGATAAAACTGCCCGGAGGCGCGATGCGCGGGTAGAGGCAGGTGTTGACCCACCTGCCGTCGCCGTTTTTTTGCACATGAATGCGAAAGTCGTACGCTTGACCCGATTGCGTTCGCGTGACGATGAACTTTTGGATGATATGGGGAATTTCCGCCAGCCGTTCTTGTAAAAAGTTGACCATCTCTTCTTTGGTATACAAGTTCGTCATCTCGAGATCTTTGACCATCCAACTTCCCAGTTGTCGCTTGATTTCGACGACACCGTTCCCTTGATGTCCCCAGACGGGTTTGAACACACAGTGTCCGTTCTGTTTGACGAAATCGAGGACTTCCTTCGGTTGGGTGCATTCCAGCGAGGGAATGAGGTACTTATCAAAGACCTTTCCATCACGCAAGCGTTCGTAGACGGTCATTTTGTCACCGATGGAGTGTGCGGTGAAAGGAATACTTTCGCGCAAGGTCTCGACGATGTGTTCACCGGCTTCAGAACTGGGGTAGGAGTCGTTGTAGATCACATCGGGAAACGGCGTTGTTTGCGACACCCATTGGCCGTCTTGGTAGAACAGCCCTTCGATCGTGCGATTCTTCAAATCGACGCGTCCCGGTGTGAAATAGAAAAAGTTGTAGCCTTCCCCTTTGGCGACGACAGCAAAGGCAAACAATTTTTTAATCTTCGCTGGGTTTTTTCGCGTGCCTAAGAACCCGATTCTCATGTGCTCACCTCTCGTATACTTCAAATTGGATGTGAGCGCCGGCGTTGATTGCATTTTGTTTGGCTTCTTCAGCCGTTTCTCCGGTGGCGATGACATAGGCATAGCGATGCCCCATCGATTCCGGTTCGTAGAGCATCTGCCCTTTGCGAGGTTTGACGAAAACCTCGAGAACACCCGGCATCGCGGACGCTTTGCGTCGTCCTGTCACGCGTTCCAAGCGACCGGTTTCTTCGACAGTGATGTAGTGTGTGTAGATATGACGCTCGATGCGGTGACTGAGGTCGATCTTGAGACCCAGCAGGAGTTTGAGCGTTTCTTCGACCAGCGAAGTGCCAAACGCAGCTTCGATCATCGCGTTCATGGCGCCGCCGGAAATGCGCGGGTTGATCTCGATCAACTTCCATTGACCTTCACAGAGCCGCATCTCCAAGTGGCAGGGACCTCTCTCCAGACCGACCGTCGTGATGATATCGGTGACCGCTTCAACGAGCGAAAACGCAAATTCCGCATCGTGTGTGGGCATGACCGAGTAGCCGGTGATGATGAAGCGCGACCCGGTTGTGATGTCTTGCTCGATGACGGCTGCGATGTGGACCACACCGTCCTCCACGAGAGCCTCGACTAAATACTGCGGGCCGTCCACCACTTCTTCAAACAGAATGGGGTCCCCCGGGTACCTTTTTTGCAGACGGTGCGTTTCTCTGACCAGTTGGTTGTAGTTGTTGACTTTGATGACGTCTTTGGAGCCGGTTGAGTTGGGGTTTTTGATGATGAGCGGGAGTTGGTTTTCCAGTTCGGTGAGGAACGAGAGAATGTCTTCTGAATTTTCCAGGGTGGAGAACGCAAGGCCGTAGGGGGTATCTCGAAGGGCTTCACGCGTTTTGATTTTGTTTTCCATCACGGGAATGGCTTCCACGCTCTGGGTTGATTCGGTACATTCAAGATTGAGCAACGCAGCGGCATGAACGCGGCGTTCGACGAAACTGACGACCAGTTCAATCTTGAAGCCTTGCTCTTGGAGGTCACGGAGTTGTTTGCGCAAATCCTCCATGTCGTTCAAGTTTTTGTAGATCATGCGGTGGACATCCGGGAATTCCTGTCGTTTCGTCAAGAAACTTTGCCTGTCGGTGATGAGGATCGTCACATACCCGAGCCGGTCTGCTGCTCGGATGGCTTCACGACTCGAACCTGACTTATTCGAATCCAGAAAGACAATCGCCTTCAATAGAATTCCTCCTTTTTTTTGCAAAGTATGAGGGCTTGGAGGAATTTGAAACGTATAGAAGCCTAGTAGAAGTCCAAGTAGGGGAAACGGGCGTCATTTGACACCCTGGAAAGACTCCGTGGCTGGTGGACGACCGACTGCGATGTCAACCCGGAGGTCGGCGGCGTTCATTCCTTCCGCTTCGAAGGCGTTCTCTTCAACTCATGCAAGTCACCTTATCCTTGAACCGAAACTCGGCGGTCGCTTCTACGGGGACTGGGGCAACGGAGAAGACGCAATCTGGGGAACGGTCTATACACCTACCTCCTCGAAGACCAAGGTTCCTCAACTGTTCTCAAACTCTCCCACCAAGCATCCGGGCTCCTCGACCCGGAATGAGAACCAAAAGCAACTCTCAAAAAGCACACCCTCTGCGGTGTGCTTTTGTTTTTCACTATTTTTTAGAAGAGGAGATCCAGTGGTAGAACAGGAGGGTCAAGCTCTGGGAGGCTAGGTAGATACAGAAGGAAAAAGGGAGGAGGTACCCGTTCTTGTAGACGATCACGTGGAAGCAGTCCATGATCCATTCGATTCCTACGCCCACGAATGACCAGCCGACAATATAGAGCACCGTCCATCGCCCGCGTATCTTCCACAACTCATACAAATAGATGAAAAAATACCCAAACGGCGCATAGAAAAAGTACGAAGCCAAGTCCATGATGCAATATCGCGGGGAATCGTTCACATCGTAGTAATCGAACAGACCGCCCCCGAACGTGAAATCATAGAACTTTGACACCGTAAACGCCCATGTGCAAAGCAACAGGGTAGTTGACGACGGCAATCGCTTGGGAATCAGCCAAAGTGCGAGGTACACCAACACGACTCCGCAGACGAGAAACCATTCATTCCCGTCCCACTTCTCAATCGCAAACACTTTCACGCAGCTCTCACCTCTTGCTTGGAAAAGGCTCTGCGGTATCCTTTCAAAAGCAACCAGCCGAGCAACAGATAGAGGTAGTACGTCACCAAACTCTCGGCCATGTTCCAATGAGGGAACGTGAACGAGTTGAAGTAGAGGCACATGGCTTCAATCCCCCACATCACCAACCCGTACCCGATGAGAAAGGAGGCTCGGACCCAAAATCTACGGTAGAGCAGCAGGAAGTTGACGCACATCGTGGGCAGCAGGGGAACGAGGACGCTGCGATGAAGGAGGTACCCCAGATATTCGACCGGTTGCTTGGCAAACGCGATTTTACCCATCTCATAACCGACGATCCAAGAGACGCTGATGTTCACGCTCAAGATGCACATGAACAAAAACGCACCTTCCCGCCGATTCAACGCCTTTGGAGAGGTAATCAGGTAGGCGAGCAACAACCAACTGATGCAAAAAAGGATTGCAATCACCATCGAAACCCTTCTCCCTCCCACCGTCATTGAGTGGTTCTATAGTTTCCAATGATCCCCTTTTTCATGCGTATTTGTTACAATCAGGAAAGAGGAGGGAACCCCTATGAGCCACGAAACCACCGCACTGCTAAACGACTCTGTATTGGAAACGGCGGCAAGGCCGTTTGACGTAGATTGCAAAAACCTGCAAGACCTCGGCGGCAACGTCAATTTCGTCTATGCGTGTGAAAAAGACGCCAAGCCCTGCATCTTGCGCCTCACCCACGACTCGCGCCGTAAGTTGCCGGATTTCCAAGCGGAGGCGCACTTCGTGAACTATCTCGCGGAGAACGGTGCTTCCGTCTCGCGCGTGATCCCGGCACGAGACGGCTCACTCGCAGTCCAAGCCGAAAACGGATTCTCCGCTGTTCTGTTCGAAAAAGCGCCGGGTCGACTTCTCCCGTTTCAAGACTGGACGCCTGAGTTTTACGTCGCATGGGGCGAGATGATGGGCCGGTTTCACGCACTTGCCCGCACCTACACGCCCGATCCGCAGTTCAAGCGCAACGCATGGCACGAGGAGGAATGGTTGCAAGTTGACACCTTCATCCCGGCAACGGAAACCCTCGTGCTTCAAAAAGCGCATCAACTGCTCAACGACCTGCACCGCATGCCTACTTCTGCGGATTCCTACGGGCTCGTTCACAATGACTTGCACGCCCGAAATTTCCTCATGACCGATGACGGGAAACTCACCGCGTTCGACTTCGACGATTGCTGCTACAACTGGTTTGCCGGCGACATCGCCAACGTCCTGTACTACGCAGTGGGTCGGCTGTCGCGACCGCCTGGTCGGGGAGCGGGGGAGCGTGAGTTCATGCAACACTTCCTCACGTATTTCTTGGAGGGCTACCGCACGCAAAACGAGCCGGATGACTCGTGGTGGGCTGTGATGCCGCATTTTTTGAAGCTCCGAAGGGTCTTGCTGTACGTGTACTACCACAAGGAACTCGATATGGCGAATCTCTCTCCGGAGATGGCCGGAGTGGTGGAACGGACCCGTCGCGACATCGAGGAAGATTTCCCGATTACATCGTTTTGCTTTTAGGTTTTTTTGCTTGCAATTGAGAGAGACTAGGGACAGATCACCTATTATGTACCTAGGAGAGATACGATGACCACTCTCATAGAAGCGATAACGAGCATTGCCAAGGGTTTTTTGGACGAAGAACCGAAACCCCCGCTTCACGTCGGGGAAGTCATGGCGCTGTGGACCGCACTGGCGTTGCATCAAGAAGGGTACTCGATGTACGAGTTAGCGATGAATACGACCACCGATCCGGACTTGCTCCATGCTCTTCGAAAAGCCCGCGAAAGCTCCGCGGAGGACATTCACAGCATCAAGGAATTCCTCGTCAAGGAGGGGGTTCCTCTGCCGACGACCTCCGAACCCAAGCCCCACGCAAATCCGAATGCCATTCCCTATGGAGTGAAATTGACAGACGACGAGATTTGCAATCTGATCTCTGCCAAGGTGGCTTCCAGCATCGCGCTGTGTGGAAGCGGTATCGCAGAGTCGGTACGTGCTGACGTGGGATATCTATTCCTGCAATCGATGGTCAGATTGATGAAGTTCGGGGCTCCGCTTCGTGTTTTGATGAGGGAACGCGGTTGGATCAAGATCCCTCCGTACTACTATCCGCCCGGTGGAATCCCCAACCAATAGGAAAAAAAGCTCCCGCCCTGCGACCGGGCCGGGGGCTTGTTCTGTCTTGTACCTCGTCTCGCATAGAATCAATGGATAACGTGAGGTCGAGGAGTTGGGGGTTCGAGATGAGAGTCGCAACCTTTTTTCAAAGAAGTGTGTGGGGCGGCCTCTTGGTCGTGCTGGCGGCGTTCATGGTGGGCAATCTGCAATTGGTTTATGAAGCGGGACTGCAAGGGTTGAAGATTTGGTGGGACATCGTGTTTCCGGCCGTTTTTCCCGTGTTGGTGTTGTCTGAATTCATGGTTGGACTGGGCATCGTACACTTTTTGGGCGTGTTGCTCGAACCGATTATGCGGCCGCTTTTTCGAGTGCCGGGCTCGGGGGGCTTTGCGATGGCGATGGGCTTCATCTCCTCCTACCCTGTAGGGGCGCGGCTGGCGGCGTTGCTCAGAAGTGAAAAACTGGTCACGCGCTCCGAAGGGGAGCGGTTGTTATGCATCGCAAGCACGGCAGACCCGATGTTCATCTTGGTCGCGATCTCGGTGGGGGTCTTCAAGGACGCCACGCTTGGGGTCGTGATTGCAGCGGCCAACTTTGCCGGTGCCATTTTGCTCGGCTTTTTGTTGCGCTACCATGACCGCGGCGGGGAGAGTTCCGCGCAGATCAAAGATCAGAAATCCTCGCTGGTGCTCCGCGCCTTTCGCCGGATGCACGACGCACAGATTGAAGAAAAGCGCCGGATGATCGAAATTTTGTCCGATGCGGTGACCAATGCGTTCAAGACGTTGTTTGGCATCGGGGCGTTCATGATCGTGTTCTCGGTGGTGATTCAATTTGTCTCGACGGGGGCAATCTCGGAGATCTTGACGGCACCGCTTGCGTGGATGCTGTCTGTGATGCACCTGCCGGAAGCGTTGGCGCACTCGTTGGTCGTCGGCTTCTTGGAAGTTACGCAAAGCATGCGCCGCATTGCAGATGCGATCGGCCCGGACATCAAGTCCAAGATCGTCGTCGCGTCCGGGTTGGTCGCATGGGGCGGCATCTCCGTTCACATGCAAGTTGCGAGCATCATCTCGTCCACAGACATTCGCTACAAGCCGTACTTTCTCTATAAAATCGTCCACGCCTTCCTCGCGGCGGTTCTGGCGTTTTTCCTCTGGGAGCCGTTGCGCGGCACGGAAGCTGCGACGAGCGAAGCGGTTTCTGTATTTGCCTATCAACACAGCGATTCGTTGCAGGCAGGCTGGACGTTCGTCTATGGCTGGGACTTGGGGTTGTTGGGGCTGGTTATGGGCGGATTCGTGCTGTTTGCGGCATTGGTGAAAGCTCTGTCAAAACTCCGTTTTTTCTGAAAAAAAAGCACCGGGCGCCGTGCCGTTTCGGTGCTTTTTTTATTGGTTGCGCAAAGCGAATTGTTCGAATATAATCAGTATCAATCACACATAAGCACAAATGATCATAACTCATCACAAATAAGCAAACACGACCTGTGGAGGGTTTTCCTATGTTTGGAGAGGAACGCAAAGCCAAGATCTTGGAGTACGTCACCGCTCATTCGCGCGTGACCGTGCAGGAAGTCAGCGCTCAATTCGGGGTTTCCGAATCGACGGTGCGCCGCGACCTGCAAGAGTTAGAAGAAGCAAAACTGGTACGACGCACGCATGGGGGTGCGATGTCGCTGAAAGTCGTCAACCACGAGCCGACGTTCGGGGAGAAAGAGGACGCCTCTCACCCTGAGAAGGAAGCGATTGCAAGGCGAGCGCTTGAGATGATTCAGGAGGGCGACACGATCCTCATCGACGGCGGGACGACCACCTACAGCCTCGTCAAGAAACTGCGCAAGTTCTCCAAGCTCACCGTGGTCACGAACTCCCTGCTGTTCCCGCAAGAATTGCAGAGCGTGCCGGGCATTGAAGTGCTGTTGATCGGCGGATTGCTGCGCCAAGAGACCCTGTCGTTCGTCGGGCCGGTCGCAGAAAAAGTTCTGGAAATGGTGCGCGTGGACAAAGCGTTCATCGGCACGAACGGTCTCGATCTCGTACACGGTTTGACGACGCCGAACCTGACCGAAGCGTCGACCAAGCGCAAAATGATCGAAGTTGCGCAAGAAGTCATTTTGCTGACCGATTCGAGCAAGATCGGCCACGTGACGTTCGCCAAATTCGCAGACCTCGCGCACATCGACAAACTGATCACCGATGCCGGTGTGAGTGAAACTCTTCTCAGCCGATTGCGCGAAGCAGACATCGATACGTACGTTGTACAGCCATAGGAGGTACCGAGATGAAATCAACTGTTGTTACGGTGACTCTAAATCCCGCACTCGACAAAACCGTAACGGTCCCCGCTCTGGAAGTCGGGGGACTCAATCGCGTCCGGCAAGTTCGGATCGATCCGGGCGGCAAGGGCATCAACGTCGCCAAAGTCTTGCACGGTTTTGACGTTGACGTCCTCGCAACGGGACTGATCGCCGGAGGATACGGCGAGCGCTTGCTGGCTCAACTCGACCGGCAGGGGGTACCGCATTCCTTCGTGCGCGTGCCGGGCGAGACCCGCACGAACTTGAAGGTGTACTCCGAATCGGACCAAGTGACAACTGAAATTAATGAAAACGGTTTCGATGTTCAACCCCAAAGTGTTCTAGAATTTCTGAACGTATTGGAAGAGTTGCTGTCCGAAGCTTCCTACCTCGTCCTCGCCGGAAGTCTTCCCAAGGGAGTGTCGTCCGACATCTACGGGCAGTTGGTGGAGTTGGCAAACTCCAAGGGCGTGCGCACGATCCTCGACGCCGACGGAGACGCGTTGAAAAAAGGCTTGGAAGCCCGTCCCTACGCCGTCAAACCAAACCTCTTCGAACTGCAACAACTGACCGGGCAAGGAGTGGAGACGCTCGACGAGATCATTTCCGCCGGTCAGACGTTGCTCGCACGCGGACTTTCGCTTGTCGTCGTCTCGATGGGCGGAGACGGAGCCGTTTTTTTGAACAAGGAAGAGACCTACCAAGTCAAACCGTTCCCGATCACACCGCAAAGTACGGTTGGGGCCGGAGATTCGATGGTGGCGGCACTTGTTCACGGCTTGGTGACAGGCAAGTCTCTGCCGGAGCTCGCCGAATGGGCCACCACGGCGGGCACGGTCACCGCATCCAAGCGCGGGACGCAAGTTTGCACGGCAGAAGAGGTGCAAAACGAAGTACATCGCGTCACCGCAAAAAAATTGGTACCCAAAGCATGAAAGGGGAAGGATGACGATGGAGAAAAAAATACTGGCAGTCACCGCTTGCCCGACCGGGATCGCCCACACCTACATGGCGGCAGAATCTCTGGCGAAAGCAGCACGGGAACGCGACATCACGCTGAAAGTCGAAACCCGTGGGGCGATGGGGATTGAAAATGAACTGACCCAACAAGAAATCGACGAAGCGCACGCGATCATCGTCGCTGCGGCGATCGACGTCGACGCTGACCGTTTTGCAGGGAAAAACGTCGTGACAGTTCCGATTGCAGACGCGATCCGCAACCCGAACGGCCTACTGGACGAAGCGCTTGCCAAGGAAGCCGTCGCAGCAGTTCCTGTTGCCGACAAGCAAGAACAAATCGAACCCAAAAAGTCCGAACTCAAACGCGAAAAAACGGGCGCCTACAAACACCTCATGAACGGTGTCTCGCACATGCTTCCGCTGGTTGTCGCGGGCGGTCTGATCATCGCGATCTCGTTTATCTTCGGCATCAATGCATTTAAGGAACAAGGCACGCTTCCTGCGGCGCTCATGAACATCGGGAGCGGCGCGGCATTTGCCCTCATGGTTCCGATTCTCGCAGGTTTTATCGCATTTTCCATTGCGGGCAAACCGGGCTTGGCACCGGGTCTCGTCGGCGGGATGCTCGCTTCACAGAACGGTGCCGGATTCCTCGGCGGGATTGTAGCCGGTTTCCTCGCGGGGTATGTGGCGAAGTGGATGCGAGACTACATCAAGCTCCCTCGTAACTTTGAAGGTCTGAAACCGATCTTGATCATTCCGTTCCTCTCCACGCTGGTCACAGGTTTGCTCATGGTGTATGTCATCGGGACTCCGGTCAAGGCAGTGATGGATGCACTTACCGCGTGGTTGACCGGTCTGAGCTCCACCAACGCAGTGTTTCTCGGCCTCTTGCTCGGCGCGATGATGGCGATCGACATGGGCGGCCCGCTGAACAAAGCTGCGTATACGTTTGCAGTCGGTTTGCTCGGAAGCAACGTATTCGCTCCGATGGCGGCCGTCATGGCGGCCGGTATGGTTCCTCCGCTGGCCCTGTGGCTCGCCACGCTGCTCGCACCGAAAAAATTCACCGGCGAAGAACGCGAAGCCGGCAAAGCGGCGGCCGTACTCGGCATCTCCTTCATTACCGAAGGCGCGATTCCGTTTGCAGCAACCGATCCGCTTCGCGTCATTCCGTCTGTCGCAGTGGGGGCGGCCGTCACCGGCGCACTGTCGATGCTGTTTGATTGCACGCTCCGTGCCCCGCACGGCGGGATCTTCGTCGTCCCGATTCCGAACGCAGTCGGACATCCGTTGCTCTACGTTCTGTCGATTGTCATCGGTACCGTCGTTGCGGCGCTGATGCTAACCCTTTTGAAAAAACGCGTAACTGCCTAATCGAGGAGGTCTTTCCCAATGAAAAGCCAACAAGTCACCATCCAAAACGACCAAGGGTTCCACGTTCGTCCGGCGCAACTGTTCGTGCAAGAGTCGAACAAATTCGCGTCGCACATCAAACTGACCACCGAAGCCAACAACACGGTAGACGGCAAGAGCATCCTCGGCCTCATGACGCTCGGTCTTGCACAAGGAAGCAAAGTGACCATCGAAGCGGAAGGGGCAGACGAAGACCAAGCGCTTGCAGCGCTCGTTGCTCTGGTGGAAAGCAAGTTCGGTGAAGCGTAATGGCGGAACTTCGATTTAGCGGTCTCGGCGTCTCGCCCGGGATTCGCATCGGCAACGTGTGGGGATACCGACCGGGTGCAGCGTCTGTTGCATCCGTCGCGGACCATATCGAAGCAAGCGATGTAGAAGCGGAATGGGCACGACTCTCCTCTGCCAAGGATCAATCTCTGAGTGAACTGCACGCGCTGGTTGAAAAAACCAAGGAAACTCTCGGCGAAGAAAAAGCGACCATCCTCGCGGGCCAGACGAGCATCCTCGCCGACCCGATGTTCTATCCGGAGATCGAGCGTCAGATTCAAGGACAACTCGTACCGGCAGAACGCGCGGTGCAAAACGTCGTCGCAAGCATCGCGGCGCTTTTTGAAAGCATGCCCCAAGAGTACATGCGCGAACGGGCGGCTGACGTCCGCGATGTGGGCAACCGTTTGCTCACGAACTTGAGCGGTGGACAACGCGTTTCTCTCTCCGACATCCGTGAAGAAGTTGTGCTCGTCGCGGACGACCTGACCCCGTCCGACACCGTGCAACTCGACAAAACCTACATCCTCGGCATCATCACCCGTGTCGGCGGCAAGACGTCGCACACGGCGATCCTCGCCAAGTCGCTTGGCATCCCGGCGGTTTTGGGCGTAGGGAAGCAGATCGAATCCCTTCAAAACGGCGACACCCTGCTGTTTGACGGCACCACGGGAGACTGTATCTTGCATCCTGACGCTGCAACTGTGGAGGAATACCGCAAGAGCATGGAAGCGGAGAGAGGGGAGTTGGAAGTCCTCTCGCAATTCACACACCAACCGGCGATTTCCAAGGACGGCCATCGAATCGAAGTCGCGGCGAACATCGGGACCGTCGCCGAATCTCAGATGTCATTGGAACAGGGAGCCGAGGGGATCGGGCTGTTCCGCACCGAGTTTCTGTTTATGAACGCCACGTCGATGCCGACCGAAGAGGAGCAATTCGAAGCCTACCGAGCGGTCGCAGAGAATCTGCGTGACCATCCGGTCGTCATCCGCACACTGGACATCGGCGGGGACAAGGAGCTCTCCTATCTGGAACTGCCCAAGGAACTCAACCCGTTCCTCGGCTATCGAGCGATCCGCCTGTGCCTTGACCGTCCCGAACTGCTCGTGACGCAACTTCGCGCCATCCTGCGCGCCAGCCACTATGGCAAGCTCAAAGTGATGTTCCCGATGATCTCCAACCTCGACGAGTGGAGAGCGGCGAAAGCACTCTACCGGCAAGCGCAAGAGCAATTGACTTCGGAAAACATCCCGTTTGACGACGCGATGGAAGTCGGGATCATGGTCGAGATTCCGTCGGCTGCACTGTTGGCCGACCTGTTCGCGCAGGAAGTTGACTTTTTCTCCATCGGCACGAACGATTTGGTGCAGTACACCGTCGCCGTGGACCGCATGAACGAGAAAGTCGCGAACCTCTACGACTACTTCCACCCGTCGGTCTTGCGTCTGATCAAGACGGTCATCGACGCCGCACACGCCCGAGGCAAATGGGTCGGCATGTGCGGAGGGATGGCAGGCGATGAGCTGGCAACTCCGCTGTTGCTCGGTCTCGGTCTCGACGAGTGGAGCATGGACGGCGGTTCGATTGCCAAGATCAAGCGTGCGGTTCGTTCCCTGGACCGCGCCGAGTGCGAACAAATTGCGAACTCCTTGCTCTCGATCGGGACGGCATCGGAGATTCGCGAACAACTCAAACCGTACTTGCACCGCTAAAAAAGCTCTCCTCTTCGCATGCGTTGAGGAGAGCCTTTTTGTTTACCCGCTTGACAGACTGTGCTAGAATGGCACTGTGGATCTCTGTACGGATTGCACGGGTGGGTTGAGGGTTATTAACTGAGGAGAAGGAGTATGTTGCTGAACTTGTTTCAACGCGTATTTGGTTTGCGAGAGCATGGAACCACGTTGAAAACCGAAGTGATGGCAGGCATGACGTCGTTCTTCACCATTGTGTATATTGTAGCGGTCAACTCTGCGATTCTCGCCGATGCCGGGATTCCGATGGCGGGGGGCGTGTTGGCAACGGTTTTGACGGCGTGTTTTGGGTGCCTGCTGATGGGCTTCTATGCAAACGCGCCGCTGATGCTGGTGCCGGGCATGGGAGTCAACGCGTTTTTCGTGTACACCATCGTGCATTCGATGGGGCTCTCGTGGCAAGAGGGTTTGGCCGCCGTTTTTCTCTCGGGCGTGCTGTTTGCTGTCACCGCGTTTACGCGGTTGGCGGGCTGGCTGTCGGAAGCGATTCCGCAGTCGCTCAAGGAAGCGATCACCGTCGGCATCGGTCTGTTGCTGACCTTCATCGGGTTGCAAAAAGGGTCTCTCGTCGCCGCCAGCTCTACAACGTTCGTTCAGATGGGGGACTTGAGTTCTCCTGAGGCGTTGGTGACGGTTTTGACGTTGCTGGTGACGCTGGTGCTGTTCTTCCGCGGTGTGAAGGGAGCTTTCTTGCTCTCGATCTTGGTCGGCACCGGCCTTGGCTGGGTGTTCGGTCTCGTGCAACCGGGCGAGACGGCGTCGGCCGCATCGTCTGCGTCGATCTGGGACGGATTCTCGGTGATCGGAGCGTTGTCGTTCGCGAAAGTCGGTTCGATTTCGTTCTGGATGGCGACGTTCTCGCTGACGATGATCCTCGTGTTTGAGAACATGGGGATTCTGCACGGGTTTGTTCCGGAGCAGAAATTCAAGCGCTCGTTCCAAGCAAACGCCATCTCGGTCATCTCGTCCGGATTCTTCGGCACGAGTCCGACGGTCACGACCGTCGAGAACGCCGCCGGCCTCGCAGCAGGGGGCAAGACCGGGTTGACAGCTCTGACAGCGGGCGGGTTGTTCCTGCTGTCGTTGTTCTTCCTGCCGTTCATTCAGATCATCCCGGGCTGTGCGATTGCGCCGGTGCTGATCGTGATCGGCGGGTTGATGATTCAGAATGTCCAGAACATCAAGTTCCAAGACATCACCGAAGGCTTCCCCGCGTTCCTAATCATCGTGCTGATTCCGCTGACCTACAGCATCGCAGACGGCATTGCATTCGGTTTCATTGCGTACCCCGTGCTGAAACTGGCACTGGGCAGACACAAGGAGATCTCGATGCCCGCCGTTGTGATTGCCGGGTTGTTCCTGGTGGATTTGGTATTGAATGCGATGGGCGTGTAACAATGAAAAAACGTTCTTCCTCACAAGAGGGAGAACGTTTTTTCATTGTTAGGCGATATCAGGTGGACGATTTTCTTTAAGAACTGAGGAGAGATAAGATACAAAAAAGGCGACAAAAGAGAGGTGATATATATATCCGATTAGGTAGGAGGCGACCAAACCAGGATGATCAAAAGGATTATCGGGATATTGAAACAGTGAATTACAGCCCGAAATCAAAATATTAATTGATCTCGAAAGAAGTGATTGGGTGTTAAAAACAGCGAAATATTCAGGATGGGTGTAGGATAAGTTTACCAAACCAAGAACATAGAGGAAGTAGGTTTCTGTAATAATGAATAATAGTATACCGAAAATTGCCACCAATCTTTTGTCATTCGGACGATCGAGTATTGATTTGACAAAATAAACTAATGGGATCATTAGAATTGGCGAAAACAAGACGAGAGCCCCGATTTTCAAATTTCCTTTCCCTGCAATTTGATAGAAAGTGACTAAAAAAACTTGATAATAGATAATGTATAGCAAAACGGGGAGACCTACTAATCCAGTGATAAAAATAGAATTTCTAGCATTATTAATGTAACTTCTTATAAGGGTGGTTAGTAATAATGTAATTGAAGCGAATACTATGACTTGAAAAATAGAACTTTGATGTGTGTTATCGTTAGGGTATATTCTAAGAGAAACTATGATTGCAAAAGTTATTGGTACATACCAATGTTTGACGGTAGGAAGTAGCAATTTTTTTATGTGGTTAATGTTAATGAAGACTAAATCATCTCGTTTTCTAATATAACCATGCAATCTCAAAGTGATTGCGAAACCAGAAATAAATATGGATACAAAAAATAGTAGGTACCAAATGAAGTCATTACCACTCAAAGGAATTTCAACCTCTTCTTTCGTTTTGTCTATAGGTGTTTTATAATACAATACAACCTTATTTTTTGCAAGAATAGAAACCGTTATATTTGAATTCTTCTATGAAAATTAATTTTAGTGGTAATTCATATTGGGGGTCATAGCAATGACAACTGTTCAATACACCTGGAAAAGGTTTTGGTGTCCCCGAGAAGGCACATTTTCCTTAATTGATGGTGGATTCCTTCTTGACCCTGAAGGGGAGTGGGGGAAATACCATACTACTGATGTAGTTTCATATGATGAAATCTTGGGAATTCAGTGTCTCGCCTTCATTGGAGAGCCGGGGACAGGTAAGTCAACAGCGTTGAAGCATGAGCATCTAAGACGAGCAAACGAAATTGAAAAACAAGGTGATAAAACAATGTTTTTGGATCTTCGTTCTTTCGGGAGTGAAGAACGACTTGTTAAGAAATTGTTCGAGAGCAATGATTTTACTGAATGGGTAGACGGAGATTACAAATTGCATCTATTTTTGGACAGCTTAGATGAAGGGTTACTTCGAATTGATACAATTGCAACTTTGTTAGTAGATGAACTTGCTAAATTCCCTGTAAAACGATTATTTTTACGGATTGCGTGCCGAACGGGAGATTGGCCGAATGTGTTGGAGAATGGATTGATTGAATTATTGGGGGAAGAGCATGTTAGGGTTTATGAACTTGTACCTCTGAGGCGGAGTGATGTTAGGCAAGCAGTGATTTCACAAGGTCTGAATGAAAGCTGTTTTTTTGAAGAGCTATACAAAAGGGAAGCAGTATCTCTTGCAATTAAGCCGGTGACTCTGAATCTCTTGATTAACGTCTTTCGGGAGTCCGGCCAATTGCCGTCGACACAACAGGAGCTGTATTTAAAGGGCTGTTCGTTGCTTTGTTCGGAAATTAGTGACAACAGGTTGAGATCAAGCAAAATGTTAGGGGCTTTGACTCGAACGCAGCGCTTTTTAGTAGCTGCTCGAATCGCAGCTGTAACGATCTTTTCAAATCGATATGCGGTGTGGCGTGCTCCTGATCTGGGAAATGTCCCAGAAGTAGATGTAACGATGGATGCATTGAGCGGGGGAGTTGAAATCGCTGAAGGTAACATATTCGAGGTAACAGAGTTTGCCATTCAAGAAGTTCTTTCTACGGGTTTGTTTAATTCACGCGGTGCCAATCGCTTTGGGTGGGCGCATCAAACTTACGCGGAGTTTTTGGCCGCTTATTACGTTACGACTCGAAATATGGAGACGAAACAAATAATGAGCTTGCTTACACACCCTACAGATCCAGAGAGAAGGTTGATCCCGCAACTTCACCAAACAGCGGCATGGATTGCGAATCTTAATCCTATTATGATTCAGGGAATACTTGTAAGTGACCCTGTTGTCCTCCTGAATGCTGATGTATTGAATTTTGATGATCGTACCAAAGAATTGCTGACTGAAGCTTTGCTGAAAGAAGCTGAAAAAAAGACAATAATAGATACAGAACTTAGGAGTTTTTATAGAAAGCTTCAGCATCCGAAGTTAGCGGAGCAATTACGGCCATATTTTAACGACTCGTCAAAAGGTTGGTTAGCACGAAGGATCGCTGTAGATATCGCGGAAGCATGTGTAATCGTGGAATTGAAACAGGATCTTATTGATACCGTAATAGACCTTACCGAGTCACAAAATCATCGTGAGAATGCAGCACATGCATTATGCCGTTTTGTCGATGAACAAACAATTCCCATATTCAAACTCATGATATCTGGTAAAACGGGGGATGATCCGAACGATCAACTAAAAGGATATGGTTTCAGGAGTCTATGGCCTAATCATATCAGCAAAGATGAACTCTTTAGCCTGTTGACCCAACCCAAAAAAAGGAATTATATTGGCGCATACAAGATGTTTCTCAAATACGAAATAATAGAAAAATTAGAGCCTAAAGACTTACCGATCGCTTTAAATTGGCTACGTGAGAACGGAAAAGGATTTCTTCATCTGTCAGAATTTGATCATTTAGAAGAGGGAATTCTAGAAAAAGCTTTGCAAAATATCATGGATGCTAAAGTGTTGGAGGAGTATTGGAACACTCTAGTTACCCTTAGTTCAAAAAGAAGATTCAGCAATAGCTTTATTAGGAGATTGCATTTAGAAAATGACGGCAATAAAAACTTGATTCAGTATGCATTAAGTATGGAAAATCAAACGACTAGCTTACAAATATTATCTTCCACGGGTCTAATAAAGTCATCAGATTTACCGTGGTTGCTAGAAATGATGAAGAACAACCACGATACTCCACTTGGTCGAAAATATGCTCAACTTGCATGGGATATCTTTGCTGGTTCTGATCAAATTGAGCTAATTTTTGATGCCTACGTCAAATATCCAATCATGAAAGATATTGTCGGGGATTTCTTTAAGCCGGTTGATTTGTACTCCGAAAAGGCTAAATCTTTACGAGAAAGTTATAGAGACGAGCAGGATCTGGAATGTGAAGATAAAGTAGAGAATCTTGATCCTCCTCCCTCGGTGAAGGTTTTAAGGATGTTAGACGAAATTGAGTCTGGCAAAATAGAATCTTGGTGGTATTTAAATCTGGTGATGTCTGTTGAAGAGGAAAGTCCTCATTATAGTAACGAGGATGAAGTTGATCTCACAAAATTGCCAGGATGGGTCAACGCAGATACTCCCACTCATAGTCGAATCGTAGATGCAGCGAAGAAATATGTGCTAACTCAATGTGAGGACACGGATCAGTGGCTTGGGCAAAAAATAATCTATAGACCAGCAACTGCGGGTTATCGAGCCTTATTTCTTCTATATTTGATTGATTCCAAATTCGTTAACACATTACCGAGTGGTGTATGGCGTAATTGGGCATCAATCATCTTGAGTTATCAAGGGTCAGGTGAAGATGAAGACAAACCCGCTGTTCAGAAATTGGTTTCTTTTGCATATGAACACGCACCAGAAGAGTTTTTTAAAACTTTGCAAATAATGATAGAGAAGGAAACCGAGAAAAACGAGCACGTTTATTTTTTGGAAAGACTAACGGGATGTTTAGATCAAAGGTTGGGTAATTTTCTTCTATCTTTTATACAGGACCGACCTCAGATGTCGCCGAAATGCATGGAGAGTATTTTAGATTTCCTTATTAACAACAAAATAAATAGTGTGAGGGATATCTTGCAAGATATTGATTCCAGGCATTCTGATGACCCAGCGGATGCTGAGAAGGCTGTGATTGTAAAACGTTTACTGTTGGTCGGAGTGCTAACCACCGAAACTCCAAGAGAACTTTTCTCTTTATTAGAAGGTGACCTTGAATTTGCTAAAAAGGTCATGCTTCAGATCTCTGAAGATCTTCGGCGTTTTGAATTGATTCGCCACTTAGAGGAAGATCAAGTTGCGGTTCTTTACGTTTGGCTAGCTAATGTATTTCCTCATTCAGAGGATCCGATTCACGATAACAGCACAATGGCTCATTTTGTAGGTCCTCGCGAGAATGTAGCAGACTATCGTGATGGAATACTTAATTACCTAAAACAGAGAGGAACATACCAAGCTTGTGAAGTAATTTGTGCAATTATGGACGAGCTACCACACCTAGAATGGCTAACGTGGAGTTTGATTGAAGCAAGAAAGGTTGCGCGACAACAAACTTGGAACCCTCCAACCTCTAAGGATATCTTAGAACTTGCTCGTCACTCCGAGAATCGATTGGTGCAAAACGGGGACGACCTGCTTGAAGTATTATGCGATACTTTGAAAAAAATCGAATCTAAATTTCAAGGAGAAACACCTATCGCTTTCACGCTTTGGAATGAAACTAAGAAAGGGCAATACAAACCGAAGGATGAGGAAGAATTCTCAGACCTCATCAAGCACCATCTGGGCGAGGACTTACGAAATCGAGGAGTAGTCGTCAATCGTGAAGTGGAAATTCGATCAGGTTATGGTACGGGTAAAGGGGAGCGTACGGATATTCAGGTTGACGCTATTATGCGCAATCCACAGAGTAGGGAATACGATAACATAACCGTGATTATTGAAGTTAAAGGATGCTGGAACAAAGAACTGAAAACCGCGATTGAAAACCAATTAGTTGGAAGATACTTGCAAGACAATCAAACAAATCATGGTTTGTATCTTGTTGGCTGGTTCGTTTGTGACCAGTGGACGGATGAAGATTATCGTAAAAAGCAAACTCCAAAGAGTACTCTAGCGGAAGCGCAGGACCTGTTTGAAACACAGGCAATCGCATCATTGAAAAGCGGGAAGCACGTAAAAACTTTTGTAATGAATACAGCGTTGCGATAAGAAACGAAAAGCACCCTGATCCGACAGGACAGGGTGCTTTTTCTAATTCACTCTCGGAGGCATATGCTTGATCATATCTTGATATTGTTCCCACGTACCGTTCGCTGTCCAGATTGCGAGGACCAACAAGATGACAAATGCAGCGAGACCAACGATCCGTGCGGAACTGGTCTTGCGGATGACATCAATTTTATACTGGCTGTGGCAGTCGCCACAGTAGCGCTGTGGTAAAGCGGCTTCTGTTTCCTGGGTGTGTTGGCAAGTCGGGCAGGTGAGTCTCTTACGTGGTCCCTTGGCGATCAACGCCAGAACCAAAACAACACAGGCAAGCGCAAAGATGTTGATCGGGCCTTGGAAATACATTGACATACTAGGCATGAGCAATCATTTCTCCGTTTCATTTTAATAACCAATATCGTACCAAGAATAGTAGATTCTGTAAACGAAAAAAAGACTGCATCCCCGAGGGATGCAGTCTTTCTCTGAGTCAACCTTACAGGCCGCGAGCAGCCCAGATGGAGTTGAGTTGGGTCAGGTGGGAACCGCCGTACAGAGCTTGGTCAGCCGCTTTGATTGCTGCGACGCCGTTAGCAAAGCCGGAGTTCGGGGTGAGGGAGAAGTGCGATTGCAGGATGATTTTGGTTGCTACGTCACGGCCAAATGCTTGCGCCATGTCGTATTCACCGTGCGACCAGATCTCACCGTCATCATGAACTTCGCCGTCCATGTTGGTCGGGTATTTCTTGGTGGTGTCCAGACGACGCAGGGTCGGCGGGTTGGAGGAGGAGTAGGAAGTAGCGTCCCACTCACCGATCAGAGCTTTGAACGCAGTGTTCGGAGCTACTGCATCTTCGTAGGTTGCGCCCATGAAGTCGCCGAAGCCTTCGCCCATAGCGCCGCCCTCTTCGGTTGCACCGAAGCCCGGAACTTGGTTGTCTTGGATGGAGTGGCCGTACTCATGCGCGATGATCCCTGCATCTTCTGCATCGTCAACGCCGCCGGTGCCGAAGGTCAGATCCTTCGTGGACGGGGAGTACCAGGAGTTGTCTTGCGTCGAAGCGTTGGTGTTAACGGTGATCGCACGGTTGTTCACGTTGGTGAAGCCGAGCGTTTGGATGTAACGTTGAACGGTGTCGATGTGGTAGTATGCCATGACGTCTTCGAAGGAAGACGAAGAACGGGTGAAGTTAAATGCGTTCGTCGAAGAGAAGGTGTTCGCTTTCGACTTGATGTATACGTAGGAACCGCGCAGGTAGCCGGAGCCGTCCAGACCTTGCAGGGTTACAGCTTTCAGTTGGTTGGTCAGAGCGGTGGAGTCTCTGTTGGAGTTGTCGGTCAGGCCGGTAGCGCTGCCTTGGGTACGAACCGGGTTCGGGTTGAAGACTTTACCCGTGCCGTTTACGTTTTGGTGCAGGTCGCGCTTCTTGAGGACCTTGCCGTTTTCAGCGTGGACGAAGGATTCAACTTCTGCTTCGCCGTTGTGGGAAACAACTTTGAATGCCGGAACCGCTTTGCCGTTTTCAACAACATAACCGAACTTGCGGGAGTTCATCGCAGATGCGCCGCCGGTGACGTTCAGGTCAGCCAGAGCTTTTGCTTCTGCTTCGTTTTCGGTCAGTTTCTTGGTTTTGATCGTTTCAACGGTGAGGTTCGGCACGTAGTCGGAGGTCACGAGCAGCGCTTGTCCAGCGTTGTCGAGGGTTACAGCGACTTGGTGGGTGAACAGTTCTTCGCCGTTTACGGTTTGTTGGTAGCGAACGATCGTGCCGCCCAGCGTGTTCGTCGTGGAGACGAGTTGCAGGTCGGAGAGATCGGATTTGAAGCCGTATTTCGCAGCTTCTGCTTTCAGAGCGTTACCTGCTGCTGCTTGTGCATCGACGGACTTTGCTGCCGGTGCTGCAACAGTCGGGGTACCGGTTTGTGCGAATGCAGCCGGGACGACCGTCGTCATCATAACTGCGGTTGCGATTGCGGTGATCATGGTTTTGCGTTTCATTGTAACGCCTCCCTTTTTATATTTCGTAAATAATCGTACAATTTCGCAGATAGAATTGCAAGACTTTTTTCAAGAAAAAGATAGTGTTTCGTAAATCGATATTTTATAAAACGCAAAAAACCCTCACAGCCCAAGGGCGTGAGGGTTTTTCAAATCGGTTTGCAGTTATCTCACTTCTCGATCATCGCGACCCATCAGCAAGAGTTTGAAGCAGTAGAGACCGGAGATCCCTACCAAGGTGTAGATGATGCGGCTGAGCCAAGAGTCGGCACCGCCGAACAGGGCGGCCACCAAGTCCCATTGGAACAAACCGACCAGCAACCAGTTCAATGCCCCAACGATGACGAGGGTGAGCGCAATTCGATCCCAAGACGTGATACGGTTCATAGAGAGCCCTCCTTTGCATCCGACGTTGTTGTTACTATCGGATAAAAGCGGGAGGTCTATGTCAGGAAATTGGTTCCTTAACGCAAGCGATCACCGTCGGGTTCCGGTTCTTCGTTTTTGGGATTTTCGGTCGGGACGTAGCCTTTGGCGTATTCATACGTCAGGACTTCCCTTGTGTCGGTATGGGATTGTGGCGTGGTCAAGTTTTCGCGTCTATTGGTCATGGTCTTGCGTCCTCCTCTGGAGATCAACAGTTGGAGGTAGTATGCGCGACCGTTTTGCCTTTTAATACGAGTCGTAGCGCTTGCGGTAATAGCGGCAGACCCAGTGGAACAGACTCGCGATGCGTCCCATGCCTTCGGTCAATTCCAACACGAAGGCGCGGTGTGGCGAGTCTCCAAGAACTTTGGTGTCCGAGAAGTACATGCCGACCAAGCCTTGAATCACCAAGCGGTGAAAGCGGGGGCTTGGCAAGTCTTCGAGAGCTTGCAGGGAGCGGGACGCAAAGGTGCGGATGCGTTCGTACGCTTCGTCTGTCGATTCATAGTAGGTGACGAAATTTAAGTCGCCGCCCTCCAAATCTTCCTCTTGGTCGATGAAGTAGTCGAGCAGGATGTGCAAACCGCCGATCCACGGGAAGTAGGCGTGTAGAATCTTCTCCACATCCTCCGGCGTCAAATCCTCGTCACTTGCGGCGAGGAAGAGCATGAACATGCCGAGCGTGGAGCCGGTTGCCGCCGAGAATTCATACCACGCAAGCTCCGGGAATTGCTCGGCGTGTTGCTCGAACCACTTGATGAGGCGAGGTTCGCGCTCTTCGACTCGGACATGCTTGTGGACTTGGAGATCGCAATACAGGCCGACGAGCCGGAGAATTCCTGCTTGGACGAGCGGGTAACTTGGCAGAGACGCGATGCTTTCTTGGCAAGTGGTGACGAGGGCGTTGAGGTAGCCGCCGTCGTTTTTTTCCGCACGGTGGGCGTAGTAGTCGTGGAGTTCTCCGTTGCGGGTCACGGCGTCGAGCATCGCTTGGTGCAGTTGGCGGAAATCTGCCGGATCAAGCGAGGTACTGCGGTCGCACAGGTTGTCGAGATAATCGGAAATCGTCTGGAACGCGACGATCAATTTCACTAACGTATGTAGATGCGCGGGATGAGCGGCGGTGGCGTAGACGGTGCCGCCGTCGGCGTGAAAACGCTTGGTCGTCAAACTCATCAAGGCTTGGTGCTGCAATTCCGGATCGGGAATACGCGATGCGAAGTCGTGCCAGGATTTCAATTCACGGCCGGATGCCGGGAGCACGTCGCGGAAGCTGCGGCGTAAGAGGGTGAATGGGGTCTCGGGAGTTCGTATCATGCGGACGTGCCGCCTCCTAACTCTAGCAATCTAACTCGATCCTACACGAAATTTGTAGAATGGTATATACTTATTGGTAGGAATATACAACGGGAAAGCGAGGAAGTAGAATGGCACGTCAACTGGCGGGGCAGACCGCAATCGTGACGGGCGCGAGCAGGGGAATTGGCCGCGCCATCGTCCGCAACCTGTTGGAGCTTGGGATCAACGTGGTGGCGGTGGCGCGCAACGAATACGGACTGGAACGGTTGCAAGAAGAGATGCGCGTCGGCAAACGATTGCTCGCTGTGGCGTGCGACATCCGCGACCAATTGGAAGTGGAGCGTCTGTTTGAAGTGGCGTCCGATCGATTTGGCCGCATCGAGATCGTCGTCAACAACGCCGGAGTCGGATCGTTCGCTCCGATCGAAGAGTATGACGAAGTGATGCTCGACGAAATTCTCGATACGAACCTCAAAGCCGTTTTCCATATGTGCAGGGCTGCGTTCGTTCATATGAAACGCAACGGCGGCGGGCAGGTCGTCAACATCGCGGCGCTGCTCGGCATGGAGACGGAGCCGTTTGCTTCGGCGTACTGTGCCTCCAAGTGGGGGGTGATGGGGTTGACGGAAGCTCTGCACCAAGAAGGTCGTCCACACGGCATTCGCGTGGCGGTCGTGGCCCCTGGCACGACCCAGACCGACTTTGCAGGCATCCCCTCGCAGCAGAAGTCGCAGGCGCTGCGCCCCGAAACGGTGGCAGAGGGCGTCTCTTACTTGCTGCAACAGGGCGACGATGCCAAGATGTCGCAATTGGTGCTTCGCTAAGCGCAGGAGAATGTACAAAAAAGAGCCCCGGGCCGCATGGCTTCGGGGCTTTTTTTCGTGGAGCGAGGTGCTCTTACGCTTCGTTCATCGCTTCTTTGAGTTGCTCGTAGCGAATCAAGTATTGCTCCAAGTTGCGCTGCAGGTCCGGCGTGAGCACGAACTCGAGACCGAATTCGAAGATGCCTTCCTTCAACTGCACGCGGCGCACGATGCCCTTGCCGGCAAAGTTGCTGGCCGAACCGAGGGTGAAGTCGAGCTCCATGCCTTCCTCGATGTACTTGTCCGACTGGAAGCGCAGGCCGCCCGCGGAGATGTCCATGACCGTTGCGTTGAGTTCGTTCTGGTCGATTTTGACTTTCGCCGGCAAGTTGACGTCATAGCGTTGGTGCTGACGACGGTTCAACAGCGACGTGTCACGGCTCGGCTTGATCATGAGAATCCGTTCGTCGATGGTGCCGATGACCGTGGACTGGAAGGTGAGGATCCCGTTTCTATGGTAGATGGTTGCCGTCACTGGGTCGCCGATGGTGAAGTTGGAATCGGCCGGGAACACGACATCGAACAATTCGCCCTGTTCCAAGAATACTTGACCCATATTGGAATAGTTGGTCGAACTGACGAGAATGTTTGCTCCTTCAAAAATACTGCTCATCGTATTTCTCCTCTCCGCTTATTCGTCGAATAAATCCTCGGCAACGAATAAGGTAGCCATTATTTATTATAATAGCGCAATCTATTAAAGTTGGAAATGACCTAGAGATAAGTTTTTGCGGTCGTGCAAGGGATTTGCCCGCATGACGACCGTTTGGTATACTGTGTGTGTACTGGAAAAAGGCGGGGATACATAATGACGACCAAAGACAACATGCAAAGCAACGAATACATTGTAATCAAAGCGCACGACAACGGCGTCCAAGTGATCGGTTTGACACGCGGACAAGACACTCGGTTTCACCATGCCGAGAAATTGGATCGCGGAGAAGTTTTGATCGCTCAATTTACGGAGCACACCTCCGCTGTGAAGATTCGCGGCAAATCGACGATTCTGACTCGTCATGGTGTGGTCGAGTCCGGCGAGTAGGACGAACGGAGTCTGTGCATGTCAAAACGAAGGAGCAGGCCCGGCAAGGGGCCTGCTCTTTTTTTGTGGACGGGCGCATAGGATGGGGGTAAAGGAGGGAGCCGTATATGTCAAAAGGCATGCTGATCGCGCTCTGTCTCTCCATCGTGCTCGCCCTCTCGCTGTCCCTGCTGCCGGATCAAGCCCTGACGCACTTTGGCGGGACACTTGGCACGGAGAATGCAGAGAACGTGAAACCCGTCATGAAAATGGACGGGGTGGTGAACGAGCTGGATGCACTGAAGTTGACCGGCCGTATGCAAAAAGTGGTCTGGGAGCAGGACAAGCTGACCGTTTGGATGTCGATGCCGCCGACGAGCGTGAGCGGCGTCATTCCGTGGCAAGATAGTTGCAAGATCGCGAGCCGTTTTTTGTCGGGAGCCTCGCTGTACAAGGCTGTTGAGGTCAAGGTGGTATCGAGCGACAAGCCGGATCTCGTGCGCTTCACCGTACACGCCGACGCCGAAGAGATGGCCGATGCGCCCAAGCCCGGCACGGCAGAGTTCGATGCTTTTGTGAAGCGAAAAATGGCGCGGGGATGACTCGCGCTTTTTTTTCTAAAGAAAGTATGGTCGGTCTGAGAAGTTATGTTATACTAATTCGAATCCATATCTACCCCTAAATATCCTTGATTTATCAGGGTTTTCCGGGTTTTCGGTTAGCGAATTGCTAACGTATTGCGAACCTTTACTTAGCTAAAGCGAATTCCATGATGTTGTTGATCTCTTTCGAAACGCCATCACGCATCCGTTCCGTCACGTGGGCGTATACGTTCCCGGTGATCGCAATTGAACTGTGACCAAGCATCTCTTGGAGGGATTTTAGATCAATCCCACTCTCCAGCAGCAGAGTCGATATCGTGTGCCGGATCAGGTGGTTGTGGACACGGACTCCATGCAAGGGGTGATCTACTGGCAGGCGTTTGAATCGCTCGGTGAAACTTCGCCACCATTTTTCAGTATTCACGAGTGGGATTGGAGACCCGTCCGGGCGTGCGAAAAGCAAGTCTAAAGAGGCATCATATGGGGCGCCAGTACGAAGTGCCTTCTTTCGGTCTCTCAGGCGCTCCTCTTTGAGTTCTTTAAGCGCTTTGAGTATCAAGGGTCCAACATGCACGGTTCGCACTCTCTTGCCCTTTGTAGGGCCGAATACGAAGCCTTTGCCGCGTGGGTTGCTCAAACTCTCCCTGAACTGAACTACGCCGTTCTCGAAGTCGATGTCTCTTGAGATCCGCAAGGCCAATGCCTCGCCTCGACGAGCTCCGGTGCCGTACAGGATCAAAGCGTACTTGTAATACTTGTATCCCTTGATCATCTCAAGCAGGAGCTTTGTTTGCTCCGCGTTCAGGTATTTCGGTTCGACCTTCTCCCACTTCGGAGGTTTGACCAGATCGAGAGGATTTCGGTATATGATCTCCTCTGTGAACGCGCGGTTCAGGGCGCTTTTGATGATTGTGTGATTGTTTGCGATCGTCCGCTTGGAGAGACGACCTTCACGGACCAGATCGGCGTACATCTTCTTGAAGTGATGAGGTTTCAGCTCACGTAGAAGGATGTGTCCCATTTTCTGTTGAAACTCTTTTTTGATTGACCGGTAGTTGTCTTGAGTGTTAGGTGTCAGGTTGATCTCGACGTAATCAGTGAACCATTCCTCAAGGTATTGGCCGAACGTGAGATCGGACGGCACGATATACGTACCTTTTTGGAGTTGGTTCAGCCGTTCGTTGAGCGCGAACTGTGCCTCTTTTTTTGTCTTAAAACCACTTTCTTCTTTCTGCCGGCGTTTGTTCGTTTCGGGATCGCGCCCAATGTCGTACTTGATCGTATAATATTTAGATTCGCGGCCGGTTTTGGGGTTTTTCTTTTTGAAGACGATGCCGCTCGCCATAATACTTAACCTCCTTATGTGAGTTTGATTGGTGTATTCCTATTTTACCAATTTCGCAGAATTATGGTAGAATAGAACATGAGTTTGTTTTGGTGTGAAAGGGGCTGCCGGTTGGCGGCCTTTTTCTTTTTTTTGATTTGACGATAAGCGACACAGCATCATAATTTAGAAGGATTTTTATTTTATGAAATTGAATAAGTCAACATCATACATATTTGAGAGGGTGACCCTATTGGGGTAGAAATCAAGAATCACGTGGGGCAGATTATCGTGAGGGCATTTGGTAGGGGAACTTTAAACTGGAATTCAGTAGGGGGCTTTTGGAAATGAATAATTTACTTATTTTAGGTTCTTTCGCTTTCGTTGCGATTGGTCTGTTCGTTACATTTGCCGGATGGAACAAGCGAAGTCAAAAAGAAAATAGTAAGCTTCTGGCGGCTACTGTTTTCTTCGTTTTTACAGGTTTTGTTTTTGTAAAGACTGGTGGAGATAACGGTGGATATGTTGTAAGTGATGGATCGGGAACAAAACAAACGACCAGTGTCAATGCAGGCGCTGGTAAATTAGAAACCAACACCAGTACGCCGGCGTCTGATTCGAAATCAACCTACAGCCCGGAGAACCCTGTTTCCGACCAGTTTCTCAAGGACTATCTCGCTTACATGAACGGGACGTATCAGAAGGTCAAGCGCAAAATAAATTCTGGCCAACGGATCGGCACTGTAGAGTGGTCACAATTCCAAAATGAACTCGGTCTGGAAGTTGGGCAAAAACGAAACGACGACATAGGATACGAAACAAACTTCCAAAAGGAGAAGCCTGACCAACTAGAAAAACGAAGCGAAGTGTCGATAGTATGGTCATGTCTGTCTGATGTGATCGGCAGGGCGGGACTGTACTTAGAAGACCCAACTACCGTACAAGATCTCCAGCAGTCAGAGAAAGAATATGAAGCTCAATACCAGAAAGCTATGAGTTACTTCTAGGGTTGAGTGGTGAATTATTGAATAGCAGTTGAGGTCGCCCTCGCAGGCGGCCTTTTTTTTTCGCGAACTCTAGAGACATCGCTTGTTGATACGAAATTTGGAAATCGTCTATAATGATAGACACGATCTGTTAATGTGAGGTGAATTTTTTGGACGGGGTTGCGTTCGGAAGACGGGTCAAAGAAATCATCGAGGACTTAGTAGAAATGGCAAAAGAGGATGGGCAAAAAGCATTAATTGAAGAGTACGTCCAATCAATTGCCGACGAAATACGAATGAGTACCAGGACAGTAAAAAGCATCCTCGCAGGGGATCGACCGGTCACAAAGATTTCTGAACAGGAACTTATTGCTAAAGCCATTGGCCTACCTCTCGCGAGGATTCTGCAATTGGATACCTGTAATCTCTTGGAAAGACTTGAAACGCTTTTAAAAGCTGACTGCACAGAAGAAGAGATTGCGGAAGCACTCGCAAAAGCGAATACCCTTTATAAACGAGCTGTTGGCCGAACTGAACGTTGCATTTGCCTCAATCACTTGGGCAGAGCACAGTTCAAAGCTGGCTTCACTAACGATGCCCATGTCACTTGGAAAGAAGCTTTTGACTTAGCGGTTAAGCTTGCGAATCCAGACCTTACTTTCAAAATTTGCAATAACCTTATGATCACATCTCTTAGAAAAAGGCGGTATTCAGACTTCGAGAAAGTACTGGATCAGGCTGAACCATTGCTGGAAGGTGATCAAGAACGGATCGGCAGACTTTACTATTTCCGCGCCAGAGTAGCTATCCAGTGTGATGAGATCAGAGAGGCCAAGGAGCACCTTCTCGCTTCAATGGATCACTTGACCATGACGAGTGATAGATTCATGATCGGCGATGCCCAACACAATTTAGCTGAATATGAACTAAGATACGGGAGTCAAGAAAAGGCAATCGAATACTTTGAAGAGGCTGTTCATAACTTGGAGTCGGCACCAATTTTCCAGAAGCTCATGACAACTCAAGCCTATGCTGACGCCTTATATAAAATCGGGAACATTATTAAAGCACGCCAGATCGCACTTGAAAGTATTGAACTTATGGGACCATACCCATATCACGACATAAAGGCGCAGTTTATGATGCTGATCTCCCGAATTGACAATAATCCAGAAGCCGCTGAAAAGGCGTTTTTCCTGAAGGTAGGTACCGACGTGAAGTTGCAACTTAGTGAATTCTTACTCGACTTTTATCTAAGAGTAGGTGACGCGTCGAAGGCTCTATATTATCATGAAGTTATGCTTGAATTAAAAGACTACAATAGGAGGTAGATCAGATGAAGAAAGTAATCATGGCCGCACTAATTCTGGTTATAGCGTTTTCCGCAAGCACATCCATTGGAAAAGCAAAAATCAAAGCTGATTGGAAGGACCCGCAGCCGATGGGGATCACAATTACAACTTCGACGACAAAATAAATCTAAACCCCCTTCTAACGAAGGGGGTTTAACTTTTGCACAAGAAAATGAGCTGTGCAACGACTTCATAAAAATGGGTTCAAAGAATTTGGTGGATACTTTAAGATGGTGCTAATAGATACAAAGGTGTTGGAGGAATATTATGATTATGGAATCTCCAAATCTGGATGCCGTCACAACTGTGTCCGAGTTACTGAACAATGATCAAATTGATCCGTTAACCAAAGCAGTCATCGCTGAACTTGATCGAACAAGACCCAGCGAAAAGAAAAGCGCATAAAATAACCCCCTCGAAGATTGAGGGGGTTATTTGTTTCCCATATTGTCCCTAACATGTTTCTTTAATCCTAAGATGAAATGCTGACTATCCTCTTCAGACATCTCAGAGCCATCTGCATTGCGGATAAGGCCTTTTTCAAACTTAGAAATTACTTCCAGAACAGTTTCCCACATATTGTTCTGATTTTGTGGAGACGGGTCATCGGTAAAACCAACAACCCATGCGGGGTTGACTTCATACAGACCCGCTAGTAGCTTGATCGTTTCATTATCAGGAATGCTCACGCTTTTCTCGTATCCGCTGAGCGTTTTGTTATTAATATTTGTACGTTCCTTCACTTGAATCTGTGTCAAGTGCTTCCACTCTCGTGCCCTCTTTAATCTATCCCCGATAGAAGACATCAAAATCCCACCTTCCAAGAAAAAGAATACCATGATTCCTAAAAACAAAGAAAAAAATCCTAGAAAATAAGAAAAACCGTTGACTTCCTAGAAACTAAGAATTATGATGTTCTCACAGGGTTCTTAGAAACTAGGAATGAGTGAGGTGATTACCAATGCGTATGCATGAACGACTCGCCGCGTACCTTGCAACAAACGGACTCAAGAAGAACAGCGTTGCGAAGAGTGCCGGGGTCAATGAAGGGCGGTTTTATCGCCTTTTAGATGGTTCGACGCGAATCACTGTCGATGAATACGAAGATATCTGTAGAAAGGCGTTAGGAGTTCATCCTCAGTTTTTTTATGGGGAAAATTTCTTAGAAACTAAGAAATCGGAATCTGTTAGCGCATCATAATAAAAAGTTCGCTCTACTAATATAGCAAATCTTGCTAGATTCGCAGAGAGAACAACTGTTCGAGAGGAGGATTCCGGTGTCCACAAACATCATCAACCGCTGGCAAAAAACCTCAGAGGCTGTGCTGGATCGTGTGATGGAAGGCCTAAAGAACAACGAAGACCTGACCAAACTCGCTGTCTTCATGAGCGCAACCGCTGAAATGTTCCGCGAAGCACATTTGCCGCCGATGGTCTACATGGCCTCGATCGAGGAGATCGCGGAGATCCACGGATGCAATCCGGCGCACATGCACGAGATCGCGAACCACGGTGACTTTCCGCTTGTACACACCGGCTCGAAAAAAGTCAATCTCGCAGCATACGCGGAGTGGACCATGAAGCGTCGTTATATCAAAGAAGACCTCAAAAAAATCAAGGAAGATAAAGAGCGGCAGAGGCGCTCGAATCGATCAGCCTAAACCCACAAACCAAAAGGATGTGATCTCATGAACATCGATGGAAAAAAGCTTCAACAGCTTCGTAAAAAAGCAGGCCTGTCGCAAGACGCGCTGGCCGACGGCATCTGTTCTTCTTCGCTGATCTCCAAGATCGAGCGAGGTCAGGCGAACGGGTCCAGCAAGTTCCCGAACCTGCTGGCGGATCTTGCCGCAAAATTGGATGTCCCGGAATCGGAGCTGATCGTAGAAGAGGAAGTCGTCGCCGTGACACCTGTAGTAGAACTCCCGGCACCGGCATCCGCGGAAGTCGCTCAACAAGAACCCGATTTTGAGCTGGATATCTCGCAACCGCTCGAAGAAATGATCGCAGCCGCAATTCGTCACAACCGTTCGACTCATCAAAAGCAACTTGGACGGAACGAGCGCAATGCCTGGTTGTTCGTTAACGGCTTTGTGCACAAAATCGACCATATCCTCGAGGAGTTCAAGGAACGGGCGCACAACTATGACCCGCTCATGATCGAGTTGATGGAGAAGGGGATGCGATACGTTGCAAAAGCGATGGCGCTTCGTCTTTCCCAGTGCGAGGCGAAGACTGTGCAACAACTTGTGCGTGAGAGCTACCTGCTTGACGTCGCGCTTGCTCACCGGAACCGGAACGATGCTCAGCGCTACTACAACAAGTTCTATGAAGAGGATCGCGCGCTTCGCCGCCAAGCGGTCGAGGAGTTGGGCGGTGACCCGATCAGCGATCTGGCCGAAATCACTTTGCTCAATTCCTGCCAGAGCTGCAACGGGATGAAGCGTGAACGGGGATGCAGCGTCTTCACGGCAATGCAAGGCCTGAACATTCCGGAATGGGAGCCCGATCATCCGTTGTGCCCCTATGCCGGCACTGGCGTAGTTAATCTTGCGGACACCGCTTAAGGTAAGTGCTGTCCGATGTATAAACAAACCCCAACACGATTGAAAGGGTGAAAACTTGATGATCGATGGAAAATTCCTTGCGCAACGTCGCATGCAAATGTTGCTTTCTCAGACAGAGGTTGCCAAAGGCATTTGCACACCGAGTATGTTGAGCCAAGTGGAAAACAACAAGGATCAACTGTCGTTCGAGAAGATGAAGCAACTCTGTGAACGTTTGAATTTGGAGTTGGAAATCAAGCAAGGCCCTCTTCCGGTGAAACAGGTGAAGTACATGAAGCGAAGCGACCTTGTAACGATTTTTGAGCATATCCAAAGTCAAGCCCCAGTCTGTCAAAGCGCAACAGAGTTTGGTGAGCACGTGATCAAGTTGCTTCGTGAACAAAATCTAATCAACGCGTTTGATGCTGAACGATTGTGCTGGGACATCCGATTCCAACGCTTGTCACCGTATAAAGTAGGTGAAGTTCGTTGCGCAAGCAAATCCAGCGTCCATATACGGAGTCTGACTTGGAGTACCTGTGCCGGTTCCACGAACATGACGGATACCGTACCGTCGCGGCGGCATTGAGCGCGATCCGGGCAATGTCAACCGGAAGCTGCAGGAGCTGAAAGCGAAAGGGCTCTACCATCATTACAAAAATCTCAACAAACACTGGGTGTGAGAAAATGACCAACTTGGAAGAGATCAAGCGAGTAACGGTCTGCAAGCTCTACATGTCCGGCGTCGAGTTTTTCGTCATCGCGTTGGGGGAGAGGATTGATGGTTTAGAGGTCCTTGTCGATGAGTCAGGTGCTACCTACCACGTCATCCGTCATCGTGTCCGCCCGACTACTTCAACCCGATCCGAAGATCTCATCCAGCAGTGGATCAACGCCCGCAAGAAGGGTGGTGTAGGCAATGCAGTTGCAGATGTTGGTAGACGGCAGGAAGATCCGGCGGGCGCGCCAAGCGAAGGGCCAATTCCTCTGGGAACTGGCGGCGGGTTCGTGCAGCGAGACGATGCTCCTGCAAGTGGAGTTCAACAAGGCCCGAGCTTCGGAGCATTTGCTCAAAACGCTGGCATGCAAATTGGACTTGCGATTGGATGAGTTGCGCCCAGAGGTGTAATTCCGGCGCGAGCGAGAGGGGGTGAAGGGGATGGAAGGATTTGTGCAGGTAGCAATCGCGTTGCAACAAAACCCGCCGGGTAACTGCATCATCTGCGGAGCCGCGGCGAAGGTGCTGGTTTTCGGACCGTCGCAGGTCCGTGTGAAATTCTGCAAACCGTGTCAGCAGGTCGTTTCGGAAATGTTGGTCACCGATTTGGACGGCCAAGTTGATTGGCCTGACAGCGAGGACGAGGAGCCCGACGATGATCACGATGGGCTCGATGATATTGACTACGAAGACGAGGGGGAATGAACCATGCAACAACCGCAATTCAAGAAAGTCAACATCCCGTTCCAGTGCTCCTACACTTGGCCGGATGGTCAAGTTGCAGAGGGTGATGAATTTGAAACTTGGGACGGCGTGATCGATCGGATCTGCGAGCGCGGACCGTACACTGAGTTTCACATCAGCGGCCGTTCTGGTTTGACACTGATTGTCGGCCCTTACACGAATGGGTACATCCTCGCGATCCCGACTTACTCCGTCGTGCTCGACCTTTCTTTCCCGCAAGACCTGTTTTACAACAAGGAAAAAGCCACACGGTGTGAACACGGCAACATCATCGATCAAGTAACCGCGGTCTACGCATTCAAGGCGCTGGCGGATGCAGGTTTGTATGAGGTCTCTCCCGACCATGAAGTTCCCGTGGACGAATCCGGCGAGTATTTCGTCTTTGATTCCGGTAAGGAGGTCTCCTGATCATGCCCAAACAACTTTCCGAAACCGTCCGTTTTGCCCTCCGCGCCAAGAAAGCCAAGCGCGAGTACAAAGACCGACTCGATACCGTCCAGACCATTATGAAAAACCTGCGTTGCGGAGTGAATCGTGCCTGCGACACGTTCCTCGCCCGGAAATACCCGCACGGCAACGTGCCCGACGACGTGATCGCAGACATCAACGACATCCGAAAGGAGTTGGCTACCAATGCTGCAACCGAACAAACCGCAGGCGCATGATCTTGTTTTGCGGGAAGACCACGACGCCTTTGAACGGGCACTAGAATGCATCACCCAGGCCGGTGCACTCGCACAAACCCGAGTGAAAAACTTCCTCGCTGACGGCGACGTGGGTGAGATCGAAGACATCACGAACACCCTGACCCGCACGTTCGGCGTTCAGGTGCGCGCGGTCTTGGGGATGATCGAGAAGGCTCGTGCTGTTCGTTCCGGAGTCCCGTTCGAAGCTGTGCCCCGCGAAGTTTCGAAGTATCCCCATGTAGCGCTGGCCGAATGCGTTTTGCCCGAGGATTACCCCAGCGCCATGAAGCTCTATAACACGATGCTCGACGGATCGGCGGAATTCCACGCCCGACTTCGAATCTGGGATTTGGAAAATGCTCAACCCCTCGCGCATCAGCTCAGCGACGCGGTCGACGACCTGTTCCGCATGCAGCGGGAACGGAGCGCCTTTGACCGCGGTGTCCGGCAGGAGCGCGATCGCACCGCCGGAGCTTCTAGTGAGGTTGCACTAGTCGAGGGGGCAACGGCGTGATCCACGGTCTGCAAATTCTCCCCTCTGGTCATCTGTTGGGATATGCCGAAGACGCTGGTGGTGAGCCGGATGCTTAACTTCGATGCCGACCACCTCCGCCAGATCTCGTTGAAGCATGCGATGACCCTCCGCCTAGATGATGCGCATTATCTGCTTCGCGCCGCCAATGAAATTGACCGCCTCCAAGCGGAAAACCGACGCCTGATTGCATCAAGAACCGCGAAGAACATCACATCCTCGCAACTTATCGAGTTACTCCAAGAAACCCTTTTCGATGACTCTGAGATCGGTGTTTCAGAAGAGTACACGGGAACTGGTGTAGGAGTTGCTCTTTGGGTCGCTGACCCGCTCGTTGCGAAAGCAATTCTGGATGCTGCAGACGTTGGCGAGGACGGTGAACCCAATGTCTAACATCGACACCGACGAGTTGCGCGAGATCGCCGATGCACTGGAAGAGATGAGCAACAACCATTTCGGAGCTTCTTCCGTGAATGCTACTAAACTCATGCAAGCCGCCGACGAGATCGACCAGTTGCAAAAGGTTGTTGATGACATCGCAGTCGCTGCCCTCAACCTCGTTGCTAGCGATCGTCCTCTTCTCGAACTTCTGTCCAACCAAATCGAGGAACTCCGCAATGACAAGAAGTACCTTGAAATGCGCAAGCGGCACTACGAGGTCTGTCTTGGCGTCGCTGAGATGGATGTGGCTGAGTACAAAGAACAGATCAAAGCCGCCCTTGCCTTGCTACCTGCAACCACATCAGATACTGTGCTGGACATCCAAATCTGGCATGCCGTTTCGATCCTTAAGCAAGCTTTGGGCGATGAAGAGGAAGGTGATCACGATGATCATGACTCGACTTCCGATGATGTATGATCGCGACCTGTCGAAGCTGTTGGGTCAGACACCGCCCCCGCTCAACTTCGCGAAGCGCGACCCGTGGTGGTGCCCGAAGATGAACTGTGCATCGAACGAGGACGGCGTCTGCCAGCTCTACTACGCAGACGAGATGCCCGCCGGTGCGCAGCCGGATGATTGCCTCGACTATCGCCCGGACGAGGAGAAATGTGAGAACTGTGGAGGGGACTTGATTGTCACCCGCGACTTGTACGCTTCCGATCTCGACGGACGACGCGGTGTCATGCGGGACGTCAAAACCTGCACTTCATGCTGGGATGTGGCCGGACCGTGATCCCGACCAACGTAAAAAGGCCCGACGCGGCAACGTCGAGCCTTGGGCGAGAAAACCGCCTGAAAAACATTCGTACTTGCAGTGTACCACGGCTGAAAAATCCAATCAACGGAGGTCTATCCTCATGACTCAACAACAAAACCAACTCGTCCCGATTCAAATGGGCGGTCACCTGCTTGGCCGTATGACGTCGGACGGCAAGCACATTGAAGCGGTGCGCGGGAAAGTCGCGCTCTCCGAAAAGCAAGGCGAGTTTGTCATGATCCAAGAAAAAGCCATGACGACGGCTAAAGGGTTTCAAAAGCTGAATACCATCGCTGGCGTTTCTATCATCACTCCGTCGACATTAACTGCTCCGATCGACGGCGAGGTGAGAGAAGTCCCGAACCCGTTCCCGATTATTGACCCGGCCAGCAAGACGATCAGCAAAGTATGGGTCCGCAAGACAGCTATTGGCTTTAGCCCGATTGGCAACCTCGTGATCACTCAAGCATCGCTGCTTTACGATATTCGGATGTACTTCATCCAGGACCTTATGAAGACGGTCCAATACAAAGCAGATGCAGGACGGATTTGCACTTTAGACATGCTTGATCCAGAAGAAAGAAAACATATGAGATTTGAAGCTTTTGAAGGTGATTTGGGTATTGCTGTTTTCCTAAATAATAAGGACATCCTCAAAAACATCAATACATTTATCAACAAGAAGCAGTTTGCTGAGCGTAATGCCCAAACGATTGCCGAGCGTCTGGTTATGAGCAAACATCCGGCGCTTGCGTTCCCTTACATCGATGAGTATGTTCAGCCCGGTCCGGAGAAGCAACGTTTCGCCAACGTGGAGTTGTGGGGCTGGCGTCATGGACTGACCCGTCAGCAGATGGAGCAAGTTGCTCAGCAAGCCGAACGGGGTGAAGAGATCCAACTCGATGGAATCAAAGTCGTGAAACAAGAGGTCTTTGTTTCCGAACAGGAACTTGTGGAATTTGCTAATCAAGAGCAGGAAAGCGACGAGTACTCTTCTCCCGACCTGTCTGAAGAACTCGAGAAGGGGCTGACGTTCTAATGAAACCCATCCAAAAAATCCACATGCAAAATATGAAAGGGAACACATTGACCCGCGTGCTGTCCGGCATCGATTGCTTCACCGGCACCAACGGAGCAGGTAAGAGCTCCCACCTCGAAGCTGTACAGATTGCCCTTCTTGGCTACGCTCCGGTGAAGGGCAAGAAGCCCGCGGACACCTTCGAGTTCTCCAGCAGCCTGAACTCGATGTCGGTTGGCCTTGAAATCGATGGGTTCAGTTTCTCCCGAAGCTTCACCCGTGCCGTCAAGATGTCGAAGGGGGTGCCGGAGGTCAAGATTTCGCAGACCTTGAGCATTTCCCCCTCCCGTGGGGAAAGCAACGACACCGAGAAAAAGGCCCGAGTCGCTGCGGAGGTCGGGAACTTCCCCGTCATGCTGGACTTCAAGGAATTTCTCAACCTGTCCGACGCAAAACGGCGTGATTTCATGTATTCCCTCGTCGGCCAAGGGAACACGTGGGATAAAAAGCGCGTGGCTGAACACTTTGACGATCTCCTCACACACGAGCTGGAGATTCGCCAGCCAGACACATATCTGATCCTGCAAGAAACCATTTCCCGTTCTCTAGAGGAGTACCAGGACGAAATGACGATTGACGAAGGTCTGATCGCAATCATCGGGTACGTCACGGACCAACTCTCGCTCTGGAAGTCCAAGGCGCGTGACACCGAGGGCGCGATCCGGGTTGCAACAGAACAGAAGAACGAACTCGAGCAAACGGATCGGAACATCAAAGAGAACGAGGCTCGCCTGACGGAGCTACGCGATAAGTTGCTGTCCTTGTCTACCAAGATCGCAGAAGACGGCCAAAAGAAACGGATCATGGATCAGCGAGCCGAACGCATGCAATGGCTCCAAGACTTGATTCAAAAGCTTAAGGATCAGCCACCTGTCTCGATAGACTCCCTCGAATCGGAGATCGCGATGTTGGAAGGGCAAATGGACCACACCAACGATCAAGAGGAATACGATGCTCTGTCGTCCGAGAAAAAGGCAAAGCAAGGTGAACTGGAAGCTCTACGGAAAACGATCAGCCTTATGGATGCCGAAGGCAGCAAGCTGAATGCAGAGATCGCTTCGATTCAGCAGACGCTGGACACCATCGATAAGAACAAGGGTGTCTGCGTGATTCAGCATCAGATCAAGTGTGACAAGGATTTCACCGCATATCAGACCGATGCAGCACTACAAATCAAGGAACGAACTGACCGTGGTTCCGAACTCTGGCAAGAACGTGAAGAAGCTCGTTTGCAGGGGGAACAACTGGTTACCCGCATCAGCGAGATCGAGCAACTCATGAGTGAGATTATGCGCCGTACCCAACAGCGTCAGAAGGAGAATCAAGCGCGTTCCAACCGCGTCACTGCCCTCAACAAGCAAATCAACGAGATCAACGCTGCTGAGAAGAAGCGTCTCAACGATTTGGATGCCGCTCAAAAAGAGTACGACACGCTGTTTACGGCCCCTCCCGAGACGATTGGTGATCTCACGTTGATGGCAGAGCTTCGCGCCGGTTACGAGCAGGAGATTGCAAAACTTGAACGAGTTCTTCCGGAACAACGTAAATCCCGCGATCTGCTCCAGCAATCCCGACGGACGATCATGGACAACATGAAGGCCGAGTACAAGCAGCAGGCGTTCGAGATGGTCAAGCAAGCCTTGGGGCCGAAGGGCATTCAGGGTGAAATCGTCAAGACGATGCTCGACCCGTTGCGTGACGACATCAAGGGCAACCTCGCCGCTCTGGGCATCCACCGCGATGTCTTCTTCCAGACCGAGTCCGACACAGGGCAGGAAGTCTTCCGCTTCGGCTGGATGAACGGTGATCAGCGTTGCCACTTCGACACGCTCTCGACTGGCCAGCAACTCATGTTCCTGATCGCCTTCCTCGTTACCGTCATCGACCGTGCAAACCCACCGGTGAAAGTGCTGGCGGTGGATAACATCGAGAATTTGGACGAGCAGAACCTTCAATCGGCGCTGATGGGCCTGTTGTCGCTCAAGTTTCGCCTCGACAACATCCTGATCGCGGGCGTCATCGATCCGAAAATTGCCCGCAATGCTGGTTGGACGGTTCATGAGATTCCGCCGCGGAGTGCTTTGGAAACAACTAACGCGGCGGACGCAATGACTAGCCAAAAGGAGAGCGAAGACCTTGAGTTCTGAGAAGAAGGGTTTGCGTTGGAATTCTGACTTGTCCGATTTGACCAGAATCCTTGAGATGCAAAAGTCCGCAGCTAGATGTTTGGATCGCATGCACGGAGTCATGGTCCGCATGGAAGAGAATGAGGAAGCGGATGTGTTACTCGCGGCTTACAGACTCATGAGTAAATACGCTGAACAAACGAGCAACATCATTGTCGAGGAAGTCTTAGAAATCAATGGAGGTGGGAATGCAGATGCTCAACGGTTTGAATCCAGCCCAACACCAAGCGGTCACATCCAGTAGCAAACGCATCTGCGTCCTCGCCGGCGCGGGAACTGGGAAGACGAAGACTCTGACCTCCCGGATCGCGTATCTAAACGACGAACACAGGATCGGGACCAGCGGCATGCTGGCCCTGACCTTCACTCGCCTCGCCGGATTGGAGATGAAGGAACGCATCGCATCCCTCGTCGGGGAGCAGAAAGCAAAAGAGATGTTCTGCAATACATTCCACGCCTTCTGTGTGACCGCTCTCCAGCGGTACGGCAACCGCCTTGGACTGGAACCGAACTTCACCATTTACGACCCCGAAGACCAAGAGTCCGTAGTCGAGCAGGTGATTAAGGATCTCAAGGTCAAAGCGAAGGTCGCTGACGTATTCCTTGACATCAACTGCTTCATTCGTGGTGAGGAGAAATTCAAGTCCGAGGCAACCCGCTTGGCCGCGACTGAGTACAAGTACCGCCTCAAACGGAACAACGCAATCAGCCTTGACGAACTCTTGCTTCGGACCCTGATCCTCTTCAAGCAAGAGGCCGTCGCCGAATACTACCGCGAGTCGTACCCCTACGTCTTCGTCGACGAGTTTCAGGATACGGACGAAATTCAGTGGGAAATCATCCAACTCTTCCGTCCCAAAAACCTGTTGGTCGTTGGGGATGACTTTCAAGCAATCTACGGTTGGCGCGGTGCGCGCGTCGAGAACATCCTCGAGGTCGCGGAAGATCCGGCGTACGAGGTGGTCAAGCTTGAGCAGAACTACCGCTCCACGTTGCCGATCGTTGATGCCTCAAACTCGCTGATCAAGCACAACACCAAGCAAACGGAAAAAGTCCTTGTCACCGACCGTCCGGGCGATCCCGTAGTGACACTGCTCGACTTCGTCAACGAGGAACAAGAGGCCGCGTACATCGCCGATCACGTCATGCAACATCGCCGTGCTGGTGGTAAGTTCTCTGATGTCGCGGTCCTTGCCCGGACGAACCGCCAACTATCTCTCGTAAAAGACAAACTGCGAGAAGGCGCAATCCCGGCTTTGATCATCAGCAAGGACTCTGACCCGCTCGCCAAGCCTGACGTCCAGAAGTTGCTCAAGTACATCGCCTACATGATCAACCCGTCAGACGAGCGTTCGTTACGGAGCTGCATCAACTTCCCAGAACGACGGATCACGGACTTGCAGATGTCCGGCGCGGAAGTGGATGCGGGGTTTGGTAAAAGCCTTCGTGAGGCAATGGAAGATCAGGCACCCAAGTGCCGTAACTTCTTCAACCAGATCGATGCGACGACCCGGAACGGTGACAACAACTCGTTTTGGAGTGATGACGCATGGCTGGTAATACAGGGATGTGCCTTTGATCTTGGCCTCAAGGACTTCTACACCGACCATAGCTTACAAAATCGCTATGAGGATGTACGGGCGGGCTTGACCTTCGCCCAGCGCTGGTGCAACCAGCAACACGCTGCCGGTGAGCGCGCAGATATCCAAACCTTCATGAAATGGATTCACATCCGCGATCTGCAGGATTACTACCAACGAGATGTCGACGCCATCCAACTCTTCACGATCCACGGCTCCAAGGGTTTGGAGTTTGACACCGTGATCATGGTCGGCATGAACCAAGGAACATTCCCGTCGAAGCGATCGATGAAGACCGACCCCGAGGAAGAGCGCAGGTTGGCATACGTCGGCGTGACGCGGGCGAAGCGTCACTTGATCCTGACGCGACCACAAACGACTTTTGGATACGGCAAGATGACGGAACACGAGCCGTCGCAGTATATCCGTGAGCTGGGGCTTGCGGTGCAAGTATGAACAGATAGGAAGTGATGAGGATGAAGTGCTGCGAAGGGCTTGTCGCCTTTTCAAATTGGCTCGAAACAAACCCGTTGGATGCAACTGCTCAGGCGCTTTGGATGCACCTGTTTGCACTCTGGCAAAAGGGTGGTTCCCCGGACGAGTTTGTGGTAGCCAATTCGACGCTTGAGGCGAAAATAGGCGTCACTTTTAAGCCCTTGAACAATCACCGCAACACCTTGATCCAGCGCGGTCTGATCTCTTACCAAGGTCTGCCGAAAAGGAAGGGCGGGAAGTACCGCCTTCTCCTCTTCGCTCAATCTATAGGAACATCTGTAGGAAAAAGTCCTATAGATACTCCCATAGATATGGATGTTACCCGATCTATGGGAATAAGTCGCACAGAAAGTCCCACAGATCGTCCTATAGATCCTCCCACAGATGCTCCCATAGATCGTCCTACAGATCATCCCGCAGGTGTGTTTCTTCAAGAAGGAATGAATGAAAGAAAGAATGACGGAATGAATGAAACGCGCGCGGAGGAGAAAGTGGAAGATCCATGGCAGACCATGCAATCTTTGTTCCGTCAAACGTTTGGACGAGCCATGCGAAAGACCGACTACGATGTCGTGAACGAGTATCTTGACGATGGAATGGATATTTCAGTCATCGTCTACGCTCTCGAAGCAGCTAAGGCGAACGGAGCTGACACAGTGAAATACCTGTGGACCACTATTGGCGATTGGTTTGCCAACAGGAACGTCAAGACAGTTGCCGACTACCTACGCATGATGGAGCAGCAACAAACAGATCAACCACCCCAACCACCTCGTCAACAGCAACAGGGGAAACGTAGCGGGGGCATGCAAAAAAACAACGTCGTCCCAATATCAGATTACGACCGTGATGTAATCGAAGCCTGGGCGAATCGCGGCGGAAGGCAAAGCGGATAGGAGGTGTTGACCGATGAAACGCGTACAAACGGCGCTTGGAGATTTCAGCAAGGTAAAGCCGTTCGTCACGCTCGATGACTTACGCAAAGAGTTCCCCGTCCTCCAAGACGTGCCGGACTCATTGCTCAAGATCAGTAGTGGCGATCTCTTCGAAGTTTTACTGATCCAGCGCAAATGCCCGTTATGTACTGGATATCTGAACTGCTGGCGGGATGGAGACGGGAAAGGCGAGATCCGTGGGATTAAAAGTGTTACCCCTCACGGCATCGAGTTCGAGGAATACACCTGCCAACCGGCGCGAGATCACTTTGCCCGGATCGCCCACGCAAAGATGCTGGAACAAGCGGGGATGACTAAGGCCGAACGTCGTTTCTCGTTCAACACATTCCCACCCGAACAAAAGGAACGACACATCAAAATGGTTGAGCATGCAGAGCGTTTCGCGAATGAGTTTACGCCGGACAAGCAAGAACCGGGGATTTACCTCTTTGGCTCGAGCGGGATCGGGAAGACGCATCTGCTTTTGGCCGTATGCAACCAACTCATCGACCGTGGAGTCCCCGCAGTCTTCACCACTGCTGAGAAGTTGATGGACAGGCTGCGAGATGCAATCCGTGAGGGAGAAGGGGAGTTGACGCGACTTAAGCGTTGGTACTCCACCGTCCCTATGCTGGCGATCGACGAATTCGCTCAAGAAACCGTCTCCGATTGGACGTTAGGCAAAATGTTCGAAATCTTGGATGACCGATGGCAAAGCGGGCTTTCCACTTGGTTCGCCAGCAATACGGAGCCACCGTTTGTTTATGACCACTACCATCCCGACGATCCTCGAATTGCCAAAGTCGTCAAAGCGCTTCGCTCGCGTGTGTTCGAGCTTGCTCTGGCTGGGCGAATGACCGGTCGAGACCATCGACTCAAAAACCTCGCAAATGCGTTTGAACCGGAGTATTGATTATGCAGAACACAGAAGACCACCAACTCCCGGAACCACACCACATCGAGGCCGAGCAAGCGGTGTTAGGGGCATGTCTTCTTGAGGCAACGGCGCTGGATGTCGTAGCCGACATTCTTGTGCACGATGACTTTTTCCTCATGGAGCACGTGCTGATCTACCGCACTTTACTCGCAATGCGAGACGAAGGTGTCCCAATCGATCCCGTCGAGCTTAGCAAGCGGCTCTCGAACCGACGCCGGATACAAAAGGTCGGCGGCGTCCAGTATTTGCGCAACCTCGAAGAGTCCTGTCCCACGGCTTCAAACGTCGACCATTACGCTCTGATCGTCAAGGAGAAGGCGCAACTTCGGTTGTTTCTTCTATCCGCCAAAGAAGTAGCCGCAGGGGTCTATGACGGTGCCACGGTCGAAGAGTTGATCGAGAAACAGCATCGTACCCTGAACAAAATCCAAAGTAGCAACGTGCAGGGGAAGAAGGACTTCCGTAAGTCCAGTGACGTTCTGGCCGTCGCCATTGAACAGATCGAGGAACGGTACTACAACAGAAATCTCACAGGGAGAGCGATCACGGGGATTCCGACGGGATACGCCGATCTGGACGAGATGCTTGCAGGTTTACAACGGTCCGACCTCATCATCCTTGCGGCGCGACCGGCCGTTGGTAAAACGGCATTCGCGCTCAACTTGGCGCAAAACGTTGCTGTTCGTGCCCGGCAAAATGTCGCCGTTTTCTCGTTGGAGATGTCGGCCGAGCAACTTGTCCAGAGGATGCTTTGCGCAGAAGGAAACATCGACGCTGGTAAGTTGCGGACCGGTGACCTGAGCGATGACGACTGGATTAAGTTGTCGCTGGCCGTTGGAACGATCGGAGACGCTCCGCTTTTCATCGACGATACACCGGGCATCACCATCTCTGAGATCCGCGCGAAGTGTAAACGGTTGGTCGAAGAAGAGGGTGATCTTGCCCTCATCGTCATTGACTACCTGCAGCTCATATCTGGGCGAGGTGGCAACAACCGCGTACAGGAAGTGTCGGAGATCTCCCGCCAGTTGAAGTTGCTGGCTCGCGAACTGAATGTCACCGTCGTGGCTTTGTCTCAGCTCTCCCGTTCGGTCGAGAGCCGTCAGGACAAACGCCCGATGTTGTCTGACCTGCGTGAGTCCGGCTCCATCGAGCAAGACGCGGACATCGTTTCGTTCCTGTACCGTGACGACTACTACAACCCGGAATCCGAAAAGCGGAACGTGGTCGAGTTCATCATTGCGAAGCAGCGCTCCGGCCCGACCGGAACCGTGGAAATCGTATTCCTGAAAAATTACAACAAGTTCGTCAACCTAAAGCGAGACCCGCAAGTGGTTATGAATTTTGAAGGCGGGGCCTCTTCGTGAATAGATGGACATTCCAAACAGGAAGGAGCAGCACCGTATGCAACAAATCAAACCTGAATTTCTGAGCGCCGACCAGCTTGCGGAGATTGCTGTAGGTCTCACACCAGAAGCGATCAAAGCAGAGCAACAACTTGGGGTCACAGTCGCATACCGTCCTTCCATGTCAGACGCTATTATTCAATTGCTCTTACGCAAACAGCAAAGTCTTCTCGCGCATATCGCTGCAACGCAGAAACCGGACGGCATGTACAAACTCCGAGGGTTGTATATCCTGCGGGAACATACGACAGCACATACAATCATGGAAATTGCGGCCGGCATCCTCGAGGTCGAGATGATTGCAATCAAGGCGGGGTTGGGTAACGTCATGGACGCTGAACTGGCGGACAAAGCCGACGACCTCTGCTACGGCTGGTGCAACGATTTTTCCGAAACCTGTGACGATGAGGCCTATGTTACTGAACTGTTCCGTTTGCTTGGGATTGAAGAACCGACCAAGGAGGGACCATCATGCTGACCCAAAATCAACTGCGCCTGTTCTCCAGCGAGTGGCGCACGCTGTTTGCAAACCTTGAGAGCCGCAACTACCACCTGTCCTACAACTCTGGCGTGATCGAGATCCGCCACGCAACCGCCGGCATCAACATGGACGTTGAGCTCGACACCGAGCGTCGTGGTCGCTGGAAGATGACACTGTACAAGCCCTTCGGCATGCTGCCGATCATCGATCGCAAGCGGCATGACTCCCACATGATTGAGATGATCAGCTACTGGCTCAACCGTGCCGAGCAGTCGCCGCTCATGTACAGCTTCATCCGCCCGGTGATCGTCGGGGTGCAGGGGGTTACGGCATGATCCGAAAAGATCGGCAAGTTGAACTGTTTGGGCAGGTCTTCGCAGGTGTGATTGACACGTGGGAGGGGCAGGGCTTCCGAGTGAACGAAGAGCAGGACGGTCGTCTCCTAGTCGTTGAGGAAGACCGCGTTCGGGTTGAAATCGAGTTCCGCTACGGTGATCGGGCTGAGATCCGTCTCGTCGCACCGGCGGAGATTCGCGAGATCGATCACGAGTTGCTCCTGTTCGACGATCCGGGCGATTTGACGGATCGGACAGCAATATTGATCGGCAACACGGTAGATCAGTTCCTGCAACGTGCGATCGATGTCGCGTACCCGACGCAACCGAGGGCGGTGGCCGGAGCATGAAGGAGATGCACCAAAGAGCCGCAGCTCGTGCCGCGATCATCCTCCTTGCTGTCGTCGCCAGCACGATCGGCGTGAAGGAGACGGTGCTTGCTTCCATCCTTGCTGTTGGTTGCCTCTGGGCTGAGCGGAGGGAGGCGAGGCGGCGTGGGAGTCGCGGTAAGCAGTCCGTTGAAGTGGTTCGGCGGTAAGGGGCATCTGGCAAAAGAACTTCATCGGTACCTGCCTCAGCACAAGTGCTTCGTCGATTTGTTCGGTGGCGGCGGGAACATGACCAGCATGAAGGAGCCTTCCGATGTCGAGATCTTCAACGACATCGATGGTGATCTCGTCAATTTCCTGCTTGTTCTCCGTGGAGACCCTGAAAAGTTGGCACAGGCAGTCGCGACGCTTCCGTATTCCGAAGAACTTTTCGAAAAGTGGAAGTGGCAAAAGGGGCGCAAAAGCAACTTCGAGCGTGCGGTCTGCTTCTTCTACCTCAACCGACTGGCCGTGTCGGCCGGGAACAACCATCGAAGCGGGTGGAGCCACGGAGGTACCAAGGCGAACAAGGCCCGCGAATACCAATCCGCAGTCGTTAGGCTTGAGGCGTTCGCCAAGCGGTTTCAACAAGTCGAGATCCACAACAGGGACTACAAGGACGTCATTCGATTGCGCGACTCCGAGGACACCGTCTTCTACATCGATCCGCCCTATAACGGGCGCGAGCGAAGGTACAAAGGTGGGTTTCGACGTAGGGACCACATCGAGCTTGCCGAGATTCTCCGGCAGATCAAAGGAAAGGCGATGGTCAGCTACTATCCGCACCCTTTGGTGGACGAGTTGTACAAAAACTGGCCGCGGCGGATCGAGATTGGCTCGCACACTTTCTCCCAAGTGTCGCGGGAAGAGGAGCGACCGAAGCGTACAGAGTTGCTTTTTCTGAGTTGGGAAGATCCGCAGGCCAACATTTTTGACTGGGTGGGTAACTGACGGTGGATGCGCTTTTTGATCTTAATTCTGTTGAGACTGTCGAACCAGAAAAACTTGAACGTCCCCTATCAAAACGTGGCAGTAAGACCCCTTCGCCGCAAAAGAAACAGAACGATCTTCAATTCAATCTGTTCGAGACCCCTAATCAACAGGTGACGTATGAAGAATCGGATGACCATACCCAGGTGATGTACAACACTTTTTTGTTGGATCACCTCTTGAAAATAGAGAACGACCCAGCGGTTTACGAGCAAATGAAATTACTTGCGGAGAAGCCATTTCTCGTCCAGATCAGACAGGATGTCGTGATTTCAAGGTGATCGCGTATCGCAAAACCTACTCGTGGTCTTGGGGAACAGATTACGACATCGTGCTCTTGGCATCCAACGGAGAGTATCACCTCGTGGTAGTTAATACCGGAACAGAGACCAAACTTCACCTTGGTCGCATGCTTGGCTTGGATCACCGCTGGATACGCGAAAAGCACTCCTTTTTTTCGATAGAGGATGCATGGCAGCTGCGATTAAGTCTGGCGGACGTTCCTTGCTGCAAAGTCATTAGGCAGTCGGCTCGCCAAGTCTTAATGAAATTCGACATCGATCAAAGGTTTGAGCAGTTGAAGACGATTGAAAAAGAAAAGGCAAGAGTGGAGCGTCGGTAACGACTTACGGACAGGGGTTCGAACGAGGTGAGGCGACACCAACACGAATAGAGAAGGGGGCAGAGCACATTTGACGCGATTCAAATCGTTTCAAAACAACGCCAACCTTGGCAAATCATTTGAGGATCGGGTGATCCAAGCTAACCAGCAATATGCAGCTCGCGGTGTAGCGGTCATACAAAAAGTTGCGACTCCTTTCCAGATCATCCGGAAGGGTAAGGGGATGATCGCAGTTCCAACAGAGAAGTCTACTGTAGATTTTGTTGGGCTGGCAGTCGGACGAGGGGTTGCTCTCGATGCTAAGACAACCAAGGTCCAAACGAACTTTCCGCTTAGCAATGTCGAGCAGCACCAGATCGACTTTCTTGTTCGCTGGAAGAAACAGGGCGGGGCAGCGTTTCTCTTAATTGAATTCTCGACCTTGCGAGACGAGATCTACAGACTTGATGTCGATCAGCTCGTTCGCTGGTGGATAGAGTCGGCGATGCCTAAGGGACGAAAAAGCATCCCGATCGATTTCTTCCGGAACGAATGTCCACTAGTCCGAGCGAAAAACGGCGTTGTGCTCGACTATCTTGATTTCATCATTAGCCCGGAGGTGGCATAAGCCGTGACCCAGTTCAATTACGCAACCGGTGATGTATTGCAATACTTTGATGCGATGAAGCGTGAGTTCCATCCGAATCTTCGCGACAGCAACATCCTTGTCGTGTGGCGTGAAGATATCAACTTCAGCCACATCGCTATCGGTCAAGTCGTACCCCCGCTGTTCCGTTTCATGACGAACTGCGACGCACTGATTCTCGTCAGCAAGCCTTTGTGGAATGGAAAGCTTAACGAAGGCGAAAAGGCATACCACATGGATGAAGCACTGTCCATGATCGAGGCGACTGACAAGTGGATGGACGATAGCCGCCCTAAGCTGAGGACCGTTCAACCCGTCAAGATCGGTTTTGCTGATGTCGTAAAACGCCATGGTGCCGTTGAGCCGACCGTCAAGAAATTTGTGACAGCAGTCTCACAACCGCTGCAAATGAACCTGTTCAAACTCTTACATGAAGCTGAACGCAGACAAACGCAGACGTATGGGGGCCTCCATTTGGTGGAGCGAGAGTCGATGTATTCTGTTCCTTCAGAACATTTATTTAGCGAAGCAGCAAAAGTGGTTATGTCAGTAGGACGGGCAACGGTTGCTGTCTTACAAGATGAACTTGATGTTGACTACCGCACCGCCTATATCCTCATGGGGCAATTGCAGGAGGCGAAGTTCGTTGGTGACATGCAAGGTCTTAGCGGTCGCGAAGTATTGGTAACACCTGACATGTTGGAGTTGTACGGCCAAGCATCGGCTGAGGCGCAATAGAAAGGGGCATGACGCATGATTGAAGTTGTGACAGACGAGATCACCGTCGTGCAAGTCTGCGGTGGAGCTGGCGGCGCCGGGATCGGCGTGAATAACATCAAGGTCGAGTACGGCGGCCGGATCGTGCGGGCACGGAACCTGTTCAGCATCGACTTCGATCTTGGTGCCTGCAAAAATTTCACTCTTCTGACCGGCGCGCCCGCGTATTGCCTCGACTTGTTTTCTCGTGAGCAGTATACCGACTTCCACGGCCATGAGCCGCCGGGGGATTGGGTGGAGATCACACCGCAGATGATTCACGATCTCTGCGGGGGCATCCCTCCGGACATCGTCATCATCAGCTCGCCGTGCAAGGGGTACAGTGGACTGTTGCCCAAGGCGCTGTCTCAGACGAAGAAGTACCAGGCTTACAACGAGCTGTACTTCCGCTGCAACTGGTTGTTCTTCGAGGCATTTCGGGAGCATCCGGATGGTCCGCCTGCGGCGGTGATGACCGAGAACGTCCCGCGCGTCAAAGACCGAGGCAAGGAGATTCTCACCCGCACTCTCACGATGTACGAGCGTGGAGGGTACGCGACGATCAACTCCGATCACTGCCTTGGGAAGAAGGGCGGCCTCGCGCAAAAGCGGGCGAGAAACAAGACGCTCGTTCGGAACTTGAAGAAGTGCCCTGAGCCAATTCATGAAGCGCCCAACTTGCCATACAAGAAGATCGGCGATGTGATCGGGCCGCTTCCGTTCCCCGGAGATTCCGCATGCGGGCCGTTACACCAACTGCCTTCGCTGGAATACGGCACATGGGAGCGTCTTGCATGCATCCCTGCTGGGGGTGATTGGCGCGCGCTTGAAGAGTTTGATCATGAGCAGTACACGGTCGTGCCGGTTGGTTACAAGCCCCGCAATGGTGCTATGGCTGTTGAGGATTGGAATAGCACATCGCGGACCGTATCATGCGGCGCAGGCTTCGGTCGCTCCAACGGGGCATCGGCCTTAGCGGATCTCCGCTTCGGAAACGGCGAAGGGCGCCATGCGTCGCACTTCCGCGTTGAGATGTGGGACGGGGTCAGTGGCACGGTCACTGGTGCAACCCACGTCGCCAACGGGCGGATCTGCGTGAGTGACCCGAGCTTGAAGCCACGTGAGTCACGACATCCGGGCGTGTATCAAATCATCCCGATGGATCAGGTCGCACCGACCGTCACGGGAACCCGCTTCGGCAGCGGTGCGATCGCCGTCGCGGACAACCGCCATCTCACCGGAGGATACAGCAACAAGCACAAGGTTTACGGTTGGGGCGGCATCGGTGGAACTGTCACTGGCATGCGGGACATCCAAGAGGGTGCGCCGAGTATCTCTGATCCACGTCCCGGAGCATGCCATACTCGCCCGCATGACTTCGGCGTTCTGAACTGGGGCCAACCAGCTCCGACGATTCGCGGTGCAGGGCGAGTCATGAACAGCGCATCATCTCTCGCCGATCCTCGTATCAACTGCCGGCCGCGGGCAGGCACCTACGGCATCATCGGGATGGAAGAGACGGCGCCGACGATTTCCGGCAGCGCGGACGTCCACATGTCAAAGTGTGCGTTCGCAGATGAACGTGTGTCCGATGGAGTCGGCGAACTTGCGGAGGTCGTCGTGATCGATTGGCTCGCGACCCCTAAAAAAGTACGCATCACTGATCGGAGCATCAACGTGCGTCAGGTCGCCGAAACCAAACGCTTGCTAGAAGCGGCTGGTCCCGAGCAGTACGTCAATGTCTCCATCGACGAGCATGGGTTCACGGTCGTCAATCGATTCGGAGTTGTTGAGGGTGACGAAGAGGAAGAACTGACACCCAACGGCGACTGGATGGACAAGCTTGGCCCGGTCATGACCAAGGGGAACATCAAGCGTATGGTCGAGTCGCTTTACCGTGACGGCTACTCAGGTCACGCGCCGATCGCATCGCTCTGGCACGCGATCCAGCATGTTTATGATCGGGCGGCGGCGGGGTACTTCCGTATCCCGCACCGCAAGGAGCGTGGTGTCTGGATCATCCTGAGCCCGCACGACGGCGCTTGGCACCGTCCGCTTACGACGTTCGAATTGTCGGCACTCCAAGGCTTCAAGTCTCAACTTCCAACCGGTCACCCGTTTATGATGATCGGAAGCTCAAACGACGCCAAGCACCGCGAGTGGATCGGGAACGCGATCCCGCCTGCGGCTGCGATGGCCGTCATCGGAACGGCGGCTCTTTCGATCGTTGCTTCGCGTGAAGGGTTGTTCCTCTTGAGCAACGAGAAGATCTGGGTTGCACCGGAACAGAACGGAAACTGGTGGGATGACTTCCTCCAGATGGGGGATGTAGATGAGGAGTTCGCGGTGGTCCACTAAGGGCCATCGCGGTGCGAGAGGGGGAGAAACAGTGAAAAGGCAGGTAAAACGGCAATATCTCCGTGATACCCGGATGAGGCTGGGGGTTACCCTTGAGGAATTGGCGAATGAAGGGTGCGGTGGTATTGCGCGTCAGTCCCTACAATATCACGAATTCGGAATGACAAATCCCACTGCAAAGACGGCTTCTGAGGTAGCAGCGTATTTATCAAAACGTCGTGATGAAATCGTAAAAAATTTGCTAGATCAGATTGCAGAACTTTCGGCCATCGATTTTACGACAGAAGCCCTCTATCAAGTCAATGGAGGTTTCTAGTTATGGAAAACCAACTTCTGAACAAGTCGAAGTTGTTGTGCCCGGAACGACTCGCCGAAATAATTGCCCGCCGCGAGAAGATCGGTCCGGTCGGGATCGTCTGCAACAACTGTACCGCGGAAGGCTACACGGTGGGCTGGGTCAACGTGTACCAAGGTCAAAAAAGCGACATCGATGTGGAACAGCTGCTCCGAGATGAAGAAGAACTCCTCGCCCACATCGCGGCCATGGAGGAGCACAAGGAACTCCGGGCGCTCCTTATCTTGCAAGAACTTAACCAAGAAGAGGACGACGACGTTCTCATGTGGGTCAGGTACTACACGCGAAACGGGCGCTTTGACTCTTCTCTGCAAGAGATCATCGCCGACGATGGAGTTCGGACGGCCAAGGACATTATATGTGAAGTACGTGCCTTCATCAGGTATCAGAGCCCGCAGAGAGGGGGCGAGAGAGCATGACGTTGCCGAAGGGATTCGTCTCAGGTGGTACGCTCCAAAGTTCCAGTTTGACCTCTAAGTTGGAACCCGCCGTTTATGCACACGGCAAGGCTATCTACTGGCTGAGAATGTTGAAAGAAGGCATGGTCCCGACGAAATGGGCCAAGCAGACCCAGAACGGTACGAAAGTGAACTTCGCATACCCGCGGACGCAAGAACAGTTTGACGACTCCGAACGCCAACTTCGTTCCTTCGTCAGCGAGATTAACGAGAAATACGACCTTGGCATTGAGTTCGTCAAGGACGGTACTTCGCAGAAAGGTGGCGAGGGGGAGTGAAGAGACGGAACGGAAGAATCGTAAAGCTCTCACGACGTAACCCCTACCACCCACGCCGGTGCATCGACTTGCGACACAGCAAGACCCGCCGCAAACGACGCCAGATGGTCGGAGGCCGCCGATGACCCCGCAGTTCAACTTCACCCCGGAGCAGGTCGAGCACCATCTCCGGGAGTGGGGTGAGGAACTGGAGCTGACGGAAACTCAGATTGGCGTGCTGATACTTTGTTCCGGTAAGGAGGACCTCACAGATCAGCAGATCGCCGACAAGATTGGAGTGATGAAGTACGAAGTGCGGAAAGCACTTACTCACCTTCGGGAAGCACTTGGCGCATCCAAGAAGTCGGAGATCTACTTCAAGTCGTACCAGCGGCTGCAGGCGGTCGCCGAACGGGAAGGGGCGGAGTAGCGTGGATCACTTTTCTATCAAAGCAACGCGGCGCGAGCGGGTCCGTTCTGTCAAGGCGTGAATCTGGCAGATGCGGCAATTTTCAAAGCAAGCCGGACCTACCAAGCAGCATAGCACCAAGCCGAAAAAGTTCGCGGGCCACTGGCCTGCTTTTCGGCGTTTCACCACTGCTCCAAGGGGCACCAATCACGAGGAGGAAGATGACGATGCAAACGGCAATGGCAATTAGATACGATGGTGAGTTCAAGGGGTATGTTGGCCTTTCCGATAAGGAAGTCGAGCGCCTCGTCAAAAGCCTGCTCAAGGACTACAAAAAGTTGGAGGGGCGTATCAAGGCGGCGACACGGCAAGCGGAAGGGAAGGGGATGACGATTGCGCGTGGTGCGATTTTGACGGGGTACGAGGAGCGTTTGGCGGAGGTGGGTCGCGCATACACTCAGGACAACCACGAGTTAATGCACGTCGCGAAAGCTGAGAACCTCTTCGCTGGCATCCAGGGTTGCACGGAGGAAGACACAGTGGCACTCGATGAGATTACCGGCTTGATGGTCGGTACGAGAGCGTTCGGGGGTGAGGCGGTCGTTTGGAACGGGCTTGTGGTGCCGTTTGACGTAGCGTGCGATCTCGCGGCACAGGATGCGCGAAACTTCCAGCAAGAGAAGGACACCATCGACTACGCTTTGGAAGAGTTGGAGAAGTACGACCCGAATGGTGCGCTGATCCTCCGGGGCCAGTACTGCCAGCGCCGATCTGTTGCCAACGTCATGATGGAGCTGCAGGAGTTAATCACCGCTGAGGACACAGACGCAACGTTGGCCGAATCGACTTACCACCGCTGGCGTAAGGAGGCGGTGAAGGAGTTCGGGAAGCTGGTAGGGGTTTGTTAATCATAAACGCAGATATACGGCATAGAAAATGAAAACCGACTGGATAATCTCTGACCAGTCGGTTTTTTATTTTAGTCGTTTTGTTTCTGTGTCCAATCAACGAAGTCATTTCGGAATGACTCGAATTTGTCATCTGTCGCGGAGAGTTCTATCATGTGTAATATCTCAGTATTTGTGAAGTTTTTCCATAATGCGTTTGTGATTGAATTAAAAATGTGTTTGTCATTATCTATCTTGGTCTTCGATTTCTCATACTCTGTTGTAAATTGCAAAAGAACTGCCATTGCTTCATGGGCACATTGTTCGCTACAACAATTCCTCATGATATAGCCCCCATCGATTCTATCTATCTGTACAGCGAAATAAGTATCATGGGTTTCGGTGCTAACTTTATTCCCACAGTTACAGTAAAAAATCCAAGGTTTCTTTCGATTCTTTTTTGGGAACTGTTTTTTGTGGATATTTTTTAACATCGCAGTTCATACCTCCCAAGTATATATGGTTGATGGAAAACACTACACTTACTATATACGATTTTTGTTTGATAATTGAAATAGAAATATTTATCTGAGATTATTGATGGAGCACACTCAAAGTTGGAGGGGAATAAAATGGAGATTATTGTTAAAACACGCATCTGTGAAGAAGTTGGTATTTCTACTGATGTTATGAAGAGTTTTTTACAAAGTGCTCTTGATCAATTATCGGAAATCTCTGATGGTAATTTATGGTTAGAAAAACTTGACGCAATTATTATACCGGATGACTTTGGTGAAGAACTAATCGCTTTCCAAAAAGAAAAAGGAATAAGTGAAGGATTCACCGAGAACTCGTATGGAACAGCGGTTGGAAAAACCTTGCAGTATATGGTTGGCGATACGTCACGATTTACAATTTTTCTTAGAGAGTATATAATGTTTGGTTTGTTTTCGGAGGAAGTAAAGCAGCAGTCTGCAAATGTAATTCATCACGAACTGTGCCACGTCCATGACGATACAATAAAAGAGAGGATGTTAGGGTTAGAGTTTGTGATGAGAATGGGAGGGGATTTTCAAACGGTTCTTCGCCTACATGCTGACATAATATGGTCTGAATTCAAAGCAACTGAATTATCATCAGTGACAAAAAGAGTCGAAGAAATTCAAATAGAACATGTATTAAAAATGGTTGAGAGATCAAAACCATTTATCGATGATGAGATAGCGAAATATAGAATTCATGGAGAAATTACAGCTTTATTTGACAAGGTACAATTAGAGGCATCTGATTTACTGAAACAACTCGTTTATATCATAGGAGACTTAGTTGGTAAGGGGTGGAGCGACAAGTTGGAAATGTTTTCAGAATTGATAAATCGAACTTATCTAAAAGAAATATGGACGGATTTGGTAAAAGAATTGATGAGACTTAATAGTATTTACGAGCATTGGTCAGGCGTAGAAGAATTGGATACGTTAGGGGGAGTTGTAATGAAGCTATGGAATGTTTACGGCTTATACCCGAATGAAAACTGGTATATCTCCGTACCCGCGGTTAACCCGCTCGAAGGATAATCTCATCTAATACGTGAGAGTTTTATGAGAGAAAAATAGGAGTAGGTTGCAAGTTTTCCCTGAGTTCCCCGTGTGATAATGATAGCGTGGAAGTCAAAGGAACCCGTCGATGACCACCAGACGACGGATAGACCACCTGCAGAGGAGCGGCGTGCTTGCCGATCAGCGGGTGGTCTTTTCGTTGGCGAAAGGAGCGACGGCTGTGGAACGACTGATCAAATACGAATGCTGTGGCTGTAAGGAGCAGTTCATTGTCAACTCCGCGCGCGTCGAGGAGGGCGACAACAAACGTCCTAAAGAGTTGCAGTGCCCATTTGGCTGTGAGTACGCCGCTTTTGCGGTAGTCGGGCAGAACCCCGATGATGACCACCTGCAAGGTGAGTTCGGGTGCTTGTGGCCGTCGGGGCAAGTCGATCCACAGACCTGCTGTTCACCTAATATCGAACGTGCGTCTTCCCGAGAACAAGACGACGGCAAAGGAGTGAGGACGATGTAGACGCCACCCGAACAACTCCACAAGGGCACCAGACCACCGCACCCACTGACGGTGGTCTTTCCCATGCCGATGTAGCTCAGATGGTAGAGCAACCTCCTTGTAAGAGGATGCGCGCTGGTTCGAGTCCTGTCGTCGGCACCATCGCCCCGTCGCCGGGCTAAGGCGGCACATACCTATCCGAGGAGTGATTCCTATGCAAGACAACCAAACCCTGAGCCCGAACGAAAACGTGAACGTCAGCGGCTGTTCCGCATGCGGTAACGATCATCAAACGGCACAGATCACCAGCACGAACGCAACCGGCGGCGAATTCGAATGCCCGGATACCCAAAAGCCCGTATCCTACACCGTCAACCAAACCTCTGATTCGCCGATGATCGCGGGTCTTACCGAAGGGCGGATCGCACACTATGTTCTTCCGCAAGCCCGCTGCTTCCCTAACCCGGAAGATCGTCACCGTCCGGCAATCGTAGTGAACGCGCACGGCGGCCGACTTGCAGACGGCCTGTGCAACCTGATTGTGTTCCTCGATGGTACGAACGACATCGCGGCTGATCTGAACAACATGGCGCTTACGATGTGGGCTCCGTCCATCAAGTACAGCGACGGCAAAGAGCCGGGCACTTGGCACTGGCCGGAGCGGGTGTAGGGTCGACGGCTGCTGCTGCTCTCCATCCGCAAGGCTGGGGAGCTGGCGCCGGCAAGTTGACCTATTACAGACTATCGAAGCAAACGTGATGGGTGACATGGAGTATGAACTCAATCAAATCCCAGTGTTCAACCGCGAAACAGACAAAACGGAAGAAAAGATTTTCCACCAACTTTGACCCCTCCCTTTCCGAGAACCCTATCGTTCCAGGAGGGGTCAAAGTTGCGAAATTGAACTAGCCCTCCCAACACCACATACGCCGTCCGTCGGCGATGTGAAAGGGAGAGCTGTATTGGAGAGGAGAACAGAGAAAGATGATCGGACAAGCTACAATCGTGCTGGCCGCCTTGAACGGCGGTGCGGTTCTCGCTAGCCGTCCTGCATGCGCACTTAGCGGTGCGAGTGGGCGCGGGATAACGGCGGAGGGAAGATCACTTGCCTGCGCGTGGCGGGGTGCGTGTAATAGAAAAACCACCCGGTTGGGTGGTTTACCATGCCTGATCATCATCGTCAGTTGAATAGGTCGGGTAGTAGTTTTCGGGAATTACGATCTCTTGTATAGAGATTACACTGGAAATCGGAATGAAAACTTCCACGCCGGATGCGTTTTTTATGGTAATGAATATCCCATCGTGCCCTTGATACTCACCTTGGAAACTGTTGGTCGGAATCAAAGTAGCAATATGAACATTTTTACCGTATAGGTCTTGAATCATAAAGTTGCACCTCCTCTCTATCATCTCCCAACTTCGCCCAGCACGCAGGAAAGTCCTTCCTCATTGGCGAAACTTGTCAGTGGAATGGAGGATTGATTTATGAGAAGTGATATTTTTGCTTATGCAAAACAGATGGACAAGTTAGGTGACCTCGTAGTTAGTGCATCCATGAAAGTGCCTGAGATTGATCGCGACACTCTCAAAACCTACGCTGATGTGGAAAAGGTACGGCAAATGGTAAAGGCGGCACATCGTGAGTACAGAACTTGTGTTCAATTGTTATCCGATGTGAACAGTCCGCCTGAAATCTCAGAAGAGCACAGACAAATCGTCGATGCTTTCAATGAAATTGTGGAGGGGTTACAGATGATGGAGGAGTCCTTCACTGAAACCAACCGCGATGCTAAGATCGGCGAAGACGTTGGAATCATCAACCTCGAACAGTACTTCGCAGGTCATATCAAACAACTCAATGGCACTAAGGCAAATTCCGATGCTATTGGGAAGATCCACGTAAAACTTGATGGCTTGTTGTAAAGGCACCCTCCGGGGTGCTTTTCACTTTCCAAGGAGGTGAGGTGATGACATGGACTCCGGAGGTGCCAACCATTACCCGTTCAAAAGGGAGAGACGGCAAGGAGAGTTTCTGCATCGTCGTCCGGAATGACGTCGACATCGATTTGATGCTACGCATGGCTGGTTTGAGCACGACGGGTATCCACGAACAGAACAACGAGTACCTCAGAGGCGTTTACCGAATCATTAAACGGCATTAGGAACCGTGGCGGAGAATATAAAAACCACCCGGTGTTCGGGTGGTTGCAAAACCTTAGCGGAACATTTTCTTCAATTCGTCAAGTGACTTCTTGAGTTCTTTGAAGCTCGCGTCGTCATGACTGATCGTAATCCCTTTATTGCAACCAGGGCAATCAATCACAGATCCTTCTTTCATAACTTTCTCTGCCGGGGCATCGAAACTCGTTTCGCACGCAGGGCATTTCATCTTGAGTTTCTGGCCCTTAAAAAGTTGGGACAAATCCATGTCTATCACCTCCAATCACCAATTGAATTCTCTGTCAATAAAGGTATGTCCTTCGCTTATGTAGAAATTTGTCATATAGAAAAGGAGGTGATATATAGATGGAGCTGGATTCTAAGCAGAAAGTTTTAGTTGCGATCTACACGGAGTACCAAAAAGACATCCCTAATATGAATGCGGTAACTCCGCAAGTTCTGGGTATTGAAGAGGTAGCCTTCAATGTTGCGGTTAGTAAACTTCAAAATGAAGGCTACTTACAAGGTGCACATCTGATCACTGTTGATCAATTTGCTCATCCTGTAAAAGTAGTCATGTCCCGAGCAAAAATGACACGCGACGGACTTGATTATGTTGAAACAAAACTGGAGATCGACAAGACCATGTCCAATTCCGACAAGGTCAGGGCGGTCGCAACTAAGGCTGGGGCCTGGGGTGTTGACCAATTGAAAGATCTAGCCTCAAAAACCCTTTCAGACATGTTATCAAAAATGGCTGGATTTTAAAAAGCACCCCTAAGGGTGCTTTTCGTTTTTTGGGAGCCAAAGCGGGTTGTTATCCTTGAATAAATCCGATTTTACGTGTGGGTTCTTCTGGTTCAAGTGCTTTAACCGCGGTCAGAAGGAAATTGCACTGAGACACATGTTGAATCAGTTCAACAGGTGACCCACTTTCGGAATAACCAATAAACCTAATCATATTGGGATCGTTCCATCCGATAGTTGTGACATGGATGATCATGGATTGAAAAGTGACAAGTTGGATGCCGATCTCCTCATCGGGTTGAAGGTTGCTCATGAATTCATCAACACTATGCCGAATTTTCTCAACAAACTTACTAGCTAAGTTTTCTGTATAATTCAAAACTTGAGCTCGTTCAGCATCGCGTTTCTGTTGACCGGCTTGCATTACAGATTTCATGATATCCGAGTTAATTCCGTAGGACATTGAAGTTCCTCCTTTGATCACATGATCTCATCGATGCTAGTAGTCTACCACGACTAATGATTCGTACGCATTAGCGAATCTTGTCGAGTTTTCCCTGGGGGGAAGTGAAGTTATGTCATTTGAACCAAGGGGAAATCCGCCTGAAATAGAGCACATGCTCAAGAGCCCGATACTATCGTCACCGCCCTTGAGCAACTCGCGACGGAAGTTTGCCAGCGCGCTGCCGATGTCAATGGTCCTGAGCTGGAGCGTACACTTCGACGGAATTGCCGATCCAAAGAGGTTCTTGCTTACTACATAAAGACGAAGCAAACTGCAATTAACTTGTAGGATTTTCATTCTTGATGCTGAATTATGGAAGAGGAGGTGCTAAATGAGAAAGAGACAATTAGTATGGGTATTTTTTGGGGTTTTTGGTTCGCCAATTTTGTTTAATTTCTTGTTAATTTCTTGGTCGAGCAAGTATTCATTCGCCGACAAAGGAGATTGGATGGGGTTTTTCGGAAATTACATTGGCGGAATCATTGGTGGCATTGTTGCTTATATTATTGCACAGATTCAGTTTCGTGGTGATTTGGAGAAAAAGTTTACAGAACAATATCCTGTACTTATTGCATTAAAATTCGAGTTTGAGAAAATTGACCGGGATTTGATGTTGATCAAGAACATGAAAACCAGTGACAAGACTTTTCCGTTCGATTTTCGCAAAGATACTCTGCCAATCGACAAAATTGAAGTCGAACGATGGGGGAAAATTGATCTCATATCAAATACTGAGCTTCAAGTGGAACTCATCAAGCTTAAAGAGTATTACTCTAACCTACATGAAACGTTCAATACAGACACAGTGGGTATCCAAGCAAAGGTTGACGAGATTTTACTAAGGATGATGAGATTTGACCAAGATCACCAGAACCCTTCGCTGGTGAGTGAAGTAACAAATAAATCGGCAGAAATACTAAAAATAGAATCTAATCGAGAGATTGTTTATCAAGAAATAGACGAGATGTATAATCGATTTTTGAATGTAAGATCGTTATTGGATGAGCAGATTTCGAGAGTTGAAGTAGTGTACAAAAACCTCATTAGACGTGTTGACCGTACATCTCGATAAAACATTTAATAGCGAAATGACAAACGTCCATCGGCTAGGTGGACGTTTTTGATTTCACTGATACCGAGGGGGGAACACCTACATGCACAAATTGAACATCCGTACAGTCCCGGTCACGGACATCAACCCGTCCCCGTACAATCCGCGCATCGATTTGCAACCGGGAGACGCGGAATTCGAGAAGCTCCGTCGCTCCATTGAAGAGTTCGGGTACGTCGACCCGCTCATTTGGAACCAGCGCACCGGCAACCTCGTCGGCGGACATCAGCGGTTCAAGGTGCTGCTGGCCGCCGGGGCCACGGAGCTCGACGTCTCCGTGGTCGACCTCGACGATGTGCAAGAGCGTCAACTCAACCTCGCGCTCAACAAGATTTCTGGTGATTGGGACGAGAACAAATTGTCCGAGCTACTCCATGAACTCGAAGTCGCCGGCGCGGATCTCGACCTGACGGGTTTCGATGACAAGGAACTGGACGGCCTGTTAAAAGACTTCCGCCCGGAAGATGACGAAACTGTTGGTGACTTCGAAAGCGCGGAGATCAATCTGGGATCGTTCTCCGACGAGAATTTCGAAGCGGAGTGCCCACGCTGTGGTTTCTGCTTCAATCCAAAGGAACCAGAGGCGGCCACCGCCGCCGAGGAGGGGAACGAGGATGCCTGAATGGGATTGGTCGTTGCGTGACCTGCACAACGTGACCAAGATCGGACGCCGCGTCTTCTCCTGTTTCTCGTGCGGGGGCGGCTCTACGATGGGGTACAAATTGGCTGGGTACGAAGTAATCGGGAACGTGGAGATCGATCCGCAGATGATGGCCATCTACAAAGCCAACCACAACCCGCGGTTCCCTTTCCAAATGCCGATCCAAGAGTTCCGCAAGATCCCAAAGCAGGAATTGCCGCCGGAGCTGTTCCAACTTGACATCTTGGACGGTTCGCCGCCCTGCAGCGTGTTCTCAACGGCGGGCTCCCGAGAAAAGAAGTGGGGAGTCGAAGCGCGGTTCCGAGAAGGTCAAGCCAAACAGCGGCTCGACGATCTCTTCTTCCACTTCATCGACGTCGCCGACATGCTCCGGCCAAAAGTGGTCATCGCAGAGAATGTGAAGGGGATGATCCTGGGGAATGCCAAAGGCTACGTCAAAGAAGTCGTTGAGTCGTTCGCCCAGATCGGGTACATCGTGCAACTGTTTTTGCTGAACGGTGCGACGATGGGGGTACCGCAGAAACGAGAGCGCGTGTTCTTCATAGCACGTCGCCACGATTTGCGACTCCCGGATCTTCAGCTCAAGTTTGGTGAGCCGCCGGTCTTGTACCGCGACATTCGTTCCGGAAGAGGACGGCCAATCGATCCGAAAAGCAGAACCTACCAGCGTTGGTTAAAACGTCGTCCCGCCGACAAGAGCATGGCTCATGTCGCCCTTCGGACAGAGGGAAAGAACAACAACTTCAACACGATCATCGTGCACGACCACCGGGTCCTGAACACGATCGCGAGCAACTCTGTTTTCGTTCGGTACGATGAGCCGTACCACATCAGCAACGAGGACATCATTCGATCGCAGGCCTTCCCACGGGACTACAACTTCCTTGAAGGAGATCCGCAGTACGTGTGCGGGATGTCCGTCCCGCCGCTGATGATGAAAAAGATCGCAGAGCAGGTTAACCGTCAATGGTTCAAGCGCGGCGCATAAACTCGATGGCGGCGTAGCCGCCGCCGGTGAGGAAACGCCGCGCGCGGGTATAAAAAAGGGAGGGCGCGTCAACGCCCTCCGTTCGTTCGCCGAGTCATCACCCGGCTTGGATGGGGAAGCGGATCACCACGGCCGTGGATTTTCGCTACACCGCTGCCCCGTCCACTATTGTAGAACGGGTGATGACATGATGCAAGAAGAATTAACAGCTTTAGAAAATGAACAGCTACTGCTCAAGCATCTTGCCGAACAGCAATTGGGGATCGACGAGTCAACAGAACAGTACCGCAAGATGATCCGGGCCGCCATCGCACAATTCGTGAAGAATCTGCAAAGCGGTCAGATTGAGATCACGGTGGACGACTTTCTCAAACTCGTCGAGTATGACCTGAAACTGCAACAACAAGACCTGTAAATAGGTAAACCAATGACGCCCTGTATGCTCTCAGGAGGCGTCTATTTTTGCTGTGTCCCGTTCGGTCACGTTCCTTACGTCTGCCTCTCACGCACCCGCATGGGAGGCGACAGGGGCACAGAAATTCAAACACTAACTCAAACGAGGTGGTAGAGATGGAAGCAGTAGGTTTCGCGGTTGTCGCAGCCCACGTCTTGATGATGGTCGGCGGCATTCTGTCGGCAGTGGTCGACGGACGGAAAGGTGAGCCGTGGTTGGCAGCGGCAGAAGGGGGGATTCCGGTATGAGCGACCAACAAACCCAAAATCAGCGTCGTGGTGCGCCGGTTGGGGATCGCCCCAGTTCTGCAACGCTCTCGACTCGCTTCGGTCGGATCGGGATCGACATCCAGAACGTCGAGATGTTCCAACAACTGCTTAACCTCGTCGGCGTGATCTACGCAGATCGCAAGGACCTCCGTCCGCTGATCTTTGATTCCCTTCTGGTATTCGACCTCGCGGGGAACGCCCAGCACCAGATGGCCGCATGGGAAGACCTCCAACTCGACCCGGATCAACTCGATGTATTGGCCGACGTGCTTGCTTCCGTCGACGATGCGCGGGAGACGTTCGGCACGGAGCACATCTTGCACCCGCTGCTGAATGCTGTTCACCGACTGATCGATTCGGCTGCTCAGGCTGGGGTGTAGTCAGTGAGTTGTAAAACAAAAAAAGAGCCCAAAAGTTTGGGCTCTATCCGGTAACTCGTCTCCAAGCTCGATGATTTAAAGTATCTTTCGTGAAGTCAGAAAGATAATTGTCGGTTAGACGTGCTGCTTCAAAAATCAAATCGAGATAGCCACGCACCTCAGTCACTTTAACATAATCCTCTGATCTCACACGATGAGCTATTTCACCACGGTAGGAAACAAAATCATCAATTGCCTTCGGGTCACCCCATGCATTTAGTAATTCATTCGCTCCAAGTAGTCCTTCAAAAAGCGGATTGATTACGTGACTCTTTGGAGTATTCACAGCTGAAACTTCTTTTTCTACCATTTCTAGATAAACGTCTCGCCAACCATTTCCGGCTAACTCAAGGGGTTTTAGATGACTATCTTTTCCAGATTTCACGTAGGAACTCAGCTTTTTCTGGACCTCAGTGGGGAGCAATCTTGGAGAATGGAGGTGATTGACTAAAAAGGCAGCAGATTCGGAGATCACGTCTTCGAGGTAAATTTCCCAGGACCCAGCTAAGATCAGGATCGCGCTTCGAGTTAGATGATCAAGTGCGTTGCGCCCTCGCCCGGACATCGCAGAATGGGTATCAAGAATACGCTGCACATCTTGAATGTTTTTATCACGGAAGAATTGAAACGATTGCGATGGCATTCACTCGTGCTCCTTTTTCTTCGTTAATACACGAATTATATACTCTAACCTAATTTCATTCTATAGTGAATTTTGGGTAGGGTTTGACTTGTTTATTTATTTACAGGGAGGTGGTGATGGTGTAGCATGGCGCGCGAACGTTCACCAAAGTGGGAACAAGCCCGGCAGATGTTCGTCGATTCCAAGGTGCAGATGATGCTAAAGGACATCGGTGAAAAGTTGGGTGTTTCCGATGCGCAGATCCGCAAGTGGAAGCGGGAAGACAAGAAGAAAGGCATCGATTGGGACGCTCTCGCCAATGGTCACGTAACCAATGGTGCGAATAGTCACGTAACCAATCAGCAGCCGAATGCCCCGCCGAAGAAAAAGCCGCATGGTGCGCCAAAAGGCAACGACAACGCCAGAGGGAACAAGGGTGGAAATGGGGCTCCTCGAGGGAACAAGTTTGCGGCGGGGAACTCTGGGGGCGGTGCTCCACATCGAAACCAGAACGCCTATCGCACGGGTGAGTTCGCCGCGATCTGGATGGATGCACTCAACGACAACGAAAAAGCGATGCTTGAAAAGGTCGATACCGACCCGGTCGAATCAGTCCGGCGAGAGATCGGCCTGTTGGAGTTTCGCGAGTTCCGTATGATGCGTGACATCGAGGCGCGGAAGTCGGGCCTGAACGACAAGCAACGTCGTGTTTTGCAAGAGCGCATGCAGGTCAAGGAGCCGCAGCAGGTCCACAACGACCGCACAGGTGAAACGAGCACGGTCGTCGTCAAGCGTGAGGTCATGGCCGTCACCCAGATCGAGGAGACGGAGATGCGCGCCATCGATGACATCCTCGCGATCGAGGAAGCTCTGACCCGGGTGCAGGACAAGAAGATCAAGGCCGCCAAGACTCTTGCCGATCTCCTTGCCCAGGAGGAAAAGCTTGCGATGGACCGTGAGAAATTGGAACTGGCACGCAAGCAAGTCGAACTGGCAGAAGCGCGCCTCGACTTCGACATTTACAAGGAAACACGCAAGGAAGACCCCGACGACGATGAAACAGAAGGAGACGGGTTCGACGAGGCTGGTGGCTCTAACGCATCGTCCGCTTGGGAAGGGTGGACTGAGGAATCATGATCTCCGCTGCAGAAATCCACGTCGCCGAACAGCATGACGAGCGAGTGCTCCGCCGCGCCAATCTATACCAAAACCCCGAAGCCTTCCAAAAGCGGCTTGATCGTGCGCGGACCCTGAGGGATGCGTCCAAGAAGAGCCGCAAGAAAAAGCCAGCTCCGTTTAAATGGCTGACTCTTTCACAGAAGCAACAACTCGTGTTGTCATGGTGGACGCCTGAAAGCCCGGTATGTGATCGAGACGCGATCATCTGCGACGGGTCCGTTCGGGCAGGGAAGACCGTTTGCATGTCGTTCTCCTACGTCGATTGGGCGATGTCCTGCTTCCACGATATGAACTTCGGTCTTGCCGGAAAGACGATTGGTGCCCTGCGCCGGAACGTGATCACGCCTTTGAAGCGAATTCTTCGCGGCCGTGGGTATAAAGTCGTCGATCGACGTGCTGACAACCAACTCGTTGTCACCAAGAATCGCAGGACCAACACGTTCTACATCTTCGGCGGGAAGGACGAGAGCTCACAAGACCTGATTCAAGGGATCACTCTTGCGGGGATGTTCTTCGACGAAGTCGCCCTCATGCCGGAGTCTTTCGTCAACCAAGCGACGGCGCGGTGCTCCGTGACCGGCGCAAAGTTCTGGTTCAATTGCAACCCGGCAGGTCCGTATCACTGGTTCAAAGTCAGCTGGCTTGACAAGCTCCGGGAGAAGAATGCTCTGCATCTGCACTTCACGATGCACGACAACCTGTCACTCGACAAAGCGACGATCCAGCGGTACGAGAACCTGTACAAGGGTAGCCCCGTCTTCTACAAGCGGTACATTCTGGGGCTGTGGGTGGTTGCGGAAGGCGTCGTCTACGATATGTTCGACGATGAGATCCACAAGATCGCCGACGGTGCGCTGCCGAATCGCTTCGAGCGTTACCACATCGGCGTCGACGCGGGCCAGACGAACGCGACGGTCTATCTCCTGATTGGGGAGCTTCGCGGAAAACTGTACGTGATCCGGGAGTATTACCACGAATCGAAGGCGGTCAGCAAGAAGGACTCGGATGACGAAGAGGCCCCATCCAAAGGGAAAGCCCCGTCGGAGTACGCGGCGGACTTCCTCGCGTTCACCGTGGGGCTCAACATCTCAAACATCCTGATTGACCCCGCAGGTAAGTGGCTTCGAACGGAGTTGGAGAAGAAAGGTGTTCGTCGGATCATCAACGCCGATAACGACGTGCTCCCCGGCATCTCATCTGTGCAGGTGTGGCTGACGGAGAAACTTCTTTTCGTCGCGGAGAGTTGCAAGAACCTGCTCCGGGAGTTCGGCTCCTACATCTGGGACGTGAAAGCGGCGGAACGTGGTGAGGACAAGCCTGTGAAGAAGTTCGACCACGCGCTCGACGCCCTCCGTTACGTCGTGTACACGCTGTTCGGAAAGAAAAGGGCATCGGTTCATGGTCGCGTCGTTGGTAAATCAGTGGCGTCCAGCATCAAACTCTAATAGAGAGGAGGTGAAACCTTGGTAGCTCCCAGCAAAGTTGTCGGCCAGATCGGGAACCAGCTCTGGACGACGTTCTTCCTGTTCGACAATGCGATAGCCAACCCAGACGGCGCCCTTGTTGCAGACTTCGAACGTATGTACGAGACCGACGAGACGGTCGCAGCGGCGATCGACTTCATGATCCTCGCTGTTCTCAACAAGCTCGACCGATATACCAACGAATCCGACCCGAAGATCCAGCAGTTCGTCAACGACTGCATGGAAGGGATGAAGGGATCACTGAACCAAGCCTGCTCCGATATCCTGACAGCAATCTGGGCGGGGTACAGCGGCACAGAAATCGTTTGGAAAGCGTCCGGCGATCGTATCGTGATCGATAAACTGGTCACATACCACCCGCGAACCGTCATGTTCAACCTCGACCGTCAGACCGGCGAGCTTGCAGACGAACCGATCACCCAATGGCGATGGTTTGACGGGCAACACGTCAAGATACCGAAGAACAAGAGCCTCATCTTCACCCACGGCATCGGTGGGTTCGGGAATCCTTACGGTCGTTCTCAACTCAAACGCGGGCGGAAGAACTGGCTGCTGAAAGACCCGATCCTCAAGATGTGGGTCAACGCTTTGGACAAGTACGGCACGCCGTTGGTCGCCGCGATGGTGCCAAGCGGAGAGATCCGCGATCCTGATAATCCCGGAACAATCGATGAGCCCAACTACATTTCGAACGTCGAGTACATGAGCCGGGTGCTTGCCAACCTCCAGAATGGTACGGGTTTGGCAATGGAAGCCGGTACAGATGAGCAAAAGACAGACGTGAAGTTCCACGGGGCTGGCGCTGGGCTTGGCGATGCGTTCGAGCGAGCGGTCACCTATACGAACAAGATGCTGTTCCGCTCCGTTCTCTGTCCTTCTCTCCTGTTTGACGAGGGCCAGAGATCGGGTTCCTACGCACTTGGCCAATCGCACTTCGACATCTTCACGATGATGCTGGACGCGATCTTCCGGCAACTGGTCGACGTTCTGATCGAGCAGCTCATTCGTCCGTTGATCGAGATGAACTTCGGGCCGCAGAAAAACTACGGAACGTTCCCTGAGCGAGAGATCTCGAACGACGACAAGGACAAATTGGCGAACGTATTTGAGGCGATGACGAACAGTGGCTACCTGAACCCAGAACAGGAGGAGCACCTACACCACGTCCAGACAAAACTAGGCTTCCCGCTCACAAAGCCGGAGGACATGGAGTCGAAGCAGACGGAAATCACGGCGAGGTACGGACATTACCTTCGTGACGAGGAAGACGTTGATCCTGACCAGCAGAAACCGCCAGCCACCAAGGAGACGGCGTGAGAAAGGCAGAGAAGTTCATCGCCAAATACCTTAATGGTGTGGAAAAGAAACTGCTTGTTCGCTTTGACAAATGGATTCGGCAGGTGTTCGCGAACCTACCGCTGGGCTCATCAGAACAGGAGATCCTTCGTTGGCACCTTCCGCATGCTGGTGAATTGTCGGGGATTTTACGATCGCACTTCATCGATGTCTTCCACGTCGGGCAAGCGCATGGAACCGCCGAATGCTTGGAGAAGCGGCGTCGTATGAAGGTGAAGCTCGCTGATCTGCCGACGATCGACTTCGGAACTGGTGAAGATTTCACCCCGCAGCAGGCAATTGCCATCTTGAAAGACCGCGCTCTTACGCTGGCCGGAGTTGTCGAAGCCGATATCGTTGCCGCGGTGAAGAAACTTTGCATCTCGTACCTCGCTGGCACACCACGTCCGAAGGTCGAAGAGGAGATCGCGAAGATCCGCAAGTTCAACGAGAGCCGGGCGTCTCTGATCACCACAACGGAAACGACCTACGCCTACAACCGCGCTCGCCTCGTCTCCTACAAGGAGAACAGCGTGGACTACGTGCAGTTCAGCGCCATCATGGACTCCCGCACTTCGCAGGTGTGCAGTAGCCGTCACGGGCTCGTCATGGCGATGGATGACCCGCGCCTCGGGCAGAACACCCCACCGCTTCATGGACGTTGCAGAAGCGTCTTGATGCCGCTGTACAGCCGATACGAACCGAAAGAGGTCACTCCTGAGCGATTGGACTGGGGCGGTGTGACGGCGTTGCCGAAGGGGTGGAAGACGGGATAAAAGAAAGGATGAAATGTATGGCTGCAAATCAAATTCGACGTTTGCTTGAGCAAACTCGCGACGACATGGTGGCGGCGGGATACAAGTACACACATCTCGTGACCATCGTGGAGTTGCCGACAGGTGCTCGAGAGGTAATTGTAAATACCGATGGGTTGCAAAGTAAGATCGAATATCTCCTCAAAACCTACGATGAGAACATGCGTATGCAAGCCAACAGTGCGATTTCCATCGTAGGAGCTACAATTGCGTAATTTCACAAAGAGGGGTGATCAAGCGCATGCCGCTCAAAATTCCCGCAGCCAAGATCGGGCGTTGGCAACACCCGCAGTATGGGGTGATCGACATCAACCAGCAGAAACTCGATGAGATGAAACGAAACTTCACGGAAGGCACCATTGGTCGCCGCGCTTTTATTCGCATCGCCCATGACAAAGGGAACGCCCCCACGTTCGGTGGAGCACCCGCGGAAGCGTGGATCGACGGGTTGGTCCAGGAGGGCGACGTCCTCTTTGCTCTGGCCGAACCGACCGACGGCAGTGTCGTCGAACTGATCAAAACCCAGAAGTACCGCTATGCCAGCCCGGAATACCAAGACAACTACAAAAGCAAGATCGACGGCTCATCGAAAGGCGCGGTGCTCGAAGCAATCGCCCTCACGAATGAGCCTTTTTTGACGGGTCTTCCGGAGAACATCATGCTGTCCGATCCGCCGGACACCGTCTATCTCAACTTCAAGGAGGTATCCACCAACATGGAAAAAGTCGACCAACTGCTCGAAGAGACAAAACAAACCAACGGCTTGCTGAAAAAACTTTCTGACGGCATCGCCGCGTTGTTTAGCGGCGGGCAAAAGCCGGAGCCGACGCCAGCTGCTCCCGCACCGACGCCGCAACCCGCTCCGGCTCCCGCAGCGGCCGTGCCGAACCCCGCGGGGCAAGATGACTTCCAAAAGAAACTTGCCGACATGCAAGCGCAGATCGATGAGGCAAATGCAAACGCGCTCCAAGCGCAATCCGGCCAACGCGTTGCGGAGATCAACAAGAAGCTGAGCGATTACGTTGCCGCTGGCATCCCGCCGGCGTACATCGACAACGCCCGCAAGATCTTGCTGGGAGAAGACGGGAAAGAGGCGGGCGTGATCAAGCTGGCTGACAACGACTTCACCGCGCGCACCGCAGAGGTATACGGCATGCTCGACGCGTTCCCGGAGTCCGCACGCATCAAAATGGCGCAGTTGGGTGCCGGTGGTCACCCGCCGACTGATGACCAAAAGACGGCTGAGGAAAGCCGGAAGTTAGCTGAGCAAGCCATGATCGATCTCGGCTACCGCTTGGTAGATGGAAAATTCGTTCAGTAGAAGGAGGAAATCTCTCATGGAATTCAATCCGTTTGTCCCTGGTTTTCAAGGGGAAGTTGTTTTCGAAGATCGTAAAATCTGCGCCGTCAACGAGCACCCGCATCATCGCCTTGGCTTTACCCTCGCACCGTACACCGGTGGTTTGTATTCTGGCACTATCCTTGGTTGTTCTTCGGTCGACGAACTCCTGCGTCCCGTGACCCGCGCATCCGTTGTGAGTGGTGTCGCGGGAGAAAAGAGCGTGACTCTTGCACCCGGGGAGTCCGGCAAGTTTGGTTGGTTGATGTATCCGGCAAACAAGGATCTTCGTCTTTATTCATCCAAACCTGACGGATCTTCTGTGCAAGACCTCGGACCGATCACGGGAATCGCAGGGGATCTCGTCAGTTTCACGACCGCTCTTACGGAGGATGTAGAAACAGGTGATCTCCTCTACCTCGGTGATGGTTGCGAAACGGCTGTCGTTGTGCTTGCTGATACTGTGCCGGACAGCGACAAGTGGAAGGGTTGTACCGCCTACGTCAAAGGTGTGTTCATCGGATCTTGCCTGATCGGCCTCGACTCTGTCGCCCGTCGTGATTTGAACGCACGTGTTATCCCGGCAGGTAAGACCATCTCCGGCCAGCCCGAACAACTGGTCGTCATTTAAAAAAGGGGGATTTTTCAATTATGAGCATGAGTGCAGCTGTTACCCTTTCTTTCCCGACTACTGCCGACGTGACGCACGTTGTACGGAACACGGCTACGAATCCGTCCAAGTACCGGGGGATGGAAATCCTCCCGGACCAAGGGGAGTTCGTTAACGAAATTCAGGTCGATGTCATCAACGCCGTCCAAGGTATCGCAGGTCCGCGTCGTCTTGGTGGGCAATTCAACCAAGCAAAACTCACTAGCAATACGGTACGTAAATATGCCACAGCCTACTGGGGGGATACGTATACGATCGACGAAGACGAGTTGCTGAATGCCCGGATGGAAGGGACGTTTAACCAACGTGCCGGTTACAACCGTGTCATCCGTCGTGCAAACGAGCTCAACATTCGGCTTAACTCGCTCAAGGAAGCCCTCCGTTGGGACTCCTTGGTCAAAGGGGTCATCAAAGCGGAAAACAAGAACGTCAAGTTTGAAGTCGTATACGACATCCCTGAGAAAAATTACTTGGATATCGACTTTACCGATCCGAAACTCGACATCATTGATGTCATTGATACCATTCAAGGCATCTTTGACGGTTCTGGAGCAGAAGGGAAGAAGTTTTGGATGAACCGTGGGGTAGCATCGGATCTTGCGAAAAATACGGTGCTTCGTGATCTTCTGAAAAGAAGTAACGATGCGGCTTCCTTGACCGCGGCAAATATTCCTACCATCCTGAACAAAATGTTCCCTCAACTCGATTTTGAGGTATACACCCAGGGATACGAGAATGAAGCGGGGATTTTCGTCCCGTTCATCCCGCATGACTCTTTCATCGTCTTGGCAGAAGGCGACGAGAAATTCGGGGACTTCTGCTCGACGCTCGCGGTGCAAAACGGTGGCCTTGAAAGCCCGCAACCGGGTAAGTTCTCGTTGATCGAAGACAAAACGGCTGAGAAAGTGCCTTACATTGATGTGACGGTAGGGGAGAATGGATTGCCGCGATTCCACCATCCGCGATGGCTGGTACGTGGTAAAGCGAAGACTACCGCGTCGTTGATTCAAAACAGCAACAACCCGTCGGCAGATGCAACCTGATGACCACTGTTACCTACTGCACGCCGGACGACGTCGCAGGTCTCTTCAAACCGATCAAGGAAGATCCGGAAACGTTTGATCCTGACTACCTGTCGGGCTTCATCCGCAAAGCACAAATTCATATCAACGAGCGACTGCGGCCGCACTACGTGGTGCCGCTCGTTGCTCCGATCCCGGAGGTCATCATGTCCATTTGCTCGGACTTGGCGGCCTCCTTTGTTTTGGAGAACCATTTCTCTGAAATTATGTACCGGGAAGATGTACCGCTTGCTACGAACTATCGCCGTCGAGCGGAGGCAGATCTGGACCACGTCATCGAGCATCAGACTCTGGACGGACTTCCGGGCGTGAAAAAACACGCCCCGGAGGTACCGGAGCAACGGAGGCGTATCTACACGACGACTCCTAACCCCAGTCCCTTGCAAAATCGGTTGGGGGCGTTCGATGCTGCGACGCGGGGTCGATGGTAGAGGGGATGTGATTGATTATGAGCGACGGATTTCAGATCATCGTTGACGATAAGCGGGTAGTGGAAGCACTTGCGTCCCTGCGCGAACACACTCAAAATCTTCGCCCTCTCATGGGCGGGATCGGCACCGTTATGATTCGCTCTGTTCATCAGAACTTCGAGGCGCAGGGGCGGCCGTCACGATGGAAGCCTCGAAGCGTAAAAACGATGATGTCGTATGAGGAGCATGCCGTTCAGCAAGCGAGACGGACTAAAAAGCACCAAAACGCCAAGACTCCGGCGACAAAAGCGAAATTGGAAAGCCAAGCGGTCACAAAAATGTGTGGCAACCTGATTCTGCAACGGTCTGGCGCTTTGAAACAAAAAATTATTCTTGGCGAAGTGACGAATCACTCTGTCGAAATTGGTTCCTCGCTTCCGTACGCTCGCATTCACCAACTCGGCGGCACGATCGGGGCACATACGGTACGAGCAAGACGTAAACGGGCCTTGTTGATCCCGACTCAGAACGGGTACATCTTCCGAAAGGAAGCGCACATCCCTCAGATCAAGATCCCAGCGCGCCCGTATCTCGTGCTTCAGCAGCATGATTTGGACGTGATCGCGGCGATGGCCGTCGATTACTTGGAGAGAGGAGCGATCGGATGACAGAGGAAGTCCTGAACGCTCTCATCGATTCTTTCAAAGCCGCAAACGGACTGTCTGCGATCAAGAACTTCCACAAGTTCAAAGGAATGGTTCCGGGTGAACGTCCGACGATCTCCGTGGCATGCGGAACGGTGCGATTCAAGGAGTACGACAACGAACAAGACGAAGCTACCATCCCAGTGGAAGTGCTGGTGTACCTCAGAGATCTTAACCCCATTCGTGGGGAGGAGATGGTGAGAGCCCTCGCAGACGAAGTGCGCTTTGCCTTGCTGGAAAACTCAACCCTCGGCGGTACCGTCTGTAGCACAGATGTTGTGGAAGTCGTGTATGAGACGAACGAATTGGAGAAGACGGAGCGATTGCACTATGCCGTCGTTGCTGCAGAATCCGTCTTCTTTGCTCCACGCCGTCGTCAGGGTCCGCCGGCGCCGATCCTGCGGGAACTCCTCCTCGATCTTGGTGACGAGGTCGGAGAAATCAACTATGAAGACGAAGGAGGGACCACCTGATGTCCAACCAGCAATACATCGTGCCCCGCGTGGGCGTAAGCGAGATGCCGCCGGAGCTGAACACTTCGGCGGGCGTTTCGCTCGGCGTGATCGGTATCGTCGGGACCTTCTCAAAGGGTCCGATCAACACGCCGATTACCTGCTACAACGTGTATGACGTCAAGCGCCAATTTGGTGACGATGCGATGAACCTGACCGGATTCAAATCCGCACGAGGAGCGTTCAACCAAGACCCCCGCCCGGAGAAAATCGTCATCGTGCGTGTCGCCTCTGCTGCGGCTAAGACGGCGTCGCTCGACCTGCTCGACGGGCAGAGCACCCCGAAGGCGTCCATCAACGTCTCCGCGCTCACGAAGGGCACGGATGGCAACAACGTCAGCGTGAAGATTACTGCCGGCTCGACTCCGGGGACTTTTGACCTCGTCGTCAGCTACAAGCGCTTGCCGCAGGAGACCTTCACGGGACTCGACCTTGACACCCTCGGCATTCCCTCTTCCTACGTCACGCTGACGAAAGCGGCCGGAGCAAACGACATTCCGGCCCCGCTCGATGACACCCCGCTCAGCGGCGGTGATGACGGTGCGACGACTGCCGATGCTGACTACATCGGTTCGGTGGACACCAATGGAGTTCGCACTGGTTTGAAGGTGCTGGAGACGGTCAACGTCAACGTTGTGCTCTGCGCTCAACAGACGTCCAATGCGATCAACCAAGCGCTGATTCAACACTGCGAGCAGATGAACGTCCAGCGGGGTCTCCGTGTCGCCGTACTGAATGCGAAAAAGGCGGCAACCCCCAGCCAAACGATTGCGGCCCAGACGTACAACAGCGGACGGGCGATCATGGCCTACCCGTGGGTTTACCCCGTTGAGGACACCACCAAGACGGTAGCCCCTGATGGTTATTACGCTGGAGTCTTGGCGGCACTCGCGGCGCATATCTCGCCGTCTTCGCAAAAAGTGCAAGGGATCGCGGCGTTGGAGCGAGTCATTCCGATGGATGCAGATGACGCAGACCTTATTGCCCTGACGATGGCGAGGATCTCGCCGTTCGCCCAGGACATCATGTCGTCCGAAATCGTGATCTCCAACGGACTGACCACTTTCTCGTATGCCGATCCGGCCACACAAAACGACTGGTCCCAGACCTGCTACCGTCGCATCTTCGACAAAGTTGAAATGGACGTAGCCGCTCGAACCAAGTGGGCGAAATCTCAGCCGATCACGGAGAAGGGGATGTTCCAACCGCTCCGTGATCAGATCGACATGATCCTCCGGGATTACAAAGACAAGGGTGAGATCTTCGACTTCCGTCCGACGATCTGTGACAAGTCCAACAACACCGCGGAAACGATCCAAGCGCGGCGCGTGATCACCGGGATCAGCATTCGCCCTGCTGCGGCCGCGGACTACATCGACCATAACATCAGCCGTTTTTCGGCGTAGGAAGGAGTTGACGCACGATGAAGCGTCCTGCACAGGGATTTGACGTCGTTGTTGCGGTCACTACCGCAGCGGGACCGGCTCTTGTTGGCGAGTTTGTGGAAGTGAGTCTTAACATTAGCCATGATCCCGAACGATACCAACCAGTCGGCTCTCGTACACCGATGTGGCTCGATGGCGACGTAGAACTTGACGGAGGCTTGAAGCGCGGGTTTATTGATGCCGGCAATCTTCTCATGTCAATGTTCGGTACAAGAGAAATTGGTCCGGGAACCAGTTTCACGAGTGCGCGATTCGTGATCACTGCGACTTTTAATGCTCCGGAAAAGGCGCTTGTCGGGAGATACAGCATGCAAGGTTGCATGTTTACGAAGCTAGGTGTCTCCGTGAAAGGCGGCAAAGCCGTGGTCGACAGCGATTACCAATTCAAAATCGAAACTCTTAAGGAGGCAGATGCACTATGACCAACAACCAAAACGTAACCACGTACGGCCCGCTGAAACTCCCGAAATCCGGAAAGGAAATTTTCTTCCGTGAACCGACCCTCGGCGACAAGATGGAGGTCTTGAAAGCGAACCCGATCACCGAAGAAAACCTTGCATCCGGCAATGAAGTGGTGGGAACTTACATCGCTTTGAAGTGCATCACCACGATCAATGGCGTTCAACCGACTGACTCCTACAAGTTCTTCGCGGCCAACTGGCCGAAGGCTGACGTGGACTTCTTCAAAGCAGTTTTCGGCAAGGTTTGCACCTCGTCCACCGAAGAAGACGTTGACGTGGCCGTTGATTTTTTGCTGGGTCGCTCGGCCTCCGGGACTTCTTCTACTGCAACGACGCCTCAAACGGAGCAATAAGCCCGGAGTCATGGGAGGCGATGCCCGATTGGAAGCGTCGCCTGTACGCTCGTAGTGCAGTGGAGTACATCGAGTGGAAAAACGAACAGATGCGGCAGTCGTGAGGACTGCCGGTTCGCTGAGCGCATGCCTTGACGTGCGTTGAGCGAATCTGAACCGGGAAGGGGGTGAGAATTTGTCAGGTAAGGATTTGCAGATTTCTTTGAAGATCACCGCTCAAGATCAAGCGAACAAAATCCTGCAACAAACGGAACAAGAACTTGGCAAGATGGGCAAGGAAGCCAAGGCGGCCGCCGACGGTGCGAAGAATGCGACCGTTGAACTCGGAAACATCGCGAAGCGAGCAAAGGAGCTGACGACAGGCTCCAAAGAAGTGAACACGCAGCTCGACGCGATGGGCAAGGAAGCCAAGACGGCATCTGCGAGTTCGAAAGCATTGTCCTCTGAGATCGGTAACATCAGCAAAGAGGCACGCGAAGCCGCGCAGGACGCTCGCAAGATGACGTCTGAACTCGGTGGAATCGGTCGTGAGGGTGCACGGGGTCTGAGGGAAGCCTCGGAGCAAGCGAAGCAACTCAGGAACAATATCAGCAACGTCGGAAGCAAGAAGCCCGACATGAATTGGCTAAGCACAATGTCCACTGGTCTTACCAACGTCAGCAAGGTGCTCGGGGATGTCAGCACAAAACTGGAAGCCATGAAGATGTCCGGCTTGTCTGACGTCGCGGTTGGTACCGGCATGCTCGCGGGGATCTACAAAACGACCGAACAGGCCGGCGAGATCCAAATGAAAAACATTGAGCTCGGCGGTGTCTACGGACTCTCTCAGGATAGTCCTGAGATGACGCACCTGAACCAAGAAGCCAAAGACCTCTCATCCAAAACGCTTTTCTCCACACATGACATCCTCGGGATCGACACAGAGCTCGCTCATGCTCAAATTTCTAAAGAAAAATTGAGCAAGGTCACGCCGGAGGCAACTTATCTCGCGGAAATCGAGGTAGGCATGGGCAAGTCATCGTCAGCGGGGCGAACCGCATACAACTTTGCTCGTATGGCGGAGGATGCCGGGATCACCAACGACGAAAAAAAATTGTCCAAGTTCTCCGACTCCATGTACCGCGTCATCAACACGACTCATGCCAGCTCCGAAGGTCTCGGTGAGACATTCAAATATGGCATGCCTGTCGTCAAGAAAATCGGCTGGGACGAGAACGACATGCTACAAGCTTCCGCGATGGCGGCGATCAACGGCATGGAGGGGTCGATGGCGGGCGTTCACATCAAGGACTACGCCCAGCGCATCAATCCATTCAAGTATCTCGGCAGCCCTGGGGGGCAGAAGCAACTAGGGGCCATGGAAGACGCGGGGCTTATCTCTGGGGTTCAATATGATGCCAAAGGCAAGAAAATCGTCGGGTTCGATAGCGCGGCTCTCCTATCGGACAAAGACCATATCAAACACTACTCCGACATGATCGATGTCCTTTCCCGGAAGCATGACGAGTTCATTGCCAAGGGGGCAAAGACTCAGTACACGCTTGAGATGACAGACGATGAAATCCAAAAAATGAAAGAACACGCCCAAGAGATGACGGGTCAAGATCTGACCGGCGGTGAACTAGAATGGGCCGCGCTGATGAACCACATCTTCGGTGAACAGGGGCAAGACTTCGCGCTGATCTCATCGCACCCGGAACAGTATGCAAAGTTGAACAACTCTCTCGGAAACCAAAAGGATCTCCACACCCAGATTGACACGATCCGCGATTCCTACGAAGGGCAAAAGCACATCCTGCTCTCGAATCTCGGGAATCTGTCCACGGAGATCGGGAATGCTTTGTTGCCGGGAATAACGGACTTGATGAAAGAATTGCAACCTTCAATCACTTCTGCAACAGAATGGGTGAAAGCAAACGGCGAAACCGTGCGAGAAGTAGCGAAGTGGACGGGTGAGATCGGAGGGTTCGTTCTCGCAATCGGTGCGGCAAAACTTGCTCTAGGGGGAGTTGGGTCCGCACTCTCTCCTTTGATGAATTTCGGAAAAAACTTTGTAGACCTCGTTGATAAGCAAGTCGTGAGCCCGCTTAAAAACAAGTACGGCAAAACAACCGTCGAAGACACGATCCCAACGAAGGCTATCAACGCGAATGTGGTAAATGTCTACGGGAAGATGGTGGATAACGTAGGTGGGAATCCTGCTAATGGCGGAGGCGTAACAACAGGCACAAGAACTGCAAGAACCACCATCGGAGAAACCGCATCAGTTGCAGGTGTAGAAGCTCAAACAGCCGAACGGGCAGCTAGCCAAAATAGTTCTAGAATCACTAGGGCATTGCAATCTGGCAAGCAATCTATAAGCGGGGCATTAGACCGTGGGAAGTTTATGTTGCCTGTAACAGCGGCGATTGGGGTTTATGACGTAGTGACTGCACCGGAAGGACATAAGGTCGAAGCTGGAGCAAAGGCATCAGGGAATATCATCGGTGGCTGGGCTGGCGCTGAGGCTGGTGCTGCTTTCGGTGCGACTGTGGGTTCTATTGTCCCAGGTGTCGGTACCGCAATCGGCGGTGTCCTCGGAGGAATCATCGGGGGTATCGCTGGCTCTGTGATGGCAGATAAAGTAACTGATAGTTTGTTAGGTATCAAAGCGAATGCTGAATCGATTCTAGGGAGTGTAAACACTGGGAAAGGCTCAATTTGGAACGGATATGGCGGAAGCGGCGCGTACGCCCAAGGTAAGGTCGAGGTTGGGAAACCGGCGCCAGCTACATCCTACAAATGGGGATCGTCAGGGGGAGGGAGCTACGGCTTCACAACAGCTCCCGTGACCTCCAATGCGCCTTTGGCATCGAGGCAGTCCAGTGTGGTCTACAACGACCATTCCACCATCAACAACAACGGCGGAAACACCGCGGAGGCCGTGAAGGCATGGGAGAGCCGAAACTGGGGCGGCAATCTTTCGAGACAACAGCCGCTGTATGGGCAGTAAGGAGGGATGGGCGTTGCATGATCTGATCATCGGCGGGTTCACCTTCCCGCTGTTACCAAAAGACTCGCTCGACTTCGACATGAGGCGCGAAATCGCGAAAATCAAGCCCGCCGGTGCTCCGACCGTGTACCAAGACATGGGCCTCGGAGAGAAGACCTTGGAGATCAACGGCGTATTTGACGGGGAAAATGCTTGGGCGACTTCTGAGGAGATCGAGCGGTTGATGTGGACGGGATCGGAGCACGATCTTGTCTACGGGTCCATTCGGAAGCGTGTCCGGGTGGAGTCATACAAGCCCAAATTGAAGCGGGACAACCGTGTCACGTACTCCTTGCACTTAATCATCTGCTTCCCCGAAGAAGAGTTCGACAACCTTTCCGGCACTGGTACCGCGACAACGGGTCCCGCCGCTTTAGCAGGTACCACCGCTGGAACTGCGAACGGTCAATCCTACACGATTAAGTCAGGCGACACCCTGTGGAATCTCGCTCAGGACAAATACGGCGACGGCTCCAAGTGGCATGTCATCGCAGACGCCAACGGGATTACCAACGAATACGCATTGGCCGTGGGTCAGGCGATCACAATTCCAAGTAGTTCCACCACAACTGCACCTGAGTACGCCGGAGAACTGCAGGACATCGCAAAGGAGGCCTCGTAGATGCGAGCACCACGCGCATGGGTCGAAGTCGACGGCAAGCCGATCCGCTGGCCGGACATCATCGACCTGCACGTGTCCCTAACCCTGTACATGGCGGCCGACACGTTCGAACTCACGCTACGAAATGACCAGCTGCTCTCCGACTGGCTCCGTAAAAACCAAGAGGTTCGGATTTGGTTGGGCTACTCGACCGATCCGAATCGTGTAATTAAGGCTGAACTCACTCACCTCTTCACGGGGAAGATCGACGCTGTGGAGCCCGATTTCTCTGACCAAATGACTGTGCGGATCGCAGGGCGTGACTACAGCTCTTTGCTACTCGACACGCAGTTCTCTGCGGCCTATGCAGAGCGCACGGGTAGTCAGTTGGCGGAGATGTTGTTCAAAAAGCATGGTCTTGAAGCCCGCGTCACCGCGACGTCAGACATCATTGAACGTGACGCTTACGACCGCAAGAAAGAATGGGAGCTTTTGCAGGCCGCAGCCGATCTGGAAGACTACGTCTGTTACGTGGATAAGGACAAGGTAGGGTATTTTGGTCCCCGTGACCTTGCCGACGACGAAGTGGTGGCGAACTACTACTACCGTCAGGGCATGCGTTCGAATGTTGGCTCGATCAAGTTCATGGACTCAGCACTCGATCTTTACAACAAGGTCACGGTCCGACACTACGTAAAAAAGAAACTGATCGAGGCGTCGGCCAAGGATGACAAGTTGGTGGCGGAGCTGGGCCAAGAAAAGGAACGGATCGTCTACTCTTCTAAGGCCAAGACACAGGCGAAGGCGCAGGAGATTGCCAACAATCTCCTACCGGAGTTGTCGAGGTACGTGATCACCGGCAAGATTGGGAGGGCTGTCGGGAATCCGGAGATTGGGTGCGAGAAGAAGGTTGCCCTGCACGGGTGCGGGCGGTTCGACGGAAACTATTACGTCGAACGGGTGGATCACCATTTGAGTAAGGCGGGATACACGAATGACCTCGACGTGACCAGCCTTCGCCCGGACGAGGCCCAGCAGTACCGTGATGATCTGTACACCGAAACCTCATGGGGGGCGGCGATGTAATTGAACAAAAATTTCCCGCAAAAAGGGATTCTCTCCACAGTACGGGGGAACACCGCAACGGTCATCATTCCCCTGATCGGATTTGAGACGGGTGCTGCTGAGTCTTGCATCCCACTCGACCCTGAGATGGAGGGACGAGAGTGTGTAGTGGCCTTCATGAACGGTGATATGAATCAGCCGGTGATCATGGGGGTGATTTTGGATGGCTGATCCTTTGTTTGACCTGCAATCCGAAGCCAACGGAGATCTTGCCGTGACCACCCAAGGTGACTTTGGACTCGCGACGGGTGAGGATAGCTTAAATGCAGACTTGAAACGGCGCTTCGGCACTCCTGTCGGGGCGCTTTTCTATGACCTCAACTACGGCAACCCGATGCTTGCTAGGCTTTCTCAGCCGACCTCACAGGGGTTTGAGGCGGCATGCGCACAAGATGCCCGCGCATGCGTAATGGCCGACCCGCGGGTAGTGGATGCCAGTGCGTCTGTGACGGTGGACCGGGAGAGTCGGAGTGTGTTCTGTCGCGTGGAATATAGGGACAGCAGCGGAGGCTCGGGGAGTTTGGAGGAGGTGAAGGTACTTGTTTAAAACGTATCAGCAAATTCTCGCGGAGCTTCTGGCCGCTCTGCAAACCAACACGAACATCACGGATGTTCAGCCTGGGTCACTTGCTTACACGTTGATGGCTGTGGTGGCACGAGCACTGCGCGGTGTCTGGTTCATGCTAGAGCAAATGACAAAGCTGTTTTTCGTGTCCAGCTCATCTGGTTCTTTCCTCGAGCGCCGCTGCAACGAGCGCGGGGTATTCCGGAAGATCGGCACACCTGCATCTGGCGAGGTGTTGTTCACGAGATCATCACCATCGCCGATCGGTATAACTCTCAAGCAGGGGACGTTGCTTGCGACGATGGACGGAAAAATTGAGTTCGTTGTTCTGCAAGACGTGCCTCTGCCGCAAGGATGGGCAAGTGTCGTTGCGCCGGTCACGTGCATCTCCATTGGGAGGGCAGGGAATCTCGCGGCAGGCACGCCGCTCCAAGTTGTTGGGATCACAGTTATGGGCGTTCAAAATGTAACAGTTGGCGATGGGGGGTTGACTGGTGGCGTTGATACGGAGTCCGACGAGGATCTCCGGGCGAGATACTTGTTTGTCATACGGAACCCGCAAAACGGAGGCACTGCGGCAGATTACTTGGTTTGGGCAATGGAAGTACAAGGCGTTGTCCACGCAATCCCGCTTCCGCTGAATCGTGGGCCCGGAACGGTCGACGTCGTGGTGTCTGATGGATCGATTCCGTCTGACGAGCTTGTACAGACAGTGACCGATCACATCGAGACAAAACGCCCAGTGGGAGCAGACGTACTCGTGCTCAAACCTGTAGCACATTCCATCGACATCGCAGCGACCGTTACTGCTTCGACGGGCTACACCATAGACGCGCTCGATATTTCCGTTAAGCAAGCCATCACAAATTATCTTGGCTCTATACCGATTGGCGGCGTCATCCGTGTGGCCGGCATATATCAAGCAGCTATGGCTGTGCCGGGAGTTCTGGACTTCACTTTGTTGTCTCCGGTTTCAAACATCCAATTAGAAAGTACGGAGATGGCTACGGTCGGCGCTTTGGCCGTGGCATAGGAGGACATCCTATGAGTTTCTTCGATCAGATCAAACGAATGCTCCCCCGATCGTTCCTGAACGACTCGATGCGAAATATGAAGGGGATCTACCAATCGATCGCATTGCAGGTCGATGACTTGGATGGCGCGATCCTCGACGGACAGAAGCAGCTTTTCATCGACTCAGCAACGTGGGCCCTGCCGATTTATGAAGCAGAATTTGCAATCAAGCTGGTAGACCAGTCCAACGAAGTAGCACGCCGGAACAATGTCATGGCGATGTCTCGGGGCGGTCTTGGTGCGACTCCGGCATCGATCACGAACGTGCTGAAGTCTTACGGATATTCCACACGAATCCTCGAAGACTTCTCAGGCTACACGGTGACCATTCAGTTCAACGATTTTCGTGGTGTGCCTCCAAACCTTGGCGATCTGCAAACGCTGATGACTCGCTTCATCCCGGCGCACTTGCAACTCAAGTGGTCGTTCATCTACACCCAACATCGCGAGCTTCGATCATTCACGCATGCCCAGATGAAGTCGATGACCCATGATCAGCTTCGAACTCAACTCCCAACACCTTAGGAAGGCGGTGAAGTATGGCGACGAACACGTCTAACTACGGGCTGACCAAGCCCGGCCAGAACGACAACTACGATATCGAAATCCAGAATGGCAACATGGACAAAATCGATGCTCAGCTTTTCGCGAACGCACAAGCTGCGAATTCAGCTCAACAAACTGCAAACCAAGCGACGGCGGCAAGCTCAGCCACTGATACGATCATCGGGAATCGTACTGCTGACCCGTCCAAATCTCCGTCTGGACTGACTGGATCGCTGACGAATTGGCTTTCATGGATAGTCAACCGGATCAAGGCGATCACCGGCACCACGAACTGGTTCGACGCACCGCCGACAACGCTGGTGGCGGCGAACACCCATATGAATGACAACAACAACCCTCACGGCGTCACTGCGGAACAAGTCGGGGCGATTCCGGAGTCTCAGCGCGGGGCCGCGGATGGAGTTGCTACCCTTGACGGCGACGGGCTTATTCCGACGGGTCAGTTGCCGGCACCATCGGATTTCGGCGCTCTTCCGGCCGGGATTAGCAATCGGAACGTGCGAATTGACGCCGCGTATGAGTTGAGTTCTGATACGCGCTCTACGGCGGTGACAAACGGCACGAACGGACTGCCAACCACCGTTACCGTGACTGATCCGACAAGCGGAAACGCAACGGTCGCAACTAGCGCCATCACTTACGGAACGAATGGCTTGCCTACGAAGATCACTACAACTGCGGGCGCTCATTCTCGCGCGGTAACAATCAACTATGGCACAAACGGTTTGTTCTCTGGGACAACTCCAACCTTCTCTTAAAGGAGCGTGTGAACATGTCAGAAGTAGTAATAGTTGCAGGAGGAAGCATGGTCCCTCTCGGCTCCGACTACGCGGGGACACCGACGTTCCGCCCCAACAAGGTAGACGCGAGCGGTCTGCAACATATGGCCCTCGACCAAGACAACACAACCGGCACCGCGGCGTCGGGCGTTGTTATGCAATCGGGCGGCTCCGGTAAATTCGGTTGGTTGTCGAGCATCTATTCGTCGCTGGTATCGCTCGGAACGACCATGTCAAATGTGTACTCTGCGTTGACCAACGGCACCCAGAAGACGCAGATCACGTCCACACCTTCCCCGCAAGTGATGACGGCAACGCCATCGACTAAGCAGATCGGCATAGTGGCAAGCGCCGCTGCTGTTGCCTTGCGTGTTGGTGCCAGTGACCTCGCGAATCGTAAAACGATCATGATTCGGAATGTGTCGCCGCTCGGAGGTGCGGTGCTTTACGTGGGAGGCTCTGGGGTCTTAGATACCACGGGTTGGCCCATTTACCCGGGAGAGTTGTTCACTCTCGATCAGAACCCAGCAAACACCGCGACGATATACGGGTACTCAACCGGAGTTTGCACAGTTGCAGTCATGGAGGTGGCATAAATGAGCGCCTTCGGAACTTCGGTGAAGCAACCGCGCGGATTTCGCTCGGGGACATTCAATACGACATCGACCAGTTACGTGACCGCCCTGAGCATTAGCGGCGCAGGTCGATTGGCTTTCCTGTACGGAAGTACATCCCAATACAATTACATGCGAGTCCGGATCACGATCGACGGAGTTGTTGTGATCAACGATGCATACGTTTCCGGGGATAGTTCTAATTCAGGGGCATACCTCGCGCCAGATGGTGTCTTTCAGTACAACTCGACCTCTCGCCCGTATGTCCCTCTTGATATCCAGTTTAAACAGTCGCTTTTGATCGAAGTATACAGCGCCAGTTCGTCGTATAACTGTTTCGCTAAATTCGGTTGGGAAGCGTAAAGGAGGGCGAAAAACTTGGAAATCGTGTACCTCAATCCGGCAACGAGAGAGCCGGACGAGAACGGAGTTGCTTTCGAACGGACTGTGACGGAGGCCGGCGCAGTTGTTCTGATCCCGGTCACTACGCCGCCACCCCCGCCGTCGTTGGAAGACATCAAGGGTGCGAAGATTGCGGAACTGAATGCCGCGTGCAATACCGGAATCCTCGCGGGCTTCCGGTCCTCCGCACTCGGCGAACCCCACTCCTACGATTTTGACGCGGAAGCTCAGTCGAATCTCACGGGCATGCTTTCGGTTATGAACGCCGATCCGACAATTGTCGAAACGATCTGGAAGACCACAGATGTCGGACCGTTGCCGCACACCCGCGAGCAGTTCGTGACATTGTGCCGTGATGGGCTCGACCACAAAAACAAACTCATCGCCCGATACTGGGCGATCAAGGCTTCGGTTGAGGCGGCGACGAGCGAGGAGGAGGTGCTTGCAATCCAGTGGGAGGCAGGAAACGGGCAGGGCGCTTGATTTGACCTGTGATACGCTGGCAAGAGGGAAGGAGGGAGTTTATGGAGGAGCTTTTAGAGCCCGGAGACATCCTGCTCGTGCGTGGCAAAGAATTGCACCGCCGACGGCGAGAGTGGTTCCGCTTGCTGATCTCGACCACGATCGCCAAACTGACAAAGAGCGAGTACACACACGCTGCCATGTATATCGGGCGAGACATGATCGTGGACGTCGACGTAAGGCAGCTGGTGATGCAACGACCGCTCGCGGATCTGGACTGTTATGACGTATACCGCGTGGCCGGAGCCACAGACGAGGATCGCCAACTGGCGGTCTATTTTTGTCTCAGCCAACGCAAGAGGAAATACGACTATGGAGCTGTTGTGGCGATCGCACTTCAGCGGCTGACCGGACGAGCCATTGCAGGCCCGGAAGAAGATCCGCGCAAGTGGTTCTGCAGTGAGTTGGTGGCGCGGGCGTTGCGACTGTCGTGCTCGCCGTGGCTGGTGACACCCGGTGATCTGGCAAAAGAGCAAGGGGTAGTAAAAGTAGAACCACAAAAGGCGGCGTAGGGAGGGGTAAGGGTGGAGCAAGAGATCATCAAATTTGCTATTGGGCAAGGGATTTTCTGCGTCCTTTTCGTGTGGTTGTTCATGCGCACGACAAAACGTAACGAGGAGCGCGAGGATAAACTGATGGCGCACAACGACGGATACCAAAAAGTACTTGGAGAAATCAGCTCCGCAGTGTCAGAGATGCGCCACGATATCAACCGAATTGAAGACCGACTGAACGAACGGGCCTAGCGAGTGAGACGCTGGGCCTTACTTATTTCCAAGGAGGATGATTTTCATGACCAAATTGATTTGCCTCGACCCCGGCCACGGAGGTTACGATCCGGGCGCGGTACACGGCGACGCTCGCGAGAAAGACATCACCCTGCACATCGGGCTTCAACTCCGCGACTTGCTCCGGCGAGTTGGCTTTGGCGTCATTATGACCCGCGAGACTGACTCAGCTCCGGGCGGTAAGACGGAAGTCAACGCCGACTTGAACGAGCGCTGCCGAATCGCGAACGCGGCCAAGGTTGATGTGTTCCTCTCGATTCATGTCAACGCCGGCGGCGGGCACGGTGCTGAGATTTATGCCAATGGCAACGGCGGCCCGATTGCTCCGTTGGCGAAGGGGATCATCACGAACGTCTCGACCGTCTGCGGTACGCACGGACAGGCAGTGCGCGACGGCGGTCACAACGGGGAAGGGTGGCGCGTGATCGTCGGTACCGATATGGACGCGATGCTCGTTGAGATCGGCTTCATCGACACCGACGACCTGAGTAAGATTCAGACGCACATCGACGAGTTCGCGCCGCTGATCGCCAGCGCGATCTGTACCTTCTACGGTGTCTCGTTCCCGGAGGCAGCCGCACCGGCGCAGAAGATGCCCCTGAACGCTGCTGCTGTCCAGACGGTGATCAACGAACTTGGCATGCTCACCAAGACCGCCAGCGACGCCGTAGACATCGCGTACAACTACGCCGCCAACTCTCTTCGTCGGGCGTTGCAAATGCCGATTACGGATGATCTGGGCAAACCCGACAAAGCCTCTGCGGACCTCGTCGCCAATTCGATCTTGGGCGACCACTGGAAAGCCGCATACGACCAAGACATCCGGGACTGCTACCACGTTGCCGCCGATGCGCTCCGGACTCTGCTGTAGCACCTCGCTCCAAATCAACCTCATCTCGCGCCGCTGGCATCCGTGCTGGCGGCCACAAACGAAAGGATGATCCAAATGACGACCAACGATTTGCACACCTACATCGCCTCTGTGCTGGGCTTTGCGACCGCCGTCGCGCCGTTCGCTTACTGGGTGGTGAAGACGATCAATCACAGCAAGACCAACCCGGACGCGCAGACCGCGATCCACGAAGCTCAGGCAGCCGTCGCACCGGACATCACCTTCACCGAACGCTGGGCTCACATTCAGGAGACTGTGGTGCATGCCATTGCCTACCTTAAACTCGAAGTCGGTGAACTCCCGGAAGAGCTGCGTGAACAGTTCGTCGACTACATCGAGAAGAAGACGGGGCACCGCATCACGATCGCGGAGCTGGAGCGCGTGATCTCGACTGTGACGTTTGCGGCAAATGAAGCGAAGGAGCACGTCGATCTGCAAGCGATCAAGGCGTTGCTGGATGATCTCGTGCAGAAGGAAAAGACCCCAGCCTAGTGGCTGGGGTCTTTATTACATCTAATCTCTATGGGCCACTGATGTAGCGGCAACTTCTGCCTCAGCCAAAGACTTGTCATTTGAAGCTTCGTCATAATCGCTCTCGAGAATTTCTTCGATCAACTTAATCAAAAGCTTTCCCTTAGATTTTTTGAATGAAACTTTTTGGTGAGTGATACCACCTAGAACTATAATGACGATACCAGCTAAGCCCATAATGAACTGTCCCGCAATCAAAATAGCTGGGAATGTTACGTTAGGATCCATGTTGTGCGGAGTTGAATCTTGCATCCACTTGAACATCAAGCCGATGAAGATCACAGTAAAAGCCAATGCCATGGAGTTACCCATTTGTACAACACCAGCATTGAAAGTTGACCAGTCTTCATAATCTGCTTCTAGTACCCTAAGGTAATTTGTAAGTGTGCTTCGGTTGAATTTTTTCAATTCAGAACGGAACTTCTCCACTAACTCGATGGAATTGAAAGCTTGCAGGTCTTTTTTTGTGAGTTTTTTTAATACTATCTTTCCAGCAATGTTCCTAGGGAATACTAGGTCACGGCCATAATACAAATGCTTGATATTCAATTGTACATCTCTCCTTATGGATCGCATTCAATGTAATTGTTCTTTTACTACGATTAATTTCCCTTCTGCATAGAGAATATTAATACAAAAAAGACCCCTGCCTAATGGCTAGGGTCTTATTAGTTATCCCTCGTTTCTTAGTCGAACTGTGGTTGTTATGTCTCTATAAATGAATCTTTGGGTCAATTGCTTAGAAATATCGTTGTAAACCGGCTTCTCTCCTTTGGGATCTCGAATTGTTATAATTAATGCAAAATCTTGAGGTTGGGGTACCTCTTCACTTCTTGATTGCAAAGATAGTCTGAGTTTCCACTGGTTCGAATCAATACCCTTTGAAAACTTCCGTGAATAGACCTTAATAGGTGACCACTTGTACCCGTTTTCAACGAGTTCTTTCTCAAGGATTCCGCTTTTTTCTATTGGCACTTCGCTCTTAAATCCTTTTGGCTTCTCAGTACCGAAACTCACTTCGATGTTAGTTCTACAGTACTCGAAATCATACCTTGCGTCCAGGCGAGGATTATATACCAATGTCATAGTGATTTCCCCTGTGCATTTACCATTTTCGATTAAGCAATCAGGGAAAGGAAAGTCGGAAATATCTATATGAGTGGTTGGATAGATAGTTCCTTCAAAAATTAATGTGGAAGATGAAGCCGAACCAGTCAAAATCTTCTCAATGGATGCGGGTTTACCAAAACCAACATACTTGCGGTATTCACCTTCAGGACGGGATCCAGTCTTTGGGTCTGTTGCTGAATGAATTAGCAGAGCCTTTGCTAGATTACTACTTGGTTCCGAATCAAGGTAATGGAACAGTTTAGCCAACAAAGCAGCAACTTTTGGAGTCGAGAAACTTGTACCAACATCTTGAGTTAAAATACCGTTTTCGTCAAATGAGTTTATGCCCACCGGAATAACGCGGGGTACAGGGTGCTTTTTATAAGTTCCTCCAAAATCAACAAGATCTGGTTTTATAGTGTAATTCGGACCAAAGCCAATGCGTGTAAAGGGAGAGGGTTCAAAATTTGCAGTCATATTAGTGTCAAGATGGGAGATCGACCCGACGGTGATTGCACGTAGAGAGTCTGCAGGGGCAGTGATCCTGTCCTTGTACACATCCTGCTGATTTGGTGGCCAATTTCGGTGAGGTAGTACTTCGTAGTTTCCTGTAGAAACTACAAAAATTACATTATTCTCGTCCTGAAGTTGATCAAAACTCACTGCTAAGTCACTATAGGACTGCTCTTCACAGAAGGCGTCTTTGAAACCTAATGACATATTCCAAACTTTTACCCTGTCACTATACTTAGGGACTACCTCTTGAAGAATGAGGACAAGGTTTTCTTCTTCAAGGAAGCCGACATCACCATAGCTAGGATCGGAATTCGGTATTACAGAGATATCAACTATTTTTACGCCATCGTATGGTGAATCGGTACCGTCCAATTTATCACCGTACGCTATAATTCCGCCAACGAAACTGCCGTGTGAACAATTTTTTTCACTCGGAATAACGTATTCTTCAGTTTTATCAACCCATGGAGCCAATTTATCAGATTGAGAGATTCCAGTGTCAATAACACCAACGTAGGGATACTCTTTTTGTGTGTCCGGCCAAAAGACAGGGAAAATCATTTGGGAGGTTGAGGCAGTATCGAGTTGTGTGGATTGGACATTAGTCACACTAAGCGTTTGGAAATAAGATAGCGAGCGAAGCGCTCCAAAATCAGCGAACTCTTCAAGTACATCAAGATTTGGAAAACTCACCTTTAAAATATCCAAATTTTTTGCGTACTGTATTTTGCTATGAAACTCACCGCTGAAATTCGAAATTCTGTTGATTAAGGCGGTGTAACTGTCCAGGTTTGTGTTGTGGTTTAAAAAATCGAATACTCTTAGCTTTATATACTTCTTCCTAAGTTCCCTTATCCGTTTATAAACCTCGTTACTAAGTACATCAAATAAATCATAGGCCTGAAAATCTTGGAGAGTAGAGATATTAGCTTTCGTAATTTTCGCATCGGATGAAAGTATTTTTCTGCTCAGTGCATTCAACCCGTCACGAGTAACTTCAACTAAAAGTTCATCTGATTTCCCAACCCCTATAATCGGGCATGTACTTGTGCTAAACAAACTAGTAGGGCGATGAGACTTTGCAATCGCCTCTTGTTTCAGTCTGACTTTTGCAACCGAAGGTACGTTAGGATTTGCCGCAAATCGCTGCTCGAAACGCGAACGAATATCACTAACTTTACCTGCAAAAGCCTCACGGAGATCTCGAGTAACTTCACCAAATACCTTAGCTGGGCCTCCGTTACCTTGATTACTTTTAATATCCTCAGGACGTAAACTGATGTGCTTTATCAAAAATTCGTTCATTCATATCACTGCTCCTTATTGTTGCAGATTCTGTAAACCGTCGCCTTGGATGAACCAGTCAATTCCGCAATAACTGAGTAAGTAAAAATTTTTGGATCTAAATTTCTCAGGAAATCTACCCTATCCTCTAAATTGTAGTTCGACAGATCTTTTCTACGTGCTAGTGTATCTAATGAGTACACCGTGCTAAAGAAGAATTCAGTAACTTCAGAGGCTGATTTTATTTCCCTATCATTAATTATAGCTTCTCTTCTAGCATTAATACAGATTTCTTTTATCGCAGCACCTGAAAGTTCTCTAAATATCGATGCTAGTAAATTGACTTCTTTTTCATTTAGTTCTTTGAGTGTTTCAGAAATAATTGTGTACCTAGAACGGTAGTCCGGTTTCTCCATGTGTATTTTAAGTGAAAACCTGCGCCAAATCGCAGGATCAAGAAGTCCTTCATGGTTTGTAGCCGCAACAAGAATGCTTCCGTTATCTAAAGAGTCGATATTTTGCAGAAGACTATTTACAACTCTTTTTAGCTCACCTAATTCATTAGCATCATCCCGATGTTTAGCAACTGCATCAAATTCATCGAAGAAAAGGATACATTGATTATTTTTTGCATACTCAAAATAGTTTCGAATATTTTTAGCTGTATTACCTAAGAATGAGGAAATCAAACTATCAAGTCTTGCGATCACTATCGGGAGTCCTAATGCCTTTGATAAATTTTTAGCCAGAAGGGTCTTTCCGCAACCAGGAGCTCCATACAATAGCATGGTGTTGGGGGGAGTAATGCCTTCCACAATTAGTTTATCCCTTTTCTGGTAGAGCGTTATGAACCTATCAACGTATTCTTGAACAGAAACATTTAAAACGATGGTTTCATTAATCTCATCGGGCAAAATGATTTCCCCAAGCTGTAGGCGAGACTCTTGATCAAACGGTAACTTTGTGGACGCGGTACTCGCATGCATCAAAACACCTGGAGTATTGGATTCAAGAAGTTGTATTATTTTATTTGCGAGTTTCTCATTACCATTTTTCGATAGCTTATCAACAAGTAATCTTGAATATCCAATTACTTTTTGGTTGTCAAGCTTCAAGGAGAATTCAATTATTTTTAATAGTTCAAACGAGTTTTCCACGGAAATACCACACCTTTCTAGTTTCTATAATACCGAAAAATATACCGTAATAACAAGGAAAAATTAAGGTATTACGAAAAAAATGACGATATTTTGGAACAAAGGTAATGCTTTTTGAAACGACAAGACCGTGTCAAGTTATGTGTCCTATTTTCTAATGATCTCTGAACTAGAAAACCCACTGACCACAGAGATGTGGAGCAAGGTGGTTTGCGCTTGTGCTGCCGCGTGCAGTTCCTGAAGCAGACGGAGAAGGGGAACTTGCGGATCGCGACGTTCCGCGGCGTTCTGTTTGGCTGGCAGCCGGAGGTTTGAATTGCGTAGAATAGCCACCCAGTAAATTTGATGGGTGGCTTTCTCTAATTCTCTTGATCGAGAATCCGAATTTTTCTTTGTGAGCACTGGAAAATTGAAAAGGCCACCCGCTGCCGGATGACCTTTGTGCCCGCACCAATCAGACGGGCTTTTCTTGAGAGATTTTTGCGAACAAAAATGCTAACGTAATTGCTAACCAAACAGGGAATGCTAACATGAACGCTAACATAACCTACTTAGAAAAAACTGTTTTAGATGATCTAGGCGGTTCTAACCACCCGAAAAACCCAAAGAAAATAAGGAAGAATTATTTTAGGTGGTGCAGGATGGGAGTGTAATGTTATACTAATTCCGACGAAACAGTTTTGCTACAGATGTGTCGTTTTTTCTATGTGTGGGAGTCCGTCCTAGTAGGAGTTGGAAATGGTGCAAGTACAACATAGAACCGATCTGCAACTTGAAACAGAACGGGAAGTCCGGACGAAGATCTATCAGGAGATGGAACACCCCTATCTGTCGCGTTGGATGCAAGCGCCGGTTCTTGAGTCGTTGCAGTTGATCCTCGCAACGGCTATGGCGCGTGCGACCTCTCTGTCTGTCGCGGAGCGCGATGCGATCGTCGCGACGCTGATGCTGATCTATCACGGGTTGGCCGTTCATGATGAGATTGAGGAGTACTCGGCCCGCGAGGACGAGCGCTACCGTCAACTCGGCGTGTTGGCAGGGGTTTTCTATTCGAGTAAATACTACCGTCTGTTGGCGGATGCGGGGCGGGTCGATTTGGTCGGCACGTTCGCACAGGCCATTCAGGCGATCAATGAGGCCAAGGCAGAACTCGAGCGTGACAAGCTCGACTTCACGATGACGCCGGGCCGTTGGATGGAGTTGCAAGAGACGATTCACGGAGCTCTGCTGCACACGCTGCGCAGAACGTTCGTGGGAGGCCTTGCACATTGGGAGGATATCGTCACTCATTTGGTTCGTGCCACGATTCTGTCGAAAGCGTGGCAGCAAGCACCGAAGCTGCCGGTCACCCGCACGTTGGCGAACTTGACGCTCTGGCAACAAGCAAGCGGCGAGGAACGCAAATGGTGGAAGCAACTGGTCGCGGGCAAAGTGCAGGACCACAACAAACTCGTGTCCCTCCATGTGAAATATGGCACATCTTCAACTCTCTTCCAGCAAGCAGAGGATGAGATCGGGACGGTGGAACACGCAGTTTTGTTGGCCGATACGCCCGAACTCTTGGAGGAGTTGCGCGTGGTGTTCGACCAACTCACGGAAGTTCAACCGATCGCACGACGCCTCGGCGAGGAAGCGTAAGGAGCGCAGCAACTATGGATAAAGCAAACTTTCAAAGCAAGGAAGAGAAAGTCCATTACGTGTTTGAACATATCGCCAAGCGTTATGACTTGATGAACTCCGTGCTTTCCGGCGGGTTCCATAAGCGCTGGCGCAAAGTCACCATGCAAAAAATGAACGTCCAACCCGGCCAGTCTGCCATCGATGTCTGTTCGGGCACCGGCGACTGGGCGGTTTCTTTGGCGCAAGCGGTCGGACCGACGGGCAAGGTAGTAGGTCTCGACTTTTCGCAGGAGATGCTGCGCTATTCGTATCCGAAGATCGAAGCGGCGGGCGTGCAGAAGCAAACTTCGATGATTCACGGCAACGCGATGGACTTGCCCTATGAGGACGACACGTTCCATTTCGCGACCAACGGGTTTGCGTTGCGCAACGTGCCGGATGTCCGCACGGTTCTCGCCGAGATGAAGCGCGTGGTCAAGCCGGGCGGTCTCGTCGTTTCGCTGGAGTTGAACAAGCCGGTCTGGAAACCTTTCCGGGCTTTGTACTTTTTCTATTTTTACAAGATTTTGCCAATGATTGGCAACTTGGCATCCCGAGATGGCATTTCCTATTCGTGGTTGCCTGAATCGCTGACCAACTTTCCGGATCAGCAAGCTTTGAAAAAAATCTTCGAAGACGTCGGTCTTGTGGACGTGCAAGTGACGAACTTCTTCGGCGGGATCTGCGCTCTGCACATCGGACGCAAGCCCCAAGAGCAAGAATAGATTTGGCATCTAAAAAGGAATATGTCGTCGGGATGACGGGTGCGTCGGGGGCGGTCTATGCGATTCGCCTCGTGCAAGAACTTTGCAAAAACGACGCGCACCGCGTCCACCTCGTGCTGACAGACGCCGTCTACCAAGTGTTTAACTTGGAGATGGGCTGGCCTGTCCCGCACGGGGATCGGGAGTCGATTCCGAACTGGTTTGACATACCGGAGTCGGCGGATCTGCACGTCCATGCGCCGCGCGACTACGGAGCGCCGATTGCCAGCGGCTCGCATTTGACCGAAGGGATGATCGTCATCCCGTGCTCGATGGGCACGTTGTCGGCGATTGCGAGCGGGGCGTCCGACAATCTGTTGGAACGGGCGGCCGATACGCATCTCAAAGAGGGTCGACCGTTGATCCTCGTGCCGCGCGAGACGCCTTTTAACAAAATCCATCTGAAAAATATGCTCGCCTGCGCCGAAGCCGGCGCCCGAATCGTTCCGGCGATGCCGGGGTTCTACCACCGTCCGCAGACGATGGAAGACTTGATCGATTTCGTGGTCGGCAAAGCGCTGGACGCTTTGCACGTTGAGCATTCGCTGTTCCGCCGTTGGGGCGATCGCGAGCAGGAGTAAGTTGGGGGAGGAGAGAGGTTTTTATGGAAATCATCGGTGCGAACCACCCATTGGCCGACATCTGGGCCAAAGTACAACGCGAAGAACGACTGACGTTTGACGACGGGGTGCGCCTCATGAATTCGAACGACCTGGCGTCGCTCGGATACATGGCGAACTTTGTGCGTGAGAAGAAACACGGAGATAAAACCTTCTTCAACACCAACCGTCACATCAACCCGACGAACATCTGCCAGACTCTGTGCGACTTCTGCGCATTCGGCGTCCGTATGAAGGACCCGAACGCGTACACGATGACGATCGAGGAAATCGAGCATCGCATCGACATGATTACCCCGGATGCGACCGAGGTACACATCGTCGGTGGGAACAACCCGTCGCTCAAGCTGGATTATTATGAAAACATCCTGCGTTTGGTCAAGCAAAAACGCCCGGAACTGCACGTGAAAGCGTTCACCGGCGTTGAGATCGACCATTTCACCCGCGTGAACAAATTGAGCGTCGGGGAAGTGCTTGACCGTTTGATCGATGCAGGTCTTGACTCCATGCCGGGCGGTGGCGCGGAGATTTTTGCCGAGGAGCCGCGCTCGATCATCTGCGACCACAAGACCACGGCGGAACGCTGGTTGGAAGTGCATGAGTACGTTCACAACCGCGGGTTGCGCACGAACTGCACGATGCTCTACAACCATGTGGAGAGCACCGAAGACCGTGTGGACCATATGATGCGTCTGCGCGATCTGCAAGATCGTACCGGCGGGTTCCAAACGTTCATCCCGCTCTCTTGGCACCCGGACAACACCGTCCTGATCGAGAAGTACCCGCATCTGGGCTGGTCGACCGGCTTTGACGATCTGCGTGTTGTCGCAGTGGCACGCCTGTTCCTCGACAACATCGACCATATCAAGACCTATTGGATGCAAGTCGGGGATGCCGTTGCACAGACCGCGCTCTGGTACGGTGCGGACGATCTCGACGGCAACGTGGTGGAGGAAAAAATCTACCATGCAGCCGGTTCCAAAAACTCGCAAGGCATGACCAAGCTCGATCTGGTCAAATTGATCCGTGAAGCGGGCCGTCAACCGGTCGAGCGCGACACCCTGTACAACGTTGTGAACACGGAGTTCCCGGATACGTCGGTTGAGATCAACTCGCAAAACGACGTCGAAGAACTGACGGTGCTCTAATATGGGCGAGATCGGCACCGACCTCCTGCGCATCGGGCAGATCAAGTTCACCAATGCGCTTCCGATCTGCCATTTCATCGACCGCAGTTCCCCTCATCATACGTTTTTGCCGGGCGCGCCTTCTGAGCTGAATGCTTGGTTGGCAGACGGTACGATTGATGCGGGGTTGGTTTCCTCGTTTGCCTACGCGCAGTTGGCGGATGACTTCGTCGCGTTGCGCGGTCTTTCCGTGTCATCGCGGGGTCCCGTCGGTTCGATTTTTCTGTTCAGCAAGCGGCCGCTTGAGGAATTGAGCGGGAGTACGGTGTCGCTGACTTCACACTCGGCGTCGAGTGTGAATCTGTTGCGCATCTTACTCGGGGAAATCGGCGTGCAGGACGTGAACTATGTCACGGAGGAACCTCATCTGCACGAGATGTTAAAAAGCGCAGATGCGGCGTTGCTGATCGCCGACCATGCGTTGCGTGAGTCGGTGCTTGATCACGGGTTGTACATGTACGATCTCGGAGAGGAATGGCACAACCGCACCGGACATTCGATGACGTTTGCGGTGTGTGCCGTTCCGAAGCGTTTGGTGAAGGAACACCCGGACAAAGCGCGCGCCATCCAGAAGTTGTTCTTGGAAGGCAAGCGCAAGGGAACCGCCGACATGGAGTCGGTGATTGAGGCTGCGATTGAAATGATGGGCCAGACGAAGGATTTCTGGCGCGATTACTTTGGCAAGTTAATACACGATTTGGATGATGAGTTGGCGGTGGGTGCCAATGCGTACTTTGACGCAGCCTACCGTCATGGACTCTTGGCCAAACCGGTCAAGCTTGAATTGTGGGGTGACGAATCATGAGTTTTGTAAACACGAAAACCACGAAGTTGGATGAAGTGTTGGATAAAGCGTTGCAAGGCGAACGTCTGACCTTGGAAGACGGTCTGGTGTTGTACGACAGCCATGATCTGGTCAAACTCGGGTGGGTTGCGAACGAGATTCGCAAGAAGCACAACCCGGAGAATATGGCGACGTTCGTCATCAACCGCAACATCAACTACACCAACGTCTGTGATACGTATTGCCGCTTCTGCGCGTTCTATCGCGGAGAGAAGTCTCCGGATGCGTACTTGCTGTCGGACGAAGTGATTTTTGACAAGATCCAAGAGCTGGTTGACTTGGGCGGCACCGAAGTGCTGATGCAGGGCGGCACCCATCCGGGTCTGCCGTTCACGTACTACACCGACTTGCTGCGCAAGATCAAGCAAAAGTTCCCGAAGATCACCATGCACTCGTTCTCGGCTGCCGAGATCTGGAAGATGGTTGAAGTTTCGAACGGGCTGTCGCTTGAGCAAGTCATGCGCGAATTGCAAGCGGCGGGTCTGGACTCGCTGCCGGGCGGCGGCGCCGAGATTCTCGACGACCGTACCCGTCTGCGCATCTCGAAGCTCAAAGAGTCTTGGACGAAGTGGATGGACGTTCACGATGTCGCACAGCGAATCGGCATGAACACCACCGCGACGATGGTCATCGGCTTCGGGGAAACCTACGAAGAGCGCATCATGCACTTCCTGCGCGTTCGTGACCAGCAAGACAAAACCGGGAAGTTCACGGCGTTCATCTCGTGGACCTACCAGCCGGACAACACGGCGCTCAAGGGCACCCGTGCCACGGCGGTGGAGTACCTCAAGAACACCGCGATCTCGCGGATACTGATCGACAACATCAAGAACTTCCAAGCCTCCTGGGTCACGATGGGTCCGAAGATCGGGCAGTTGGCGTTGGAATACGGTTGCAACGACATGGGTTCGACGATGCTCGAAGAGAACGTCGTGTCGGCAGCCGGTGCTCACAACCGCATGAACACGAAGCAACTGATCGACGTCATCCAAGACGCAGGTCGAGTGGCCGCGCAACGTGATACGCAGTACAACATTCTGAACGTTTTCTAAGGTGGATTTTTGATGAAGTTGATGGACATCTATTTTTCGCTCAAATCGGATATTGACGTGGTGGAGCGTCGGTTGCACGATGAGGTTCACACGTCGCAGCGCAACCTCAAAAAAGCTTCCACCCATCTGCTGAAAGCAGGGGGGAAGCGCATTCGACCCATTTTTGTGCTTCTCGCCGGCAAATTTGGGAATTATGATGTCGATCGACTGGCGAAGGTCGCAGCCGCGCTCGAGTTGATTCATATGGCGTCCCTCGTTCACGATGATGTCATCGACGATGCTGCGTTGCGGCGCGGGAACCCGACCGTGAAATCCGAGTGGGGCAACCGGATGGCGATGTACGCGGGCGATTTCATTTTCGCCCGATCTCTGGTCTTGTTGTCGGAACTGCCAAACGTACAAGTCCATCAACTGCTTTCGAAGTCGATTGTCAGCATGTGTGAAGGCGAGATTGAACAGATTCGCGATTTCTACAACGTGGATCAGAACTTGCGCACGTACTTGCGCCGCATCAAGCGCAAGACGGCGCTCCTGCTGTCCGTTTCCACAACCCTCGGGGCGATGGTGGCGGACTGCAAGCGGGAGACCGTTCATGCACTGGAGCGGTTCGGCTATTACGCCGGAATGGCGTTCCAGATCATCGACGACATCCTCGACTTGACCGCTACGTCCAAGAAGCTCGGCAAACCGGTCGGCAACGACCTGCGCCAAGGCAACTTGACGTTGCCGGTGCTGTACGCGTTGCAACACGCGCCGGAGCGCGACGTGTTGCGTGCGAACATCCACCGCGACATGACGGAGGCCCAAGCCCTGGAATCGATCTCCATCGTGCGTGCGTCCGGCGGGTTGGAATACGCCCATCGGATGGCAGATCGCTACATGGAAAAGTGTCTGGAAGCGTTGGAGTTGCTCCCGAAGATCGAAGCAACCCGCCAGTTGACGGCGATTGCACACTTTATCAACGAACGCGACCACTAAGGGTGGTCGCGTTTTTTTACAGTGCGTGACTTGCTTCTGGAGGGCTCCCTTGGTAAAATGGACAAGGATTGTCACAGCGACAAGCACAAAGTGATACATAACGAAGGAGTGTTTAACCCAATGGCAGTTGAAAGAACTTTCCTCATGGTAAAACCGGACGGCGTACAACGCGGTCTCATCGGTGAAATCGTTTCCCGTTTCGAGAAAAAAGGCTTCAAACTTCTCAACGCGAAACTGATCCAAGTTTCCGAAGAACTCGCGAAGTCCCACTACGCTGAGCTCTCCGACAAGCCGTTCTTCGGCGAACTGACCGGTTTCATCACTTCCTCCCCGGTATTTGGCATGGTATGGGAAGGCGAAGGCGTCATCGCAACCGCTCGTGCGATGATGGGCGCTACCAACCCGGCAAGCGCTGCTCCGGGCACCATCCGCAACGACTACGCGATCTCCGTTGGCATGAACATCATCCACGGTTCCGACTCCCCGGAAAACGCAGAGCGCGAAATCGGCCTGTGGTTCGGCGGCGAAACCCTCTCCTACGACAAAGCGATCAACAAGTGGATCTAATCCACCATGCTTGAGAAAAGAGCCTGTATCCGCACACTGCGGGTACAGGCTTTTTTTGCCTACAGGGGTCTTAGCTCTGCAAATACTCCCGCAGTTTCGGCAACGCCTCGCGTGTGGCATCCCGTCCGGCTTGGATGCAGTATTCGATCTTGTCAAACGACGTCCAGCCCACGTCCGTGATGGCGGGAGAGATTGCAAACAATTTGTCATCTTGCAGTTGCATCGCCGTCAACTCCGACACGAGAATGTCCCAACTGCGCATGAACACGTCGAAAAAAGTCCGCACCGTGCCGTGACTCATCTCGGAGCGCAGCAGGTCGACGACGATCACGCGGTCACAGCCGGCCTGAAACAGCAGATCGGCGGGGATGTTCGTGCGAATCGCGCCGTCGATCAAGATGCGGTCGTTGATCTTGCGCGGTGTGAAGACGCCCGGCATCGAGCAGGAGGCACGCACACAGGCCGCCTTGAACTGGGGGTCGGACTTCATCTCATGGAACACGGTCGAGGACACGGCGTATTCGGAGCGGGGGAGATAGCCGTCGGTGAACACGACCGCTTCGGTGGTGTAGAGATCGACGGTCGTGACGAGCAGGGGGATTGGTTTGTGCGTCGGGGCGAGCGTGTAGAGCTGGCTGAGATAGCGTTCAAAATTGGTGCCGCGGATGAAGCCGTTGGGCACGAGGCGCGCGAGGTCTTTGTACCAACCGAAGAGATAGAGAGGCAGGACGCCGACAAAGCGCAACGCCCCCCAAGCGTTCGTGGACCAGTCGACGAGCTTGCGGCCGGGGAAGGAGGTCGCGATCATCTGCAGGGTGTGTGGAGACAGCCCGTGGGCGTACAGAGACGCGATGATCGAGCCGGCGCTGGACCCTGCGATCATGTCCGGCTTGATGCCCGCTTCGTGCAAAACGTCCAGCACGCCGATGTGGGCGGCTCCGCGCAGGGTGCCGCCGCTCAGTGCAAGACCTATTTTCATGTCATGATCAGCTCCTAAGCAGGAAATTCGACAAACAGGGCGAATAAATTGGTCGATGACGCCTGTTGGAAGAGCAAGGGGGAAAATGAATGGCTGTGCTGGACGATTTCGATCTCTTTATGGAGAACATCTACAAATACACGAACATCGACCTCACGAAATACAAACGGCCGCAGATGCAGCGACGCCTGACTGCGTTGCGGGACAAGCAAGGGTTCAAGGATTTCAAGTCCTATTTTGAAGCCCTGCAGAAAGATCAGAACTTGTTCCACGAATTCCTCGACCGTATGACGATCAACGTCTCGGAGTTTTTCCGCAATCCGAACCGCTGGGAAGTCGTGGAGAAACGCCTCATCCCGGACGTACTGAAGAAACAGAAGAAGATCAAAGTGTGGAGTGCCGCCTGCTCAACCGGTGAAGAACCGTACACGCTGGTCATGATCTTGAACCAGTTCCTGCCCTTCCACGACATCAAAGTCATGGCAAGCGACATCGACGAAGGGGCGATCACCCGCGCCAAGAAGGGTGTCTACCACCAACGATCGTTGCAATTTGTACCCCCGGCCTATGTCAACAAGTATTTCAAGCCTCTTGACAACCAACAGTACGCCATCTCAGATGAGGTCAAGAAATGCGTGACGTTCAAGCGCCACAACTTGTTGGAAGAGCCGTTTGACAACGACTTCGACCTGATTGTATGCCGCAACGTGATCATCTACTTCACCGAACAGGCCAAAGACTTGCTGTATACGAAGTTTTCGAACGCCTTGAAGCCGGGCGGCGTGTTGTTTGTCGGCTCTACGGAGCAGATCTTCAACCCGCAGTCGTTCCGCTTTACGACGTACGATACATTTTTCTACCAACGTGTGTAACACAAGAGGGACAACTGTCCTAGGAGAAAAAGCCACCTGTTGTCGAAACGGGTGGCTTTTTTGTTTATGCCCATGCGAATTACCTATTTACTTTTGGGTACATTCCGTCTAGAATAAGAAATGGAGCGGGGGATTAAGTAACTGATCAAACTCGATTGGGACATATTAATACCCACCGCCCATAGAGACAGAACCCCATACATAAAATCGGGGTCGGGAGGCTTTTCCACAAAATATTGTAAGCCGTCGCTACGTACTCGACTCTACAAACCAACATACCCGAAGAAAAGAGGCGATCCCCCGCGGATCGTCTCTTTTCCCATGAAGCAGGACAATAAAAAAAGGATTCTTGCAAACGAGGTTTGCAGGAATCCTTTTTCCCTGTGCGTATGGTGGTACACTTACTTCGCTTCGCTGAGGGAAGCGATGTATTTTGCAACAGCTTCGACCTCTTTGTCGGACTTGAGGCCGCCGCCACCCATCGGAGGCATTTTGCCGTTGACGCCATCATGGATGACTTGCGCGATGGTTTCTTCGGTCAGCAGTGCGCCGCGTTCATGCAGGTTCGGACCGACGCTGCCGGTGAGGTCCTTGCCGTGGCAAGATGCGCAGTTTTGAGCGGCAAGTTTCTTGCCGTCGATCGTTACTTCTTCCTTCGGATGAACGACGGTCTCCGAGTAGGCAGCGAAGCCGCTGAATGCAACGCCCAGAACGAACAGGCTGAGGACGATGATGATACCACGAAAACTCATTGCTCACACTCCTTCCTATCTGTACTCAACCATTTTACCATGTCGAATGAAAAAACCGTACACTTGATTTTTTGGTAACTTGTGTCCAAAATCGTACAGTTGATGAAAATGAGAGGTTGCCAATCGAAAAAGTCGCGCGATTCGGAACGCGATGTGTAAGATATCATTCCTGCTATATGACTTTTATTAATCTTTGTGTTAAGATTAAGATAGATAGACTGTATCGGAGAATGGATGTGATTTTCATGACAGAGCGGAAGGCCACAGTTGCAGAGTCTCGTTACACCGTCGTCGACAAGCTCTCCGGCAGCAGTTATTTCGGAGATTTGTACCGCGGATTTGACGAGGAGACGGGACGTCCCGTGCAGATCTTGAGACTTCCTGCACACTTGGTCTCGTTTATCGGTCATGAGCAGATACAATTGCGTGCAGATCTGTTCCAACAGGACCCGGATTTGCCGATGCTGAAGATCGTAGACGTTTACAGCGGGCCCGACGGGAGCTCGGTCGTGTATGAAGCGCCGTTTGGTTCCCGCCCGTTGTTGCACTACTTGGACGGAGAATCCTTGACCGGGATGATCGAGGTTTTCAAAAAAGTCTGTGACGCGGTTGCACAGTTGCACAGCCGCACGATGTGGCACGGGGCGCTCGTCCCGGAGCACGTCTGGGTCTTGCCGGACGGAAGTGTCAAGTTGATGACGATGCTGACCGACCAACCCTTGTCGCTGTACAACGCGTCAGGACCGTCGGAGTCGTTGCAGTTTTTTGCACCGGAATTGATGACGATGAGCCCGTTTGATGCGCGTACCGACATCTACAACCTCGGCGTGCTGTTCTATTACGTGCTCACCGAGACGTTCCCGTTCTCGCATGAGGAGAAAACCCTCTACCCGCCGTCTCGTTTCAACCAGCACATCCCGCCTCAACTCGACCGCATGGTGCTCAAGATGATCAACCAACGTCCGACGAAGCGCTTCCAGTGGATTGGGCAAATCATCGAGGAGTTGGGACGGACGCTTGGGCGCCATGAAGTGGCGACCGAGTATGACGCCCAGACGTACGGGGCCGAGCATTTGTTCTCGCCGGAATTTACGGGGCGCATCGAGGAAGTGGCGCAGTTGTCGCTGTTCTACGAACGCCAGATTCAGGGCGGGCGCAACTCGCTGTTGATCACCGGCAAGCCGGGTGTCGGACGAAAGCGCTTGATCTACGAAGTCTCCGGACGCTACATGTTCAAGATGTCCGGCGTATCCGCAGATTGCAGCGGTGTCGCCGGAGCGACGATTGAAGATCTGGCCGTTCGACTGCTGATGATCTGCTTTGGGGTGCCGAAGTTGGAGCGCGTCGGGCATATGTACGTGCGACCGCTGGCGAAGATCATCTCGCGCATTGCGTTTGAGTACCGCGATATGTTGATGGGCGACTCCGAGGGAGCGTTGACCGTGGTGCGCGGTACTGGTGTCGGCAATGTCGAGGGCGACCGCTTGGAGCCGGATGCGTTGCTGTTGGAGTTCTTCACCCAAGTCATCGAAGTGACCGCCGAGCCGTTCGTGCTGGAATTGTACGATGTTCACCAACTCGACGCCGAGACGGTGCAGTTTTTCAAAAAACTGCTCAACAACGAGCAGCTGATGTTTGGCATCATCGGCGTCGCCGAATCAGAAACTCCGGCAGTCAGCGAGCTGTTCCAAGAGCGGATGCACTTGAACAACTTGCCGGTTCACCAGATTCGTGAGTGCGTTCTGTCGCGCTTTGGCGATGCGAGTTTCTTGAGCGACGAGTTTATCGAGTGGTTGACGCACCATTCCAACGACACGTTGGGTCAAGCGTTGCAACTGGTCGAATACTTGGTGAACACGCGTCAGATTTACTTGCAGCGCTATGTCTGGCATATGGAAGCTCCGTCGGTCGAAGAACTGAACATCCCGCAATCGATGGAGTCGCTGATTCTCTACCGCTTGGAGGCAATGTCTGAGCAAGCGAAGCAAGTCTGTCGGGTGCTGGCGATGTTCAAGGGAGCTTTCGTCATCGAAGCGGCCGCCAAGGCGGTGGGCATCGGCACGGCGCAGGAGTTTACGCAGATCCTGCATCGCTTGGCGGAGCAGGAGCTTTTGATTCAAACGCACAACTACTACCGCTTCCCGTCGGCGAACGTCCGACAGCACGTCTATGAATCGATTCCGGCGGAGGAACGCCAAGCGATGCACCATGCGCTCGGGAATCGACTGCTCGACGTCGGGTCGCTCGAATATATGGAGATTGCCTACCAGTTGGAGTGCGGCCGCGAGTGGAAGCCGGCGATTGCCTGCTACATCCTCGGCGCACGCCGCAGTTTCTTCCGCAACTTGTTGCTGGATTCGCAAGCGCAGATTCGCAAGGCGATTGAGCTGTACCAATACTTGCCTGACCGCAAGTGCCCGAATTCGTTTTACCACTACTTGGCACGGCTCTTGAAACTTTCCGGCTCGCTCTCGGAAGCCAGTGACGTCCAAGAAGAACTCTACAAGCGCACCGGCAACGTCCGCAGTCTCGTCAACATGACGATGAACCGCGTCAACATTGGGGCGTACCACCGCGTAGAGCCGTTCGTGCAGTATATGGAGCAGTTGGTTCACGAAGGGAAGCAGCCGCACAAAGTGCAACAATCGCTGATGGTCATCCTCGGGATGTACTACATCGAAACCGAGGGCAATTACACCTACATCCGCGACTTGGAAGACTACCAACAGAAAAACGGACCGGTCTTGCGCGAAGAGATGAACGTCAAGGATTACGTGACGTGGCTGTACAACTTGCAAGTGTTGCTGACGTACGTGCCGGGAATTACGTGGGAGCACCGCGCCCGCTATCTGCATGAAGCGGCCACGCTTGCCGAGCATCACAGTTTCCGCCAGTTGCTCGTCGGCATCTACAACTGCATGGCGATCGGGTTCCAAGAGTATGACCCGCTCAAAGCGAAGGACTACTACTTGCAGTCGGCAAGCCTCGCCGCCGACTTGGGGGACAAGTCCAAGGAAGCGATCGCCTACATCAACTTGATCGAAATCTACCGGATGCTCGGCGACATGTACCACTCGCACCGCTACATTGAAAAAGCGCGCGAGACCGGCATCGCGGTCAACAAGGGCGAAGACACCTACTTGTTGCAAAACGAGATCGAACACTTCCTGTTCATCGAGGACTATGAAAAAGCGGTGCAAGTCATCAAAAAAATGACGCTCACCGCCAAGAAAAACGGCCAACAGAAAATGCGCGACACCGCGTGGTTGTTCTGGTTCCAAATCTACTGCGAGCGCGGCGACCGCCGACGGATCGAGCGGATGTGGCCGATCATCCAGCAGATTTGCGAGACGCGCAAGTTTGAATCGGAGATGCAGTTCCTGCGTGCCCGCTACAAGATCGTGCACCGCCGGTACGAAGAAGTGATCGAGGAATTCCGTCCGCTCGTCGACGAGCCGGGCGTTCCCAACGAAGTGCGGATCAAGCGCTACATGCTGTTGCTCGAAGCGATGCTGCAGGCGGGTCGCTGGCACGAAGGGTTGGAACTTGGTCAGCAAGTGCAGCAGTTGATTCACAACACCGGCTACGTGGGATTCCTCGCCCGTGCGCACTTCTTCTTGGGCCGCTTGTTCCAGTTGACGCACCAGTTTGTGCAAGCCAACTTGAACTACAAACGTGCGCTGATGTGGTACCGCAAGCTGAATCAGCAGGGCCGTTTGACCGAAATCGACCGCTACATGCGCCAAACCAACTTGGAGATGGTGCGGGCGGCCGATGCGATCACTGACCGGATGTTACGCGACGTGCAAGGGCATGACCCGGGTGCCGGTGTCAAGATCGCCGAGGGCGGCGTCCGTTTGAAAGACTGGGCGCGTGCCATCGTCAAAGAGCGCCAAGAGATGATTGACACGCTGACCGACAACGAGATTCTGCTCGACGCCATCCGCCGGGTCTCCTCGTCGATCATGGTCAAAACGGTCTGCGAGAACTTGGCAGCCGTCGTGTTCGAGAACCTCTTGCTCGACCAGATTCACCTCAGCATCAAGATCAGCGAAGGTCGCATCGAGCAAGTGCATCTCAACGAGCAGTTGCAAGAGATTCCGTTCACCGAAGGCAGTGAAGTGGAGAAAGTCTTCCAGAGCGTCTTGGAAGCGGAGCGTCCTGTTGAGATGGAAGGGACGATGTCGTACCTCTACGGCATCCCGGTCTACTCCCACGACCAACAAGTCATCGCGATCATGTGTCTGGAAAAAATGTCTCTGCAGACGCCGTTCACCGTTCGGGACAAGCGATTCATTACGTCGCTGGCCCAACTGGTCTCGTCAAACGTCGAGAACGCCATCCTCTACGAAGTGATGATCACCGACAACTTGACGGGGCTGTACCAGCGCAACTACTTTATGAAGCGTTTGCACGAGGAGTTTACGAAGATCATGCGCTACGGCATCGACTTGTCGTTCCTCATGATCGACCTCGACGACTTCTCGCAAGTCAACAACCGCTTCGGTCACAACGAGGGCGACCGTGTTCTGCGGGCGGTGGCGCAAGTTTTGCAACGCTCCGTGCGCAACGTCGACATCGTCGGGCGCTTTGGCGGCGAGGAGTTGGTTGTCATCCTCCCGAACACCAACGGTTCGGCGGCACGCATCGTCGCGGAACGGATCTTGAACAACTTGCGTGCGCTCCCCATCGAGGGCAATCGCTACCAGATCACAGCGTCGATCGGCGTGGCGTCCCACGACCTCGACCATCCCGAGGACGTACTCGACTTGATCGAGAAAGCAGACCAAGCCGAGACCTACGCCAAACGAAACGGCAAGAACCGCGTCGTTTGCCACTGGGAGATGGTGCAGTCGCTGTCGGAACCCAATCCAAATCACTAAGAAATGAGACCGTGCCCGCCGTCGCGGGTATGGTCTTTTTTTTCCTGAAAACACTAAGGGTAGAAATCGGGCGGGTAGAGGAGTTGACGGCGCGGTGAGAAGCTTGGAGTCGAGGCCTCGAGTCATGGATGAACATTTTGGCAAACGAATCGGGTTCGTGAAACGGCTGTACCGGTATTACAACGAGAAGTCGGATGAGGAATTGCGGTTTATGCGTGCGCAATTGGTGCGCGAACAGCACATGCTCGGCAACGTGCCGTTGCTTACGTCGACGACGCCGATCGTGTTCTTGATCTTCGGTACGCAGTTGGGCAAGTATTTTCCGCATGATTCGTTGTCGTGGGTGGTGGCGGCAATCGTGTGTATTTTGATCATCGTCTGGTCGATCAACCACAATTTCCGAAAAAAAAGCCGTGTCCACCTCGACTTGTACCTCATAGAAGAGATCCAAAAGGAACGTTCCCAAAATTCACCGCGTCCTGTATAATTGAAGGGATATACGCGGGGAAGGGAGCGTGAGCGCATGCAGACAACAGGAACCTGGGTACTGCGTCCCCTGACGATGGCCGACGTGCCGTCACTTTTGGAGTGGTACAACGACGAAGAGTTGCACTACATCGCCAATTCACGGGCATTTGTGCCGTATACGCTCGACGAATTGCTGACCTACTGGAAGAAAAAACTGAACCGCGAACATGCGAAGTTTTTCGTGATTGAGCATAACGGAGTGCTGATCGGTCGTTGCGGGCTGAACGGCTCGGCGCAGAGTCGTGTCGAGGTGGAATTTTCCATCTTGATTGCACGTCGGGCGCTGTTTGGCAAAGGCATGGGGACGGAGATCACGAAACACATGCTGGATGTGGCGTTTACCGATCCTGACGTGAAACGGGTGCGGTTGTATGTGCGGCGAGACAACGAACGAGCGTTGCGTTGTTACGTCAAGTGCGGCTACCGCAGTGTGCATGCGTTCACGCAAAATGGCGTGCCCACCGTGATGATGCAGGTGGAGCGCGACGAGTGGGAGAGGAGTGAACGTCTGTGAATGTGCAAATCGATTGGCAAGGAAAGCGCAAGTTCCAAGCGGTTGGCGGGTCCGGGCATGGCGTCACGATGGATGCCAAGGCAGACATCGGCGGCGAAGATTCCGGCGTGCGTCCGATGGAATTGGTGCTGATGGGTCTCGGTGGTTGCATGGGCGTCGACATTTCGATGATCCTGGAGAAAATGCGGCTGACGTTGGACGAGTTCCGCATGGAAATCAACGGCGATCGGGCAGAGCAGCATCCGCAACGCTTCACCGACATCACCCTGCATGTAGTTGTGAAGGGACCTGATCTGACGCAGGAGAAAGTTCAGCGGGCGATTGTGCTGTCCAAGGATACGTATTGCTCCGCTTCTGCGTCGTTGAATGCAAACATACGCGTCACCTATGAAGTGAACGGCGAATTTTTTGAGCTTGGAGGCAAGGAAATCGAATGAAGATGATCAAATGCACGGATTGTTATGAAGAGAACCACGTAAGCGAAGCGCGTTGCACCCGTTGCGGCCGTCTCATGGACGATGCTCGTCGTGAGCAGACCCGCGACCATTTTGAGTGGCAGCACCATGATGCACCGAACACCATCGTCCACCGCGACAAGCGTGGCGGCGCACAACAGGACAAGAAAAACACCGTCTGGTAAGCAACACGAACACCCGCGCCGGAGGGCCCGGGTGTTTTTTTCAGAGGAGCGAATGTTGGATGAGTGATGAGTTGGCGAGGCTTGAGATCGGGGAAGACCTAACCGGCAAGATGGTCAAGGAAGTGTTGCGTGACGAGTTGGAGATGTCGCGCAAACTCATCCGCAAACTGGTTGAAGGGCGCGGTGTGCTTCTCAACGGGGAGCATGTGTGGCTGACGTGGCGGTTGAAGGCGGGAGATGTTTTGAATTTGGTCTTGCCTGCCGAAGAGTCGGAGGACATCTTGCCGGAGCCGATCCCGTTCACGAACGTCTACGAAGATGACGACGTGTTGGTCATCGACAAAGCAGCCGGTCTCATCGTCCACCCGACGACGGGACATTGGACGGGGACGTTGGCGAACGGTGTCGTTTATGACTGGAAGCAGCGCGGGGTGAGCGCACGCTTTCGTCCTGTGCATCGCATCGACCAGCACACGTCGGGGTTGATTGTGGTCGCGAAGAACCACTACGCGCACAAATTGCTCGGCGAGCAGATGAAGGAACGCACGATTGAGCGCGTATACGAAGCGATCATCCACGGCGTGATGGAAGAAGCGCGCGGATTGGTCGACGCGCCGATTGCACGTTCCGACGAAGACCGCCGCGTGCGCAAAGTGCGCAAGGACGGTCAAGAAGCGCGGACGGCGTACCGCGTGCTGGAACGCTACCCGTTTTCGTCGGCAGGTCCCGAGGAGTTCATCGTCGTGCCGGGGGGCCAGATCAAGCCGGGCGGGACGAAGGTGGAGTTGAAGCTGTTCACGGGCCGAACGCACCAGATTCGCGTACATATGAAACATCTGGGGCATCCGTTGTTTGGAGATGCCATGTATTATGAAGGGGATGATGCGGCGTGGATCGAGCGTCAGGCTTTGCATGCCAAGGTGCTCGGGTTCGAGCATCCGCGGACCAAGGAATGGCTGCGCTTCGAGTCCCCGTTGCCCGCTGATATGGAGCAATTGGTGGAAAAACTGCGTCGCGAAGGAGGTTGAGGGATGGAAGGGCAAGAGAAGCTGTTCACGATTGAAGTTTGTTCGAGCAACCAGTTCCTCGATGACATCGAGACGGTCGACTGGCTGATCAAGACGTATCCCGAAGTCGCCATCGAACCGGCCGACTGCTTGGACCGGTGCGGGATCTGCATTCGATATGCGTACGTGGTGATCAACGATGACTTCCTGTACGCCAACGACGTGCCGGAGTTGAAGGAGAAGATCGTCGGGTATCTCGACTCCCATCGCGCCGGGCGGGAAGACGCGAAGAAGTAATTTTTTAGTTGGAAAAAGGGACACAGCCGTCGTTGCGGTTGTGTCCCTTTTTTTACAGGATGCGCGTGGTGGTCTGGGGGGAGATATACGTGCCGACGTTGTGCCCGAGGCAGATCTTCTCCATCGTGCCGGTGCTGTCGATGTCGAAGATGTGGAGCGGCAGGTGGTAGTCGCGGGCGAGGAGCAGGGCGGCTTGGTCCATGACTTTGAGGTTGTTGGCGACGACGTCGGCGTAGGAGATCGTCTCGTAACAACGTGCGTCGGGTTCGAGCTTCGGATCGGCGGTGAAGATGCCGTTAACCCCGTGCTTGGCGACGAGGATGGCGTCACAGCGCAGTTCGAGGGCGCGTTGCACGGCGGGGTAGTCGGTGGAGACGAAGGGCTGCCCGGTGCCGCCGGCGAGGATCAGCAGGTAGCCTTTTTCCAAGTGGTGGATGGCGCGCAGACGGATATAGGGCTCTGCGATGGAGTTCATCTCGATGGCGGAGAGCACGCGGACTTCGTAGGGAGAGCGGGCTTTGAGCACGGAGCGAAGCATCAGCGAGTTCAGGACGGTGCCCATGACGCCGATGTTGTCCGCTTCGGCCCGCTCGATGCCCCAGTTCTCCGCGACGTTCCCGCGAAAGATATTGCCGCCTCCGATGACGACGGCGACTTCTACGCCGAGGTTGGCGACGGAGAGGACTTCGCGGGTGAGATGTTCGAGCGCATCCGAATCGAACCCGAACTCGTCGCCGCCTGCGACGGCGGCGCCGCTCAGTTTGATCAAGACGCGGTTGTATCGTCTGGTCTCCAACAAGCTTCCCCCATTCTGTGAGGTTCTTCGAGGAAGGATATGTAGGGAGAGGAGAAAAAAGCATCCGGCCGTGGTGGCGGGATGCTTTTTTTGTGGGTGAATGGAGTGGGGTTCTTTCTACTAATCTGCTTGCATCTGCGTGGCGACATCCACCAACTGCATGGGGGCGATCATGCCCGTGTCGTAGTCGCCTTGGAGCACGCGGTATTGGTCGGCGAAGCTCTGGGCGCTGTGCAGATGGTCGCTTTCCGGATAGCCGTAGCCTTTGACCAGGAACCCCTTGGCTTCCAGATAGTTGATTGCTTGTCCGATGGTCATCTTGGTTTCCATGAGGTATCCCTGCCTTTCCAGAGGGTAGTATGTGCAGGGGTGGAAGCTTTTAGCCGAGTTGACGAAGATTCAGACGATTGGTAGAATGTACATATTGTTTGGACAGAGTGCAGAGGGGATGGGTGGACATGCTTACGTTCTTGATCGTCGCAGCTGTTGCATATGTGTTCTACTACGGAGGGGTACGTCTGCAAGTGCGGGCACACCTGTCCGGGCGGGCGATTCTGGACGTCCTTGGCTATGCTTCGATGCTCGGAGCCGGCACCACCTTGGGGATTTACGGAACTCTGGCTCTCGCGGCCCAACTGGCCCCGCAGAGCGGATTGTTTGTCTTGAGCTGTGTCTCGACCGCCGTTGCGATTGCGGTCGGCGAGTTTTTGTATGCCCGTAGTTTCCGGTTGTCTCTGCAACTGTTGGCTCCGCTTCGCTCGGAGAAAAGCAAGCGATAGCACTGGACCCATACATAAGAGTCCCGAACGGCAGACACACTTGTGCTGACCGTTCTTTTTTCATCTATCTTCAGAAGGGGTTGAGATCTTGAGCGACCTGAACATTCGCGCTGTGATGAAGGCGATGCTCGCCGATCACGGCGTCTCCGGACACGAGGACGGCATCGCCCGTCAGTTCTCGGAAGCGCTTACTCACTTTACCTCCGACATTCGCATCGACAAGATCGGCAACTTGATCGCCCGTGTCGACGGAGACGGTCCAGGCCCTCGTCCAAGCGTGCTTTTGGCAGCGCATATGGATGAGATCGGCTTGATGGTGACCAAAATTGAACGAGGCGGTTTCTTGCGCGTGACCAACGTCGGCGGCGTCGATCCGCGCTCGCAAGTGGCACAGGAAGTGCTCGTACACGGTCGTCACGGTGATTATGTAGGCATCGTCGGCTCCAAACCGCCGCACCTGACTTCACAAGAGGAGCGGGGCAAAGCGGCACCGCTTCCCGACCTGTTCATCGACCTCGGCATGCCCGAAGAGATGGTGCGTGAAAACGTTCGCATCGGCGACACGGTGACGATCCGACGCGAACCGATTGAACTTCAATACGACCGCATCGCGGCGAAGTCGCTCGACAACCGCGCCAGTGTTGCGGCTGTTCTGGAATGCCTTGCAGAACTCAAACGCCTCAAAGTCGGCGTGGACGTCTACGCGGTCGGCACCGTCCAAGAAGAGCGCGGGCGTATCGGCGCAGGTCCTGCGGCGTTTGGCGTCAATCCGGACATCGCGATCGCGATCGATGTGACGTTCGGTGAATATGCGGGGGCTCCGGTAGACGGAGCGTTTCCGCTCGACGGCGGCCCGACGATTTTGTTCGGACCGAATTCCCACCAGAAGATCACGAGAAGCCTCACCGAAACGGCAGACTCCTTGAACATGCCGTACGCGTATGAATATATCCAATCGGACAGCGGCACCGATGCGCACTTGTTGCAGATTCAGCGCGAGGGGATTGCCACCGGACTGGTCTCGATCCCGCTCAAGAACATGCATACTTCGGTGGAGACGGTCTGCTACCGCGACATCGAACGCGCCGGGAAACTGCTCGCCCATTTTATCGCCGGAATTGACCGGGCGTATGTGGAGGGATTGTCTTGCTACTTAAACGACTGACCGAAGCGGTCGGCCCGTCCGGCTTCGAAGATGAAATTCGCCAAGTGATCTATGAAGAGATCAAGGACCATGTCGACCATGTCTACACCGATGTGCTCGGCAACTTGATTGCAGAGAAACACGGCACCCGTCCCGGCCCGAAAGTCATGCTTTGCGCTCATATGGATGAAGTTTCGCTCATGATCGCGGCGATCGACCATGACGGGATGATTCAATTCCGCCACATCGGCGGCATCGACGACCGCATCCTCGTCGCCAAGCCGGTGCTGATCGGCCCGAACCAAATCTCCGGCGTGATCGGCTCCAAGCCTGCGCACCATCAATCGGGCGAGGAGCGCCGCAGACCGATTCCGCTCGACGAACTGCGCATCGACATCGGGGCGTCGACTCGCGAAGAAGCGCTGCGCTATGTGAAGCCGGGCGACATCGCGGTTTTCGCCACCAAGTACGAAGAGATCGGGGTACGCCGCGCCAAGTCGAAGTCGTTCGACGACCGTGTCGGTTGCGCCGTGATGGTCGAAACGCTCAAGAAGAACTTCGACATCCCGGTCGTGTTCGCGTTTGCCGTGCAGGAGGAAATCGGTCTGCGCGGAGCTGGACCGCTTGCGTACCGCATTCAACCGGACATCTCGCTGGTATTGGAAGGCACCCTCGCTTCCGATATTCCGGGCACAGTTGCACACGGACGTGCTACAGAGCTTGGCAAGGGTCCGGCGCTTTCGCTGATGGACTCCTCGTCGGTACACAATCGCAAATTCATCGACCATATGGTTCAAGTTGCGGAGAATTCCGGCATCCCGTATCAGTTCCGCAACACGATTGCAGGCGGCAATGACTCCGGACGTATCCATATCTCGCGCACCGGCGTGCTCGCGGGCGTCGTCTCGGTGCCGACGCGCTACATTCATGCACCGTCTCAGATGATCTCGCTCGATGATTATGAGAATACAATTTTGCTCGTAGAGAAGTTTCTGCGCAGCGTGGAGCAAGGAGGACTCACCTCATGAAGGAACTTTTGACCCGCCTCTCGCAAGCCTGCGGTCCGTGGGGCCGTGAAGACAACGTGCGCGACATCCTACAGGAAGCGGTCGCGCCGTACGCAGATTCTGTCCAAACGGATGTGCTCGGCAATTTGATCGTCACCAAAAAGGGTACGGCCAACACAGGCAAACACCTGCTGCTCGTCGCTCACATGGACGAAGAAGGTCTGCTCGTCAACCATATCGAAGACAACGGCTACCTGCGCATCCAAGGGAACCTGCAACCGGCGTACCTCGTCGGCCAACGCATCGAATTCCCGAACGGCACCGTGGGCGTGGTGCATGCAGAGAGCGCGAACGCACCGGGCGACCTGACGTTCTTCGGCCTGTTCGTGGACATTGGGGCTACCTCGGCTGAACAAGCGAAGCAATGGGTGCGCCTCGGCGACATTGCAACGCTCTCGCAACGCGTGCTGGAACTTTCCCCGGACAAACTGGTCGGTAAAGCGATGGACAACCGTGCAGGTTGCGCTGCAGCGGTCGAAGTGCTGAAAGGCCTCGGCTCGCAACCGCATGATGTGACTCTTGTGTTCTCCACGCAAGACGGCGTCGGCAACCGCGGGATCAAACCGGCGGCGTTCGGTCTGGAGCCGGACTTCGGACTCGTGCTTGACACGGTGCGCACGGGAGATACGCCGGGTGCTGGCCGCGTGGAAGTCAAACTCGGTCACGGCGTCGCCGTGAAGCTGATGGACAAAAACTTCATCGTCCCGCCGCGCATCAAAAACTTCCTGCTCGACCTCGCAGAAACGAACGGCATCGCGCATCAGCTCGAAGTGTTCCCGGACGGCTCCAACGACGCGGGCGCACTGTTGACCATGCGTGACGGCGTGCCGACCGGCGGTCTGTCGATTCCGGTTCGCTACTCCAACACCATTTCGGAAATGGTCGACCTGCGCGACGTGGAGGCGGCGGCGAAGTTGGCTCTGCACACCCTCACGAACTACAACATGTAAGTAGATTCCAGCGGCGCTCTTGTCGAAAACGAGAGCGCCGTTTTATAATGGGAAGTAGTTTTATCTTGCTTTAAAGCGCGACAGTGATGGAGAGGAGCCGAGAGAGAGATGTTGAGATACCTGACAGCAGGAGAATCGCACGGTCCGGCGTTGACCGCGATTGTAGAAGGGCTGCCGAGCAATTTGCAGCTGGAGATCGAGTTTATCAACCAACAACTGTGGCGAAGACAGCAGGGGCACGGACGAGGCGGCCGGATGAAGATCGAGACGGACCGCGTGGACATCTTGAGCGGGGTGCGCTTTGGCAAGACGATGGGCACACCGGTCGCGATGACGATTCACAACAAAGACTGGAGAAACTGGTCGGAGAAGATGGCGATTGAGGGCGAACCGCATGAGAGCGTCGTCGAAATCACAAAGCCGCGCCCAGGTCATGCAGACCTCGCGGGTGCGCTCAAATACAACCAAGAAGACATTCGCAATGTGCTGGAGAGGGCGAGTGCCCGCAACACGGCGACCATGGTTGCCGTCGGCTCCATCGGGCGACAATTATTGAAGCAGTTCGGAATCGAAGTCTACGGGCATGTCGTGGAACTCGGCCCGATCAAAGTCGAGAAGTTTGAAGGCACTTTCGCAGAGATCGCCGAGCGCGCCGAGAAATCGGAAGTTCGCGTGGCAGACCCGGAAGTCGAACAGACGATCATCGCCGCGATCGACCAAGCGAAGGCGGATGGCAACACACTTGGCGGGATCTTTGAAGTCATCGTGACCGGCTTGCCGATCGGCTTAGGCAGTTACTCGCACCCCGACCGCAAACTCGACGGCCGTCTGGCGCAAGCGGTGATGAGCATCCAAGCGATCAAGGGCGTGGAGATCGGTCTCGGCTTTGAAGCAGCCCGTCGTCCGGGCTCGGAAGTCCATGACGAAATCAACTACCGCGAGGGCGACTACTACCGTCCGACCAATCGTGCCGGCGGCCTGGAGGGTGGCGTAACCAACGGTCAACCGCTGATCGTGCGCGCGGCGATGAAGCCGATCCCAACTCTGTACAAGCCGCTCGAATCGGTCGACATGCGCACCAAGGAACCGTACCGCGCCACCATCGAGCGTTCGGACGTCTGTGCCGTTCCGGCCGCATGTGTCGTCGGCGAAGCGATGGTGTCTTGGGTGGTGGCTCAAGCGTTTTTGGAGAAGTTTGGCGGCGATTCGGTCGAGGAAATCCAACGCAACTTGGCGAGCTACCTGCAACAGATCGGTGACCGCTAATGATTCGAGAACGGGTAGAAGTCGCCGGACGACCGTATGAGATCGTCATCGGACCTGACGTGCTCGCACGAACAGGGACGTTTTTGCAGGAGTTGGGGGTTAAGACTTCTTCGAAGCACTTGGTGATTACCGATGAGAACGTGGCGAGCAAAGGGCATTTGGAAAAAGTGACCTCTTCGCTCATGGAGCTCGGGTTCACCTACGATGTGTACATCATCCCGCCGGGCGAGGAATCGAAGTCGTTGGAGCGGGCTACCGAAGCGTATGAAGCGGCGTACCGTGCCGGGCTCGACCGTCGATCTGTCGTTTTGGCACTCGGCGGAGGCGTGGTGGGCGACTTTGCCGGATTCATCGCGGCAACCTACATGCGCGGTGTGGATTTCGTGCAATTGCCGACGACGTTGCTCGCTCATGACAGTGCCGTCGGCGGCAAAGTCGCCGTCAACTTGGCACATGCCAAGAATTTGATCGGTGCGTTCCACCAACCGCTTGCGGTGCTCTATGACACGGAAGCGCTGAAAACGTTGCCCGTGCGCGAGTTGCGTTCCGGGTTGGCAGAAGCGATCAAGCATGGTTTGATCCAAGACGGAGCGCTGTTTGACTGGATCTTGGAGCATGTGGAGGAGATTCTGCGCGTGGACGATGCGGTGATGGCGGAATTGCTCGCTCGTTCTTGCCGTGTGAAAACGTCGGTCGTCGCCGAGGATGAGCGTGAGAACGGCTTGCGTGCGATCTTGAACTTCGGGCACACGATTGGACATGCGGTCGAAGGGCTGATGGAGTACGAGTATACGCACGGGGAGTGCGTCGGACTCGGCATGGTCGCGGCGGCGGAACTGTCCGTCGAGTTGGGGCTGTGTACGCCGCTGGTCGCCGAAGATGTGGAGGACGCCGTAGAAAAAGCGGGCCTGCCGACCCGCATCCCGGCCAAACTGTCGGCCGATGAACTGATCGCGTCGATGCGTCAGGACAAAAAAGCGACCGGCGGCACGCTTACGTTTGTTTTGCTGACAGGCAAAGGCAGTGTTGTGATCGACAAGGATGTACCGGAAGAGACGGTGCGAGCCGTGATCGAACGGAAAAGGGGGTAGCCGACATGACATTCTCTGATCCAATCCGCATGCGCGGTGTCCGTGGCGCGACCACGGTGACCGCCAATGACGCCGAAGAAATTCGGGAAGCCACGCGCGAGCTGTTGCGTGAGATGGTACAACGAAATGAGGTAGACCCGGAGGAGATCGCTTCCTGTCTGTTCACCAGCACCCCGGACCTCGACGCGGCGTTTCCGGCGAGTGCCGCTCGAACGTTTGACGGCTGGTCGCACGTGCCGTTGGTCGGGGCGCAGGAAGTGGACGTGGCGAACGCGCTGCCGCTTTGCATTCGCGTGATGATGCACATCAACACAACGAAGCGCCAAGCAGAAATTCAACACGTCTATCTGCGCGGTGCAGTCGCCCTGCGACCGGACCTCGCGAAAAAATAGGCTTGACGGAATCGCTCACACTCGGTATCATTTAATATAGTTAAGCAGAGGAATTAGTTGAGAGTAGTAGCTGAGAGCAAGTTTCTTTTTTCCTGAATGAGCCGAGATGAGCGTGAGTTTAGCCGAGACGAGTAGAGCCGAGCTGATATGTACGGGATGGGTGTATCCATCTGCGTACCTTTCTTCCTGGTCCTAACGGTCAGAGCATACGCTCTGACCTTTTTTCGTAGAGTTTTGAGCAAGAGATGAGACGAGAGAGCAGAGTTGAGAGGAGTCGAGTGAGGATGAAACAGGCATTGCTCGCAGTGATAAACGGAGAGACGCTGACGGCGCATGAGGCGGAGTCGGCGATGGAGCAGATCATGAGCGGCGAAGCTACGCACGCGCAGATTGCGGGCTTTTTGACCGCTTTGCGCATGCGCGGCGAGACGGTGGAGGAGATTACGGGGTTCGCACGGGCGATGCGCCGGTTCTCGACCAAGGTAGAGTCGAAGCTGGGCGGTCTGGTTGATACGTGCGGCACCGGCGGAGATGGAGCGGAGACGTTCAACATCTCGACGACGGCGTCGTTTGTAGCCGCTGCGGCGGGCGTTCCGATTGCGAAGCACGGCAATCGCGCCGTGTCGTCGAAGTCGGGCAGCGCGGACGTTCTGCAAGCGCTCGGCGTGGAGATCTCGCTGACGCAAGAGCAAGCGGCGCACTGCTTGGAGCAGGTCGGCATCGCGTTTCTGTTTGCGCAGAACTACCATCCGGCGATGAAGCACGCGATTGCCCCGCGCAAGGAACTGGGCTTCCGCACGGTGTTCAACGTGCTCGGACCGTTGACCAATCCGGCAGGTGCGAAGCGCCAAGTGATCGGTTGCTTCCACCCGGACCTCGTGGAGAAAATGGCGCACGTCCTCGCCGATCTCGGCGCTGAACACGCGCTCGTCGTCCACGGCCTCGACGGTCTCGATGAGATCACCGTCACCGGCTCGACCAAGATCGCCGAAGTTCGCGACGGACGCGTCATCGACGTGTTCACGCTGACTCCTGAGGAAGTCGGCCTGAGTCGCCATGCCATCGAAGAACTGCGCGGCGGCGATGCGGTGACCAATGCGGCGATTGCACGCCACGTTTTGCAAGGCCATTACGGGGCGGCGCGGGACGTCGTCGCTTTTAACGCAGGCGCGACGATCTATGTCGCAGGCCTTGCCTCTTCGATCCGCGAAGGGGTGGAGTTGGCCAAGCAGGCTCTCGACAGCGGACGCGCGCTCGCTGTGTTGCAACAATTGGCGATTACGACGCAGCAAGTGACACAGGAAAGGGAGTTGGCGTAGATGATTCTGGATCGAATTGTAGAGGTGAAACGGCAGGAAGTGGCGGAACTCGCGAGTACGTTTGACATTTCCGCCGTCTTGGAGCAGATCGCGGGACTTCCGCCGACTCGCGGGTTTGCCAAGGCACTGCGGGAGACTTCGGAGTATGTGGGTCTGATCGCAGAAGTGAAAAAAGCGTCTCCCTCCAAAGGCGTGATCCGCCCCGACTTCGACCCGGTGGTCATCGCGACGACCTATGAGCGTGCAGGTGCGACCTGCCTGTCCGTCCTGACCGACGAGCAGTTTTTCCAAGGTCATGCAGATTATTTGCGCAACATTCGCGCAAGTGTCAACCTGCCGATTCTGCGCAAGGATTTTATCATCGACGAGAAGCAAATTTATGAAGCGCGATTGATCGGTGCAGACTGTGTGTTGTTGATTGCGGCGATTCTGAGCACAGAGCAACTGCGTCAATTCTCCGAGTTGGCGTCGTCGATCGGGCTCGATGTGTTGGTTGAAGTGCATGACGAAGCGGAGTTGGAACGGGCGCTCGAAGCCGGCGCGACGTTGCTCGGTGTGAACAACCGCGACTTGCGCGACTTCACCGTCGACCTCGGCACCACCGCCCGCATCGCAAAGCGCGTGCCGGAAGGGACGCTTTTGGTCAGTGAGAGCGGCATCGTCACATATGACGACGTGCGCTCGGTCAAAGCATCGGGTGCGGCGGCGATCCTCGTAGGCGAGACGCTGATGCGCGATCCGGAGATTGCACCCTCGGTGGATGTGTTGTTGGGGCGTGTGACCTCATGACGAAGATCAAGGTCTGCGGGATCAAGACCCGCGAAGCATATGAACGACTGCAGGAACTCGGAGCCGATTATATCGGATTCGTTTTTGCCAAGAGCAAGCGGCAGGTGACTCCTGAACAGGCGGCAGACCTCGGGGAGAAAAAAGCCGACGGCCCGGCGCGCGTCGGCGTTTTTGTCAACGAGACGGTGGAAGGGCTTCTGCACACCGCAGAGGTGGCAGGACTTCACGTTCTGCAACTGCACGGCGACGAGTCGCCGGAATTCTGCCGGAAGTTGAGACAGCGCACGAACTTGCAGATTTGGAAAGCATGGGGCGTTCACAACGACGAGCGCGATGCCGTGCTCGCGGCGTACACAGATGTGGTGGATGCCGTTCTCCTCGACAATGAACGCGGCGGCACGGGAGAGAAGTTCCCGTGGGACGCGATTCCCGCGCTGCGTGCGTATACACAAGACCTTCCGCTTTTCATCGCGGGAGGTCTGCACCCGGACAACGTGGGCGACCTGCTGGCCGCTCATTCCACCGACGGGGTGGATGTTTCCTCCGGCGTTGAAACACAAGGGGTCAAGGACCTCGCAAAAATCACAGCATTCGTTACGAAAGTGAGGGAACAACGATGAGCACCAAGACCCCGGATCAACGCGGACGCTTCGGCAAGTTCGGCGGCAAGTTCGTCCCGGAAACGCTGATGAACGCGCTGGAACAACTCGAGCGCGATTACGAAACCTATACGAAAGACCCGGAGTTTATCGAACAACTCCGCTATTATTTGAACGTCTACTCGGGCCGTCCGACTTCGCTCTACTACGCGAAGAACCTGACGGAGCGTCTGGGCGGCGCGAAGATCTACCTCAAGCGCGAAGACCTCAACCACACGGGGGCGCACAAGATCAACAACTGCCTCGGTCAAGGGCTTCTCGCGAAGATGACGGGCAAGAAGCGCGTCATCGCAGAAACGGGTGCCGGTCAACACGGCGTCGCGACGGCGACCGTCTCGGCGTTGCTGGGTCTTGAATGCACCGTGTTCATGGGTGAGGAAGACATCGAGCGTCAGAAACTCAACGTCTTCCGCATGAAGCTGATGGGCGCTGAGGTGATCCCGGCGAAGTCCGGCACCCGCACGCTCAAGGACGCGACGAACGAAGCGATCCGCCATTGGGTCGAGCATGTCGAAGATACGTTCTACATCATCGGCTCTGTCGTCGGACCGCACCCGTACCCGATGATCGTGCGCGACTTCCAGCGCATCATCGGCGACGAGACGCGCAAGCAGATTCTCGAACTAGAAGGCCGTCTGCCCGATACCATCGTGGCGTGCGTCGGGGGCGGTTCGAACGCGATGGGGATCTTCTACCCGTTTGTGAACGACGAATCGGTGAACTTGATCGGCGTGGAAGCGGCAGGCAAGGGCATCGACACCGAAGAACACGCCGCGACGATCACATTGGGTCGTCCGGGCGTCATCCACGGGTCGCTTACGTACTTGTTGCAAGACGAGTACGGTCAAGTGCAACCAGCGCACTCGATCTCGGCAGGTCTCGACTATCCGGGCATCGGGCCGGAGCACGCGCACCTCGCGGATACCAAGCGTGCGACGTACGTGCCGATCACAGACGACGAAGCGTTGGACGCGTTCCAACTGCTCTCCCGCGTGGAGGGCATCATCCCGGCGCTCGAATCTTCGCACGCCATCGCGCAGGTCGTCAAATTGGCGCCGACGTTGCCAAACGACCACATTCTCGTCGTCTCCCTCTCCGGGCGCGGCGACAAAGACGTACACAGCGTAGCACAGGCATTGGGAGGGATTGACGTATGAGTTCGATCGCAGAAACGTTCAAACGCCTGCAAGAACGCGGAGAGAAAGCGTTCATCCCGTTCCTGACCGCAGGCGATCCGTCGATTGAGATCACGGAGCAATTGATTCTCGAACTTGACCGCATCGGAGCGGACATTATCGAGATCGGCATCCCGTACAGCGATCCGCTGGCGGACGGTCCGACGATCCAAGAAGCGGCTCTGCGCGCTCTGCATGCCGGAGTGCGCATGCCGGACGTGTTGGAGATGGTGCGCCGTCTCCGTCCGCAAGTCCAAGCCTCGCTGGTGCTGTTCACCTATGCCAACCCCGTGTTCCAATGGGGCGTGGAGCGCTTCTTCGAAACGGCGCGTGAGATCGGAGCCAACGGCGTGATTATCCCGGACTTGCCGCTCGAAGAAAGCGAAGAAGCGCTGGCCGCTGCAGCGAAAAACGGCGTCGACCTCGTTCCGCTCGTCGCGCCGACGTCGCAACAACGCATCTCCAAACTCTGTGCCCAAGGCCAAGGCTTCATTTATTGCGTGGCGGCGCTTGGCGTAACGGGTGTCCGCGAGACGGTGAACGAGGATTTGCCGCAGATCGTGGCGAATGTAAAGCAACATACGAATCTGCCGGTAGCGGTCGGATTTGGCGTCGGGAGCCCGGAGCAGGCGGAGATCATCGGCCGTTATGCGGACGGTGTGATCGTCGGCAGTGCGCTGGTGAAGCGTGTCGGCCCGATTGCAGAAGCGCTGGCGGCGGGTGACAGCGAACTCGTGGAAGTGAAAAAACGCGAACTGGTCGATTTCGCCGCTTCGCTGAAAGCGCCGCTCCGCCAAAGCGGGGCCAAGGTCTAGTCTCATGCGGCCCGCGGTGGAGAGAGCTCGAACGGAAGGGACCGAGTTGTTTGGCAAGGCTGTGATCATCGGATGCGGGTTGATTGGCGGCTCTCTGGCGCTCGCTTTGCGGGAGAACGGAGCGGTGCGCCAACTTGCGGCCGTCGATTCCAACCCGTCCTCGTGCGAACTTGCGGTGCAACTCGGAGTTGTAGACGCGGCCTACGAAGACTTGCGTGACGCGGTCGTCGACGCCGATCTGATCGTATTCGCCGCTCCGGTGCGCCAGACGTGCGAACTGCTGTCCGAATTGTCCACCTTGCCTTTGAAAAAAGGCTGCATCGTCACCGACGTTTGCAGCACCAAGGCGGAAGTATGCGCCAAAGCGGCACGTCTGTTGCCGCCGGGGGTACACTTTATCGGGGGGCACCCGATGGCAGGTTCGGAGAAGTCCGGAGTCAGGGCGGCCAACGCAAGGCTGTTCGAGAACGCCGTCTACGTGTTGACGCCGCCGGACGGAACGGACGAAGGCGCTTTTTCCAAACTGGCGGCGGCGATCGAATCGGTGAAGGCGCAAGTGTTGGTGCTTCAACCCGCTTTGCATGACCGTGTGGTGGCGGCGATCTCGCATGTGCCGCACATCATCGCGGCGCAGTTGGTCGATCAGGTGATGCGTCTCTCCGGACATCCGGAGCACGGCGGGCTGTACACCAAGCTCGCGGCGGGCGGTTTTCGTGACGTGACGCGCATCGCGTCGGGCAATGCCGCGATGTGGCGCGACATCGTCTTGAGCAATCGCGATGTGATCCGCGACCTGTTGTTGGATTGGCAAAGCGGCGTGGCGGACCTGCTGGATAAGTTGGGAGAGAGTGAGGGGCTTGGGCTTCAGAGCTTCTTCCATGAAGCGGCGGAGTTTCGCGATGCGCTTCCGACCAAACTGCGCGGGGCGGTGCGCTCCGTGTATGAGATTTCCATCGACGCGGCCGACGAGCCGGGTCTGATTGGGAAAGTGGCGACGCTGATGGGCATCCACGGTATTAACTTGAACGGCGTCGGCCTGATTGAAAGCCGCGAAGAAGACAACGGGCAAGTCTTGCTCTCCTACCGCAGCAAGCGGGACATGGAGCAGGGGGCGCACGTCCTGTTGATCAACGGTTTTCAGGTGTATTTCCGCGATTAGTTCAAGTCGTTTTTCAGAGAGAGAGGTAGTTGGACATGGACAAACAAATCCAACCCGTGACCACGTTGTCCGGCATCGTGACGGTGCCGGGCGACAAATCGATCTCCCACCGGGCGGTGATGTTCGGCGCGCTGGCAGACGGCGTGACGCGCGTCACCGGCTTTTTGCCGGGAGCAGACTGTCTGAGCACAGTGGATTGCTTCCGCAAGCTGGGCGTTCAGATCGAGCAACATTCGGCGACCGAGCTGTCCGTACACGGTGTGGGCCTCAACGGTTTGCAAGAACCGACCGACGTGCTGGATGTCGGCAACTCGGGCACGACGGCGCGTCTCATGCTGGGCATTTTGGCGGGACAACCCTTCCATTGCACCGTGACGGGCGATGCGTCGATTCGCAAGCGTCCGATGGGGCGCGTCGCAACGCCTCTGCGTGAGATGGGCGCTATCATCGACGGTCGGGACGGCGGTCGACTGGCTCCGTTGTCTGTGCGCGGAGGCGGGTTGAAATCGTTCAAGTATGAGTCTCCGGTTGCGAGTGCCCAAGTCAAGTCGGGCATTCTGCTGGCGGGTCTGTTTGCGGAAGGGGAGACCGGTGTCCGCGAACCGGAGCCGTCCCGCGACCATACGGAGCGCATGTTGCAAGCGTTTGGCGTGGAAGTGAGTCAGCGCGAGGGATTCATTACGGTACAGGGCGGTTCGCGTCTGACGGCGACCGATATCCACGTGCCGGGCGACATCTCGTCGGCGGCGTTCTTGCTGGTGGCGGCGTCGATCGTGCCGGGTTCCGACGTGACGATTCGCGGCGTGGGTCTCAATCCGACCCGTACCGGGATTCTCGATGTGCTGCTCGACATGGGAGCGCAAATCGAAGTGCTCAACGAGCGTCTCGAAGGCGGCGAACCGATCGGCGACCTGCGCGTGCGCGGCAGTCAATTGCGGGCGACCACGGTACGCGGGGAGATCATCCCGCGCTTGATCGACGAAGTGCCGGTTCTGGCGGTGGCGGCGACGCAAGCGGAGGGCGTGACGGAGATTCGGGACGCAGCGGAGCTGAAAGTCAAGGAATCGAACCGCATCGCGACCACGGCGAACGAACTGCGCAAGTTCGGCGCTGACGTCGAGGAATTGGAAGACGGTCTGCGCATTCGCGGCGGCGCGAAACTTCGTGGCGGGGCTGTTATCGAGACGCACCACGACCACCGGATCGCGATGTCGATGGCAGTGGCGGCTCTGGTAGCAGACGGTGCTGCCACGATCCGCGATTGGGAAGCGGTGGACGTTTCCTTCCCGGGATTCGCGGAATTATTGCAAAATCTCTGAAAAGTGTATTGACAACCAGTCTGGGCTTGCATACAATGTAGTTGTAAGCTTTAGTTCTGGTTTCTCTCCACTCCTATCATACTTAGCCTGACCGGGGGACGTCCTGGTCAGGCACTTTTTTGTTTGTAAGCGTTTTCTGAAAAGGGTTACATCGAGGAAGCACGAACCTCACAAAAAACTTAGGCGTCTACCTCGTCCCCGTGCCGAATAGGATATATGGACGTGGACAAAGGGGGATCGCCCAGTGAGCATGTGGAAGTTGTTGCTTCGCGCAGGTACGGCACAGGTCGTCATCGTCCTGTTTATCTTAATAAAAGTCTTGCTGGTTCCGTTTCTGGTATGGCGCTTCCTCGGCACGTCTTACGGCGCGATGATCACGCTCGACGTGGCGACGATCGTCTGCGGAACGGGTGCGGCGTTGTCGATGGGGATGCTTGGCTACGAGCAAGCGCGCGGGTTCCGTCGCGAGCGGCGGTTCCGCGAGGCGTTCTGGCACATGCTGTGCATCCACGGGCCGGCGTTCGCTTTTTTGCTGTATAAATTCTCACACGGAACGACATGGGACACTCATCTGCTTTTGATCCTCTCCGGTTGGGTGTCGATGTTCTCGCATCCGATGAATCTCGTGGGCTTTTACGGGCCTTGGGTGGACGGAGCGGCGCTGGTGGCGATGGCAGGTCTGTACCTGCTCGGCGTCTTCATCTATCACGATGAACAGCGTCAGATCCCGCCGAAGGGGTTGCCGATTCGGTTTAAACGTGTAGGTTCTTGAAATAAAGCAGGCTGTTGCAGATCGTTGCAACAGCTTTTTTTTGCTTGCATAAAGAACATCCGTTCGCATATAATGAAGACAATACTACAGGAACGCACGTTCTCCTTTTAATGGGGGTAAGTATATGTCACGGTATGGTTTAACGGATAAGCGGCAAATTTTGCTGGTGGATATGAACTCTTTTTACGCGAGCGTCGAGCAGGCGCAGAATCCAGGCTGGCGGGGCAAGCCGGTCGTAATCTGCGGAGACCCGGAGCGACGCAGCGGCATCGTGCTCGCGGCGAGTCGCGAAGCGAAGGCGTTTGGGATCAAGACGGTCGATCCTGTCTGGGAAGTGCGGCAGAAGTGCCCGCAAGCGATCCTCGTGCGACCTCGCATGGAGACGTACATCGAAGTGTCTATGCACATCATGGAGATCGCCAAGCGATTTACGCCGCAGGTGGAGGTATTCTCCATCGACGAGTTGTTTCTCGATGTGACGGGGACGGAGAAGCTCTGGGGAGGTCCGTGGGAAGTGGCGCGCAAGTTCCGCGAGTTGGTGCGGGAGGAGACGGGCGTGGTCTGCTCGGTCGGCATCTCGTACAACAAGCTCTGCGCCAAGGTCTGCTGCGACACGATGGCCAAGAAAGCACCGGAAGGCATCCACGAATGGACGTCGGAGCACATCGAACCGGAGATGCACCGTCTGCCTGTGCGTGAGCTGTTCGGCGTCGGTTCTCGGATGGAGAAGCACTTCCACAGCCGAGGCTTGGTGACGATCGGCGACCTGGCGAACTACCCGTTGCATCTCTTGAAGAAACGCTTCGGGATCGTCGGCGAAGTGTACCATCTCTCGGCGAACGGCATCGACTACAGCCCGGTGACGCCGAATACGTTTCGTCAGGATATGAAAGGCTGCGGGCACATGATGACTCTGCCGCGCGACTACGAGTCGGCGGAGGAGGTCGAAGTCGTGCTCTTGGAACTGGCGGAGGAGGTAGGACGCCGTCTGCGTCGGATGCGCAAGCGGGGGCGCACGATCAACATCATGTGCGGGTACAAAGGCTTCATGGGCGGATTCTCCCGCCAGTGGACGATGCCGGACGCAACGTACATGACACGCGACCTCTACGAAGCGGCGCGGAAACTGTTTCACCAGCACTGGGACGGATCGCCGGTGCGCTCGATCGGCGTCTCTGTCGACAACTTGGTGGACGACTCGGTTCAACAACTCGACCTCTTTCGCGACTGGGAGCGAGAGCGACGGCTCGCGTACACGCTTGACAACTTGCAGGACCGTTTCGGCAAGACCGCCGTCATGCGCGCCGCTTCCCTGACTTCGGCAGGTCAGGCGTTGGAGCGGGCGGGGAAGATCGGCGGCCACTATAAGTAAGTGCATGTTTGAAAAAAGAGCTGAATCCACCGTGCGGGGGATTCAGCTTTTCTCATCGTGGATTTCGGTACCGATCTCATTGCGAGCCAGCAAGTAGAGACAACCTAGTAAGCCGACGATCAAAAGCAAGAACGCCAGCGGCTCCCCGCCCATCGTGATCGAGCCTCCTCGGGCACTCAGAATGGTTGTGGAAGAAGCATATGAGGGGAGGGTTGGGCGAAAGTCCGAATAAAAATCAACAAAGTCAGCCAATCTGTACGACAAAAAAGCGGACGACCGGGAGGGATGTCCGCTTTTTGCTATCTTATTAGTAGAAGCACGCCGACGGCAACCCGATCAACCGCCAGTTCATCTGCGCCGTCTCGCTCTGACACGCCTCTGAGCAAGCGTGCGACGGATCGTCCGGCACACACTCCGGGCAGATGCCACGAGCGCAGAGCATGCACTCCACGATGGCCTCCCGTTCGGGGTGGTTGGAACAGGACATGGGCGACACCTCCTTTTTTGTTAGTATGTCCTTGTTCAAAATTTGTCCCCGTCTACCCTGTAGCATTCGCGACTCTCCTTTTGATATAATGGCTTTTAGGCAATTGTTCGAGAAAGGAGAGACACATAACTCATGACCACCTTCCAAAATGAAGGCTTTATCCATATAGATGACCTTGACCAGCACGCCCTCGACGCGCATCGTCCGTCGATGGATGAACGCAACCGCGTGGACTACCGCGCGGTTGCGAAGGACGTAGGTCGGATCGGGGAAGGGAAAAACTACCTGATCCGCACCCACGGTTGCCAGATGAACGAACATGACACCGAGATCATGTCGGGCATGCTCGAAGAGATGGGCTACCGACCGACCACCGTGTTGGAAGACGCCGATTTCGTGCTGTACAACACCTGTGCCGTCCGCGAGAATGCAGAGGACAAAGTTTTCGGCCACATCGGCACGCTGAAACCGATGAAAGCGAAGAACCCGAACCTCATGATCGGCCTCTGCGGTTGCATGGCTCAAGAAGAAGTCGTCCGCGCCAAGATCCAAGAAAAACACCCGCACGTCGATCTCGTATTCGGCACGCACAACTTGCACATGCTCCCGGAACTGATCGAACAAGCCCAACATACCAAGGAAACGATCTTCGAAGTCTGGGACAAGTCTGACGCGACGATTGAAAACCTGCCGAAGATTCGCAAGGACAAAATTCGCGCGTGGGTCAACATCCAGTACGGCTGCAACAAGTTCTGCACCTACTGCATCGTCCCGTTCACCCGCGGTGCCGAGCGTTCCCGCCAACCGGAGGACATCCTCGCCGAACTGCGCGACCTCGCCGCAGAGGGGTACAAGGAAGTCACCCTGCTTGGGCAAAATGTCAACGACTACGGCATCGACCTTGGCAATGTGGACTTTGGCGACCTGCTGGAAATGGCGGCGCAAGTGGAAGGTCTGGAGCGCATCCGCTTCACCACCTCCAACCCGTGGAACTTCACGGACAAAATGATCGACGTCATCGCCAAGTACGACAACATCCCGAATCACATCCAACTGCCGGCGCAATCGGGCTCTTCGCAGACCTTGCGCCGCATGAAGCGCGGCTACACCCGCGAAGACTACTTGGACCTCGTCAACCGCATCAAGACCAAGATTCCGAACGTCTCCATGACCACCGACATCATCGTCGGCTTCCCGGGCGAGACGGAGGAGCAGTTCCAAGAAACGCTCTCGCTGATGGAAACGGTCCGCTACGACGGAGCGTTCATGTTCATCTACTCTCCGCGTGAAGGCACGCCGGCGACTCGTCTGCCGGACGATGTAACCGACGCAGAGAAAAAGGACCGCTTGAAGCGCCTCAACGAACTCCAAGACCGCATTTCGCTGGAGATCAACAAGTCTTTGGAAGGCAAAGTCCTGCGCGTTCTCGTCGAAGGCGAGTCCAAGAACAACCCGGATGTCCTGCAAACCCGCACAGAATCGAACAAAATCGTCCACATCACCGCACCAAAAGAACTGATCGGCCACTTCGTCAACGTCAAAGTCACCGAAGCCAAGACTTGGACGCTCAATGGCGAACTGGTTTCTGAGGAGGTCCCGGCTGTATGAGCACCATCGCACCTGTCATCGAAGAAAAAGCACGCCTGATCGGAGACATGGTCACCCGATCGCTGGAGATGTCGATCTTCAAGCAAGCGGAGCAAGACCTGTCCACCCATTCCGAAGCGCAAGCGTTGATCGGCGAAATTCAGACCAAGCAATCCAACGGCGGTGACGTCGAGGACGTGCTCGACCGTCTCGAAACGCTCGACGTCGTGCGCCGCTTCACCATCGCACAGGAGAACCTCTCCGAAGTGGTCTCCCATGTCACCAAGATCTTGACCGCCACGCTGTCCGACCGTCTCGACATTCTCGCGCCCGAAGCGGAGGGTGGTTGCGGCGGTTGCACGGCAGAGGGATGCGACAAAGCAACCTCTTGCGACGGCAACGATTCATTGTGCGGCTAAAAACGCATACCACCGAAAAAAGATCCGCGCCCTGAGAGGGTGCGGGTCTTTTTTTCCAGCGGGGTCGTGGTATCGGAAGTAAGGCAAAAAGGGGGACGAGCCACCTTAGATTTGTTATAATGAAGTCCGAATTAGCAAAGAAGAGCGGAGGAAGTTACGAATGGCACGACTTACACCGATGATGGAACAATACTTGGCGACCAAAGCGCAGGTGCCGGATGCGCTCTTGTTCTTCCGACTCGGCGACTTTTACGAACTGTTCATGGAAGACGCCGTGACCGCCGCGCGCGAGTTGGAGATCACGTTGACCGGACGCGCAAACGGAGCGAACGGCGGCGATGAGCGCACCCCGATGTGCGGCGTCCCGCACCATTCGGCCGAGGGCTATGTCTTGCGCCTCGTCGAGAAGGGCTACAAAGTCGCGATCTGTGAACAGACCGAGGAAGCGGGAGCCAGCAAGGGAATCGTGCGTCGTGAGATCGTGCGCGTCGTCACTCCGGGCACCGTGATGGAGCAAAAAGGCCTGCAAGCCAAAGCCAACAACTACCTCGCCGCCGTGGTGGTGCGCGAAGGTGTGTACGGGTTGTCTTTTTGCGACCTGTCGACAGGAGAAATGCTCGTCGTCGAACATGACAGCGAGCAGAAGATGCTCGACGAGATGCTCCGCCATCAGCCGGCTGAAATCATCGTGCCGTTCGGAGAAAAACAGGCATCGTACGCTGTGACCCTGCACGACCTGCTGGCGTGCGTGTTGACGGAAGGCTTGGAAAAAACGCACGGACTTGCCCGCGCGTCGGAAGTCCTGCTTGGGCACTACGGCGTGATGACGGTCGATTCGTTCGGACTCGCGAACCGCCCGCTGGCTCTCTCGGCTGCCGGGATGTTGATCGCCTACCTCGACGTTACACAGAAGCGCAATCTGCACCATCTCAAGATGCCCGCGTATATCACCAGCGACGAATACATGACCATCGATTCGTTCTCCCGCCGCAACCTCGAACTTGTGGAAACGTTGCGCGACAAAGGCAAGCACGGCTCCTTGCTCGGGTTGCTGGATGAAACGGTGACCGCGATGGGCGGACGCCTGTTGCGCCGGTATGTCGAACGACCGCTGGCGAACAAGATTCGCATCGAACAGCGATTGGACGCCGTGGAAGAGCTCTACAAAAACCTCCTCCTGCGCGACGACATTCGCCAATTGCTCGACGCTGTGTACGACCTTGAACGCCTCGTCGCTCGCGTCTCCTACGGCTCGGCAAACGCCCGCGACCTGTTGGCGATCGGTTCGTCGCTGGCTGTCCTGCCGAGTTTGAAAGGTCGTCTGGAAAGCGCGGGGGCTCCGTTGCTGCTCGATCTAGGTCAGCGCATCGACCACTTTGACGAGATCGTGGAGTTGATCGAACGCGCCATCGTCGAGGAACCGCCGACCTCCGTCCGTGACGGCGGTGTGATTCGCGACGGGTTTGACGACTACCTCGACACGCTGAAAACGGCATCCCGCGACGGCAAGCGCTGGCTCGCCGAGTTGGAGCAACAGGAGCGGGAAGCGACCGGCATCAAGTCGTTGAAAGTCGGCTTCAACAAAGTCTTCGGCTACTACATCGAAGTCTCCAAAGCCAACATCGGGAACGTCCCCGACACTTATGAACGCAAGCAGACACTGACCAACGGGGAGCGCTATGTCACACCGGGGCTCAAGGAGAAGGAAGCGTTGATCCTCGAAGCCGAGGAAAAAATGGTCGACCTCGAGTACCAACTCTTCTGCCAAGTTCGTGATGCCGTGAGCGTCATCCTCGGCAAAATCCAAGAGGCGGCAGAAGCGATTGCCACGATCGACGTGCTCCAATCCTTGGCCACCGTCTCGATCCGCCGCCGATACAAGCGTCCGGTCATCAATACCGACGACCGCTTGCATCTCGTAGAAGGTCGTCATCCGGTCGTCGAGGCGATGTTAAAAGGCGAGCCGTTCGTGGCGAACGACACGCTGCTCAACACCTCCGAACACCAGATTGCGCTGATCACCGGTCCGAACATGGCGGGGAAATCGACCTACATGCGCCAAGTGGCGTTGATCGTCATCTTGGCGCAGATGGGATGTTTCGTACCGGCCGACCACGCGGAGATCGGAATCGTGGACCGCGTGTTCACGCGCATCGGGGCGAGTGACGACCTCGCGGGCGGGCAGTCGACGTTCATGGTGGAGATGGTGGAACTCGCCAACATCTTGCACCACGCCACGCCGCGCAGTTTGATCATCCTCGATGAGATCGGGCGAGGGACGTCGACGTTTGACGGCATCTCGATTGCCCAGGCGGTCGTGGAGTTCCTGCACCAGAGCCCGAAAGTCGGGGCGAAGACGCTGTTTGCGACGCACTATCATGAATTGACGACGTTTACGGAGTCGTTTGCGGGCGTGAAGCACTATTCAACGCATGTGCAGGAGCAGGGGGACAGCATTGTATTTTTGCGGAAGATCCTCCCGCAAGCAGCCGACCGCAGTTACGGGATTCAAGTGGCCAAACTCGCCGGACTCCCGCAGGAAGTTTTGGCGCGGGCACGTGAAATTCTGGTAGACTTGGAACAGGGCGGACACGGCACCACCACCCTCAGCGCAGGTTCTGAAAAAAGCGCGCCTTCGTCTGCGCCACTCACTTCCACAGCCCCCGCAACCGACCTCGTCCGCGAGGCAGCCGTGGCTTACGAAGCAGCCCCCGTGGCCATTGCGGAAAAAACGCCGGCGACCGTTCCGGCGCCGTCGGCACAACTCTCGCTGTTTGACGTGTCGGAGCATCCCGTGGTCGACGAGCTGCGCAAGCTCGACGTCATGCGCTTGACTCCGCTGGACGCGATGAACCTGCTCTACCAACTGCACCAGAAAGCACGAGGTGAGTAAGATGGGCAAGATTCAGGTCTTAAGCGACCTCCTCGCCAACAAGATCGCCGCCGGGGAAGTCGTGGAACGCCCCGCTTCGGTCATCAAAGAGCTGTTGGAGAACGCCATCGACGCCAACAGCACCGAGATCGTCATCGAAATCGAAAACGGCGGTCTCGACCTGATCAAAGTCTCAGACAACGGCGTCGGCATGGAACGCGAAGACGCCCTGCTCGCGTTTGAACGTCATGCCACGTCGAAGATTCGTTCGGAAAAAGACCTCTTTCGCATCCGTACTCTCGGATTTCGCGGTGAAGCGCTTCCGTCGATCGCCTCGGTTTCCAAAGTCGAAGTCAAGACCCGTACTGCGGAGGCGAATGAAGGGACGCTCGTCAAAATCGAGGGCGGGCAACTCGTGACGCATGGAGTGACGGCGGCGAAGAAAGGGACCGACTTTGCGGTTCGGGACCTTTTTTTCAACACGCCCGCTCGTTTGAAGTATCTCAAGACGATTCAGACGGAGTTGCACCACATGCTCGACTACGTGAACCGGTTGTCTTTGGCGCATCCTGAGATTTCGTTCCGGATGTACCACAACGGGCGGCAGTTGTTGCAGTCGCCGGGGGATGGTGAGTTGTTGCATGCGGTGGCGGCGATTTATGGAAATGACGTGGCGCGGCAGATGTTGCCGATTGAATGGTCAGACTATGATTATAAGATCGTGGGGGCGGTCGGGTTTCCGGAGTTGAACCGGGCGAACCGCAACCACTGTTCGTTTATCGTCAACGGGCGGTATGTGAAGAGTTACCAACTGCTCAATGCGGTGCAGGCGGCGTATCATACGCGGTTGCCGATCAACCGGTATCCGGTGTGCGTGATTGCGGTGGAGTTGGACCCGAGCTTGGTGGATGTGAACGTGCATCCGCAGAAGTTGGAAGTGCGATTCTCCGAAGAGCGGGACGTGACGCATGCGGTGCAACAGGCGGTGGAGAAGGCTCTGCAACAGCAGACGTTCATCCCGAAAGCTACGGCGAAGTCGGTTCAGACCGAGCTCAAGGAAAAAACGCAGCAGACCGCGTTCGATCTCCCGCTGCCCAAATCAGAAGTGCCGACCGCTCCGGCCCGGGCTACCGGATTCCAGCCGGCGAATCGAACGACCTACGCGACGAGTGGCTCTGAACCGAGTGTCGGAGTCAACGGCCCGAAGTACAAAGAGCCACTCCCCAACGGGGGAGCTGTCGTCCGCGAGACGCCGACCGAGTACCAACCGTCCCGCCGTCGAGACGACCGACGCGAACTCCCGCTCCGCCACCAAGTCGACGCCGCTCTCAGCGTCTACGAAAAAGCAGAGCAGCCGGTTCCTACGCAGACAACTAGCCAAGCACAGTCTGCTGATCAGGTACAGCTGACAAATCAAGCACAGCCATTGAGTTCAGAACCGTTTTCGCACACGAACGAGACACCACTGTCCGTCCCTGTGCCGGAGTCTGTCCTGGACTTGAATTCTCAACCTACGTCTGTCGTCGGGGAATCTGCGCAAGAGAATTTTGCTGACGCGGCCCCTGCACGACCGAACATGCCGCAGTTCCGCCCGGTTGCACAAGTCCTCGGCATGTACGTGATCGCGCAAGACGACACCGGGATGTACATCATCGACCAACACGCGGCGCACGAGAAAGTTCTGTACGAGAAATTCACCAAAAAACTCGCCGACCGTCAGATTCAACCCTTGCCGTTGCTCGTCCCGCTGACCGTCGAACTCACCGCTTCCGAAGCGGCGCTCTTCGAACAGCGCATCTCGGATTTCGCCGACTGCCAGATCGAAGTCGACCAGTTCGGCGGCACCACGTTCTTGATCCGCTCCGTACCGGACATCTGGGAGGGACTCCAAACCCAGTTCCTCCTCCAAGAGCTGATCGACGAACTCCTCCAAGAAGGCGCAACGCCCGACCCGCGCCAACTCATCGAGGCCAAAGTCATCACCAAAGCCTGCAAATCCGCAATCAAAGCGAACCACTGGCTCTCCATGCCGGAGATGGTGGCGCTGTGCGACCAACTGCGCGAACTGGACAACCCGTTCACCTGCCCGCACGGCCGACCGATCATCATCCACATGTCCACGTATGACTTGGAGAAGCAATTCAAGAGGGTGATGTAGTGACCCAATCCCGAAGCCTCATCGTCACCACCGGCAACAAGCCCAATGACGAAACCGTGGCGCTGGCGCACTCCTACGCGAGTGAGCTCGGCGCCCCCTACATAATCAGAAAAAAGCGCGCCATCGACACTCTGCGCGCCGACTACGGCGTCGACGAAGTGCTGGTTTGCGCCGACCGCGTCGCCCTGCACGTCGAGGGCCAAGAGTTTTTTTTCCATCCCTCGATGGCGAACACGAGAATCAAGCGGCTGAAAAGTGGCGAAAATGATGTAGTGATCGAGCGAGCCGGGGTCCGTCCCGGCGATATCGTGCTGGATTGCACGCTGGGACTGGGCTCCGATGCGATCGTATTTGCTCATGCAGTCGGGGAAGAGGGCCGTGTGATCGGTCTCGAATCGTCTCCCGTCATCGCCTTGCTCGTCCGACGCGGACTCAAGGAAGTGAGCGTCGATACCCAAGCGGTCAACACGGCCATGCGCCGCGTCGAAGTTGTGTGCGCCGACCATCTGGAGTACCTGCGTGCTCAACCGGACAAGTCGGTCGATGTGGTCTACTTCGACCCGATGTTCCGACGCACGGTGCAGAAGACGCAGTATATGGAACCACTGCGACATCTCGGCGACGACCGCCCGCTGATGGAGGAAGCCATCCTCGAAGCGCGACGTGTCGCCCGCCGTCGCATTGTACTCAAAGAACGCTGGTATTCCAAGGAATTCGCCCGTCTCGGCTTTTTGATTCCCAAAAAGTCCACGGGCACGATCAACTACGGCGTCATCGATTTGGAAGGAGGCGAATGGTCATGAGCCAGACGACCGACAAACCGTCCGTCCTGATCCTCGTTGGCCCCACAGCAGTAGGCAAGACCGCTTTTTCCATCGCCGCTGCCAAGCACTACGACGGCGAAATTCTCTCCGCCGACTCCATGCAGATCTACAAAGGCATGGATATCGGCACAGCCAAAGTGACCTCCCAGGAGATGGAGGGCATCCCGCACTACGGGCTGGATTTGATCGACCCTGACGAGCCTTACACCGTTGCGGACTTCCAAGCCTACGCAGACGGCGTGATCCGCGATATCCACGCGCGCGGCAAACTGCCGATCGTCGTCGGAGGCACCATGCTGTACGTCAAGTCGCTCACCAACCACCTCGACTTCACCGAAGCGTCCGCCGATCTCGAATTTCGAGCACGCCTGCATGCGGTGGCCGAGCAGCAGGGAGGAGCCGTCTTACATAACCGATTGCGCGAGATCGACCCGGCAACCGCAGAGCGTTTGCACCCCAATGATGTCAAACGGATCATCAGAGCCTTGGAAGTCTACGAGACGACCGGCAAACCGATGTCCGAAGCCTATACGGAGCAACCGCCGGAGTCGAAGTACAACACCCTCGTCGTCGGCTTGAACCTCGACGACCGCGAGAAGCTCTACGAACGCATCAACTTGCGCGTGGACCTCATGATGCAACAAGGTCTGATCCAAGAAGTTCAGAACCTGCTCGCCAAGGGCTACTCCCGCGACCTGCAAAGCATGAAAGCCATCGGGTACAAAGAGATCGTCGACTATCTCGAAGGCCGTTTGACTGTAGAGGAAGCGGTGGAAGCAGTCAAACAAGGTTCGCGCCGCTACGCCAAACGCCAACTTTCCTGGTGGCGGCGAGAGACGACGATTCACTGGTTTGACGCGCAAGAGACGACGTTCCCGATGCGATTCGAAATCATTGACAAGTTGCGAGAAGGAATTTCATAGGAGCGTTTCGAATAGTATCCAATAGAAAAAAGATATGGGGGTAAATACCTTGAACAAACAACAGATCAATATCCAAGATCACTTTCTGAACCAGATCCGCAAGGACAACATCCCGGTAATTATTTACCTCGTAAACGGGTTCCAAATTCGCGGTGTCGTCAAAGCTTTCGACAACTTCACGATCATCGTGGAGTCGGAAGGCAAGCAACAGATGGTCTACAAACATGCGATCTCGACGTTTACCCCGATGAAGAATGTAAGTTTCCACGCTGCTGAGTAAAAGGCAAGCGTTCTCTATAGAGAAGGCTTGGGAAGCGTTCCGTTGTGAACGCTTCTTTTTTTATTTTGCAGTGAAGATGGCAAGACTAAAGCGGTGAGGAGGCGTTGACATGGACAATCACCGTGAGTCGGTCGAACACATTTTTGAGATTTTGAACAACGTCAAAGCCGAAGAACTGCCGGTCTCTGATGCTGTTGATTCGTTGGCCTACTGGTTCCACGAAGCGTTCCAGAGCGGCGAGATTTCCGTCGAGCCCTCGGACGCAACCGACGAGATGATCAACGGCGAGGACATTTGGACGTGAAAAAAAGGAGGTGAGCTTACGGGCTCACCTCTTTTTTTACCCGCTTCATCAGCCAAATGAGATCGGTACGCTGCGGCCTTTGTTTTGGGGTTGTGGTTTTTTGGCAGGGCCTTTGCCGCCTGCTTTCAAGATGCGAATCTCCAGCAAGCCGTTTTTGTACGTCGCGCGCGCCTGTTGCGGACGGACGCGAGCAGGGAGGGAGACCGTGCGTTCAAACGAGCCTCGGAAGCGTTCGTTGAGGTAGAAACGCTCATCCTTGATCGCCGAGAAGCGTCCGGCGAGCGACCCGGAGAGGGTGAGGGCGTCCGGTTTGATGTTCAGGTTGACGTCTCCCGCTTTTTCAAGACCGGGGACTTCGACGATGGCGACGACTTCTTGCTGAGTTTCGTAGATATCGATGCGGGGGTAGACCCCCGTCGTTTTGTTATCGAACAACTGTTTGCCAAACATCTGCTCCCAGTCCATGTCGTGAAAAGTTTTCATTTCGTTGTTCGGCATCTGACTCATGATGTTTTGAAAAAATTGCGGTCCGAACATCTTCCGCAATTGATCGTTGAGTCCGGCGAGGGAGCGGAATCCGTCCATCGGATTGTTCATGCGCTGGCACACCTCCATTCACTTCACAGCCTATGTTGGATTCGAAAAAATAGTGTTGACAAACGCGTGCAAAGTCGATATTATAGAACTCGTCACCTCGGAAGATTGCCTGCGAGGGAGAACACACAGGGGCATAGTTCAGTTGGTAGAACGTCGGTCTCCAAAACCGAATGTCGTGGGTTCAAGTCCTGCTGCCCCTGCCATTTTAGAAAATAGAGCTTGCATGACAAGCTACGATGTGATATACTGAATCTCGTTCTCTTCTATTGGGGAGTCGCCAAGCGGTAAGGCAACGGACTTTGACTCCGTCATGCGAAGGTTCGATCCCTTCCTCCCCAGCCATGAATCACTTCACAGTGAGCGGATGTGGCGGAATTGGCAGACGCACTGGTTTTAGGTACCAGCGGGCAACCGTGGGGGTTCGAGTCCCTTCATCCGCACCATGTTACTTGCAACTTTATATGCGCCCTTAGCTCAGCCGGATAGAGCGTTTGACTACGAATCAAAAGGCCGGGAGTTCGAATCTCTCAGGGCGCGCCATTTCTTGTTTTATTCCTCGATAGCTCAGTTGGTAGAGCGCCCGACTGTTAATCGGATGGTCGCAAGTTCGAGTCTTGCTCGGGGAGCCATCTTGGCCCGTTGGAGAAGCGGCTTAACTCACCGCCCTTTCAAGGCGGCATTCACGGGTTCGAATCCCGTACGGGTCACCAAGTGGAGGTTTAGCTCAGCTGGGAGAGCATCTGCCTTACAAGCA
>NZ_JAEQNB010000005.1:300000-449285 GCF_016722965.1 Tumebacillus amylolyticus
GCAGAAAACGATCGGCAAACGCACGATCATTCGAAACATCACCTTCGACGTCCATCAGGGCGAAGTGTTCGGATTTCTCGGACCGAACGGAGCCGGCAAGACCACGACGATTCGCATGATCGTCGGTCTCATCGCGCCCACAGCCGGACGCATCTACATCGGCGGTCACGATGTGCGCACGAATTTTATTGAAGCGATGCGCAACGTCGGATGTATCGTCGAGAACCCGGAACTCTACAAATACATGACCGGCTGGCAGAATCTCGAACATTTTGCCGCCATGCTCGGCGATGTATCTCATGAACGCATCCACGAAGTCGTCCAACAAGTCAAGATGGACGCCCGCATCCATGATAAAGTCAAAACCTACTCGCTCGGCATGCGTCAACGTCTGGGGATTGCACAAGCCTTGCTCGGACGACCGAAGCTCTTGATCTTGGACGAGCCCACCAACGGACTCGACCCCGCCGGGATTCGCGAGTTGCGCGAGTTCATTCGGGAACTCGCCGCTCAGGAAGGCTTGGCGGTCTTCGTTTCCTCGCACATGCTCGCCGAAGTGCAGATGATGTGCGACCGCGTGGCGATTCTCTCCGGCGGCGAGATCGTCAAAGTCACGTCTGTCGAAGAGATCGTGGCAAACGGCGTCAACCGCGTGGAATGGAACGTCGAACCGGCCGACGTTGCTTCTGCCGTTCTTGAACAGCAAGTCGGTGCGGACGGCGTCAAGCAGATCGGCACTACGAAATTGGTCGCTTCTCTAACGCAAGACCAAACCGCCGTCGTCAACCGGAAGTTGATCGAGGCCGGCTGCAACATCTACAGCGTCACGATTCAGAACCAATTGGAAGAACTGTTCTTGGAAATCACAGGAGGTGAGACGATTGCGTAACCTCCTCGCTCTGACGCGCAACGAGACGTTGAAAGTCTTGCGCAAGCGCCGTTTCTTCGTCGTCGTGCTGATCTTGCTCTGCTTGATTCCGCTGTTTGCCTACGGACAATACACTTCAGAGCAACGCCTGCTCGCCAAAGTCGGGACCTCCGACTGGAAAGCGCAACTCCAACAGCAGATCACGGAGACCGAACACCGCATGCAGTCCTCCTATCTGCCGGATGAGCAGAAAAAAATCCTCGCCCTGCAAGTCGAGCAGCAACGTTACTACCTCGACCGCAACATCAACCCGAAATCGACCGGGGCGACGACGTTCACGCGATTCTTCATGCAATACGGCGTTTCGCTGTTCCTCCCGCTGCTCGTCATCGTCGTGGCGACCGACATCGTGTCGAGTGAGCACGCCGAAGGCACGATCAAACTTTTGCTGACCCGCCCCGTCAAACGGTGGAAGATTTTGCTCTCGAAGTACCTGACCTTGCTGATCTACACGACGCTGACCGTGATGATTACGCTGGTGTCTTGTTACCTCATCTCCGGGCTGTTTTTCGGCTACCAAGGTTGGGATGCTCCGATGTTCACCGGATTCCAAATTTCCGGCGGCACATTTGATGCCACGCATGCCAAAGCGATTCCGCACTGGCAACTTCTGCTCATGAACTACGGTCTCGGTTGGATTTCCACCATCGTCGTGGCGACGTTGTCGTTCATGGTCTCCGTTTTGGTTCGCGGCACGGCGGCCGGTATGGGCGTGATGCTCGCCGTCTTGATCGGCGGCAACATCCTCGTGCAGCTGGCGGCCGACTTCCCGGTTGCGAAGTACATTTTCACCTCGCACCTGCGTTTGACCGATTACGTGAACGGCACACCGCTGCCGATCCCGGATGTCACCCTCCCGTTCTCTCTCGCCGTTCTCGGTGTATGGTTGGTCGGCGGGTTGATCATCTCGTTCACAACGTTCACCCGTCGCGACGTGCTGGCCTAATGCGTGATACAATAAAAAGAGGCGACCCTCCCAGGAGGGGCACCTCTTCTTTTTATTCATGGGGCAGTTCTTCGCAAGTGATCGTCACGAACTCGTTGCGCGGAGCAAGCACCACGGCACGACCTCCGGGGATGTCGGTTGCGAATTCAACAAAGTCCCGCCCGATTCGAATCAAGTTCCCGCTCTTGACACCAAGTCCGGGCGACAGACCTTCCACCCGCACGATCACCGTCGTCGGGGTCACATCCTGCGGTTGCACGATCACCGTGGCAAAAAACGGCGAGTCAAAACGCACCGTCAAATCCATGACGCGAAACAAATTCGACCGCACTTGGCGAATCGGAGCGGCTTCGAACGACCCCGCATCCGATTCCACGAGCACCAAGCGTCTGATCAACGGGGTCAAGCGCTGTTGCAAGGTGATTGCTTCCGGCGTTGGACAGCCGGGAATCAAGTTTGCCATTGCTGTGTAGACCTCCTCGTCAGGTTGCATTCCCTATCATGATAGGCATGAATCCTGACGCTGGTGTCTGTCTCCGTTCCTTCAACTCAAGAGTACGGCAACCAGACGGAGATCGTCGTGCCCTTGCCAACGACGCTTGCGACGCGAATCTCGCCCTTGTGGTTCTCGATGATCTGCTTGCAGATCAGAAAGCCAAGCCCCGTGCCATTCTCCTTGGTTGTGAAAAAAGGCTCACCCAGACGCGCCAGCACATCGGGTTCAATCCCGTTGCCTTGGTCTGTGACGGAGATGCGTACTCGCTCCCCCTCACTGGACAACCTAATCTCAATCCGTCCCCCGTTTGGCATCGCTTCGAGGGCGTTTTTGAGGAAGTTGATGAAGACTTGCTTCAATTGATTCTCGTCGCACGTAAGCGATTTCAAATCCGGTTCAAAGTCGGTGACGACCTCGACGTTTCGCAGGATCGCCTGTGTCTCGAACAACGTAATCACTTCCCCGAGCAGCGGGGCGATCTCACGACTTTGCATGAGGTTGTGTTGCGGCTTGGCGAGCACCAGCAGTTCGTTGGTGATCAACTCGATGCGATTGAGTTCGGAGCCCATGACCCGCAAATAGTGCGGATTCGCGCCGGCTCCGCCCTCCATGAGTTGCACGAAGCCTTTCAAGGCGGTCAGCGGATTGCGAATTTCGTGTGCCACGCCTGCTGCGAGCTGTCCGGCGACGGAGAGCTTCTCGGCTTGGACGAGCAATTTTTGCGTGCTCTTGGTTACGGTGATGTCGCGGGCAATGCCTGAGATGGCGACGATGTGACCGTCGCGGTTTTTGATCGGAGAGAGGGTGACGTGGACGTCGAGCAGATAGCCGTCCTTGTGAACTTTCGTCGTCTCATGTTCGGCGTACGGCACCGTCTGTTGCAGTACCTGTTGAAACATCTGCCTCACGACCACCCGTTCACTCTCCGGCGTGACCGGATACTGCCACATCTGCATCTCTTCTCGTGTATAGCCAAACATCCGCTCAAACGAGGAGTTCAACCGCAAGATTCTTCCGTTCAAATCAAACAACGCGATGCCGTCCTTGCTATGGCGGAAGACCGAATCCAGCAATTCTTCGACCTCGCGCAGTTCATCTTCCGTTTGTTGACGGGGGGCGACGCTCAAGCTCTGGGCGATGACGTAAGAGGTCTGAGCACCCTCCCCTGTTTGCGCCGGAATGATCGTGACGGCTGCTTGAACAGGACCCGTGGATGTGGACAACAGCGACGCACGACCGTTCTGCGGCGCTTTTTCCAAAAAAGCGTGCTCGATCAGCGCGCGCATCCGGTCGATGTCCACTGCGACCACCAATTCCTCTATATGTGTCCGCTCTCCAAACATCTGTTGCGCCGCTTGGTTTCCCGCGAGCAACTTCCCGGAGCGGTCCAGCCTCCATGTCGGAGCCGGATGATCATCGAACAATGCGTATGGTTGAGTTTCCTTGTCTGTCACCATGTATGTACCCCATTCAATGAATCTAAAAATCGATTCCTGTTGCACATTTTATTATGAGGCATCTTTTGTTAAATGTCTTCTTTTTTCTTACAAGATATCAAATAAAAAAACCCATACAACGTGTGTATAGGTTTCGTTCTTGAATGTGAGGTATTATTAGGAAGCGGACGGTGTCTTGCGGTCCTCCAACAGATAGCGAATCGCTTCTGCTACCCCGGTGACTTCGTCCTTGGACGTGACATAGTCGGCACGTTCACGAACTTCCGGCACAGCCCAGCCCATCGCAACACCGAATCCTGCCCACTCAATCATCGAGAGGTCGTTGAAATTATCGCCGGCCGCCATGACTTGCTCGCGCGGGACTCCCCATTGCTCGCAGAGAGTTCGGAGCGCTTCGCCCTTGGTGCCAAGCGGATTCAAGATCATCACTTCCGGGATGCCGTCTGCGTATCGGGTCACGTTGAGAATCCAACCGTCCCCTTTGCCGCCGAAGCGTTCGAGCAAACGTGCAACGTTGGACTCGCCCTTGGTGTAGATCTGGTAGGGAGCTTCCGGCAGTTTCGATGCCATGTCGGTTTTCACCAGGTCCTCGGCGACCGGTGTATTCAACAACGGGTCGTGGTCGAGGTTGTGCCAGACTTCTGTCCCTACATAGACACGAACGGGAATCTCCTGCTCTTCACAAAACGCGCATACATCGCGTGAAAACTCCATCGGCATGCGGTGCAACCACAAATCTTGCCCCGTGCGTCCATCGACCACGCGCGAACCGGAAGAGACGATCACCGGCGTATCGAGATTCAGTTCTCGATAAAACGCCTCCGTCCTCCCCCATCCGCGCGCGGTGGCCAGCACAATTTTCACTCCATGTTCTTGTGCCAGTTGCAGAGCTGCTTTGTTTCCTTCTGGAATTGACTTATCCGGTGCCAACAACGTCTCGTCTAGATCCACTGCAATCACACGAATCATACTCGTCTCCTCCTCTCCCCATGCCACAAAGCCTTACAGGGAATTCCATTATAGCACGGCATTCGACTTTGTGAACAGGATTTACATGAAAACCAAAAGAAGTTTTCTGACAGGTTCTCGTCAAAAATCCGCCATACATTTTCGAGAAAAAAGTGTTCCCGCTTGTGGCTCATTGTGTTATACTCATGGCAAATAGTATAGCTCATATAATGGCTGAGTGTGGAACATTCCAACTTCGACCAACCTATTATAGTAACATACTTAGGGAACCCCCTATTGGAAAGGAACTGATTTCTCCCATGACCACGAAAGCTGCCAATACCGATCTGCAAACCATCTTGGACTCCACCACCGTCCACCGCAACTTGTCTGTCCCGATGCTCGTAGAAGAAGCAGTCAAGCGCGGGGATGCGATCCTCAGCAACACGGGAGCACTCAGCGTCACCACTGGCAAATACACCGGCCGTTCGCCGAAGGATAAATTCATCGTCCGCGATGAGCAAACCGAAAACACCGTTGCATGGGGTCCGGTCAACGCACCGTTTGACGCGGAGAAATTCGACCGCCTGTACGCAAAAGTGACCGACTACCTCAAGACCAAGGACGAATTGTTCGTATTTGACGGTTTTGCAGGAGCAGATACCGACTACCGCCTGCCGATCCGCGTGATCAATGAATATGCATGGCAGAATCTGTTCGTGCATCAGCTCTTCATCCGCCCGACCGAAGACGAGTTGAACGCACATGCTCCGGAGTTTACCGTCATCGCCGTTCCGAACTGCATCGCAGACCCGGCTGTTGATGGTACGAACTCCGAAGCGTACGTCGTGCTCTCCTTTGAAAAACGCGTCGTCCTGATCGGCGGCACGCACTACGCAGGTGAGATGAAGAAATCGATTTTCTCCGTCATGAACTTCCTGCTCCCGGCTCAAGGCGTCATGCCGATGCACTGCTCGGCGAACATCGGCCAAGAAGGCGACGTTGCGCTGTTCTTCGGTCTCTCCGGCACCGGCAAAACCACCCTCTCCGCAGACCCGAACCGCAACTTGATCGGGGATGACGAGCACGGCTGGTCGGACAACGGCGTGTTCAACTTCGAAGGCGGTTGCTACGCGAAGACGATTAAACTGTCGGCGCAAGGCGAGCCGGAGATCTGGAACGCGATCAAGTTCGGCACGGTTCTGGAAAACGTCGTCGTGGACCAAGAAACGGGCGAAGCAGATTACGACTCTTCCGCTTTGACGGAAAACACGCGTGCGGCGTACCCGCTCGATTACATTCCGGGCGCGGTGTTCCCGTCTGTCGGCGGTCACCCGAACGTTATCGTCTTCCTGACTGCAGACGCAACCGGTACCTTGCCGCCGATCGCGCAACTGACCAAGGAACAAGCGATGTACTACTTCCTCTCCGGCTACACCTCCAAGCTCGCAGGTACGGAGCGCGGCGTCACCGAGCCGGAAGCGACGTTCTCCACATGCTTCGGCGCACCGTTCCTGCCGTTGCAACCGACCGTGTACGCAGAACTGCTCGGCAAGAAAATCGAGCAGCACGATTCGAAAGTCTACCTCGTCAACACCGGCTGGACCGGCGGCGCATACGGCACCGGTTCCCGCATGAAGCTCTCCTACACCCGTGCGATGGTCACGGCTGTGATTGAAAAGCAACTCGGCGATATCGAATGGGTGAAAGACCCGATCTTCGGCCTCTCCATCCCGACCCAAGTCAAGGGCGTCCCGGCTCATGTCCTCAACCCGCGCAACACCTGGGAAGACAAAGCCGCGTATGACCAAGCCGCTCTGGCACTGGCTACGCGCTTCGTGAAAAACTTCGAGAAATTCGGTTCCGTGTCTGACGAAATCAAGTCGGCCGCGCCGAAGACCGCTCTGTAAACTCTTGTAAAAAAACGAGCCTCCTCGTCGGGGGCTCGTCTTTTTTTTACGACTTTTTCCGTCTACGGAAATAATTTCGCTAGATTTGTCGAATACTATATCAACCAAAAAACCGGAAGGGGGACTTCAGCATGATCAAACCCATGCTCAAAGAATTCAAGGAGTTTGCCCTTCGCGGCAACATCATCGACTTGGCGATCGGTGTGATCATCGGCGGTGCGTTTCAGAAGATCGTGACGTCGCTCGTCAACGATGTAATCATGCCGCCGATCGGAATGTTGGTGGGCAAAGTGGACATGTCCGACTTGTTCTTCACGCTCGACGGCGGGCACTACGGGTCGCTGGCGGAAGCGAAGCAAGCGGGAGCCGCCACGCTGAACTACGGGCAGTTTCTAAACAACGTCCTCGACTTCATTATCGTGGCATTCGTCATCTTCCTCGTCGTGCGCCAGATCAACAAGCTCAAACGCAAGGAAGGCAAACCCGTCACGACCAAGGAATGCCCGTTCTGCTACAGCACGATCCCGCTCAAAGCCACTCGCTGCGGGCATTGTACGTCGGAGCTTGAAACAGCGTCCTCTACTTCCTGAGTTTCAAATCATCCAACGAGTAAAACGTCCCGCGCCAGTAGATGCCGCCGCGTTTGAGCGTGAGATACGTGGAGCGCAGGAAGATGAACAGGAACAGCAAGACCGTCAGCGGCAGGGCGACGACTTCAAGGCCCGAGTACGATGTCATCTTGCGCGTGTAGAGCAGGTAGATGGCGATGTTGCAGAGAACGGCCGTGAGATACAGCCAGCCCTCCCAACCGGGGAGGAACATCGCGAGAAACGGGAGGAAAAAGAAAACCAGTTGCCCAAGCGTCGCGATCAACACCATCCAGAGCGAGTAGTTGAGGCCGGCGAACATGTTTTTTTCCAAGCCTCGCATCGCATCTCCGACACTTGGGTACCATTCGACTTGGAGCAGTTCCGGGGAGATGCCCATACGCTGTTTCAAGTGCGCTTGTTTGACTTTCATCCCCAGCATCAAGTCATCGTCGGGACGCATCGCAATGGCGCGGTGTGTGCCGACTTTTTCGTACGCCTCGCGCGTGAGGAAGTTGAACGCTCCGATTCCGAAGCCTTCCTTGTGCTGAGAATCATCGTTCGGCTTCCACGGCCATTTCAAGAGGCACAGCGAGTACAGAAAGAACTGCACGAACGCCCGCAGCCAAAATGTCTTCGCCACGAGAAACGGCGAGACCGTCAGATGATCCAACTTCAATTCTTGAAAAAACGCCATCGCCGACCGCACGGCGTACGGCGTGAAATGGATGTCGGCGTCGGTGAACAGGATATAGTCCCCCTGTGCCCGCAGGTAGCCTTGGTAGAGAGCGTGGTTTTTGCCAAGCCAGCCGGAGGGCAGGGATTCGATGTGAAGCACTTCAAAACGTGCCTCTCCTTCCCAACTCCGTTTGACCTCCTCCATCTCCTCACCCGTTCGGTCCTTCGAGCGGTCGTTGACCGCGATGATTTCGATTCGGCGATACTCCTGCGCCAAGAGGCTTTGAAGTGTCGCCCCGATGGACGCTTCCTCCTCTTTGCCCGCGACGATGATCGAAACCAAGGGCTCGTCCGCGAGCGGATCGAGAACTTTTTTCAGGCGGGGAACTTTAGGCAATCCGACGAGGTGGATGAACAACATCGGCACCCAGTAAAAAACGACGAGAATCGCCAATATCTGGTAGACAGTCATAGTGAATCGCCCTTTCCGAACTTTCTCTTCCCTTTACTATAGCATACCTGTTTGGTGTAAGATGGACACGTAGTGCGAGAGGAGGAAGTGTGTTGATCCAAGCTGTTGTCTTCGATTGTGACGGGTTGATCATTGATACGGAAACGCCTTGGTACAACGTGATGGCGGAATTGTTCGAAGAGCGGGGCGTCTCTCTGCCGCTCGACGTCTATGCTCGTGTGCTCGGGACGTCCAATGCGGCGTTTGATTTGTTTGCGTACTTAGAGGAAGTGTCGGGGAAACCGGTTGATCGCGAGGCGGCGCGCAGCCGCATGCGGACTCGCCACGCTCTCTTGATGCAAGAGGAAAAAGTCCGCCCCGGCGTGGAAGACTACCTGCGCCAAGCCAAGGAGATGGGCCTGCGAATTGGCCTTGCTTCGAGTTCCCAGCGTGAGTGGGTGGAGAAACATCTGCGCAACCACGGGCTGTTCGATTATTTCGAAGTCATTCGAACTTCTGACGATGTCGAGCGCGTGAAGCCCGATCCGGAGTTGTACCTGAGCGCGTTGGAGTTCCTCGGCGTGGCTCCTGAGCATGCCGTGGCGTTCGAAGACTCTCCGAACGGCACTCGTGCCGCCAAAGCGGCGGGCATGTATTGTGTGACCGTGCCGAACTCGTTGACGGAGCAACTTCCGTTTGACGAATACGACCTCCAGATTCCTTCGATGGCTGCTCTTCCGTTGCAGGACGTCTTGGCGAAGCTCACCGCAACCAAAACGAACGCCTAACGTATAAAAAAGGGACGGCCCCGTGTGGGAACGTCCCTTTTTTCCATGATGCTTTAGTACGAAATCAGTGCCGCCATGAGCAGACCCGTTGCAATGCTCAAGCGAGAAGCGAAGATCCCGACCGCCACGTTGCCTTTCGGAATCTCGGCGATGACTTTGAACGGGGTGAGCAGTTCGAATACATAGAACACCAGCACTTGGAACACCGCCCCGATCACACCCCAAATCGCGAGGTCGAGCAACGAAACCGAATGATAGATCGCCGAAGCGAGCACGATGGCGAGACCGATCACTTTGCCGCCGAGATCGTGCGCCGCAGCTTTGGCCGCGTTGATTTTCTGCTTGTCGTCGGTGTTCGCACCTTCTGAGATCAGCTTGAATTCCTTATAGGGCGTGGTGAACGCAAACACCAACAGCCCGAACCCCAATAGAGGCAACGTAACCGCTAAGTACAGCAAAAAGTTGATAAAACCTTCGAATTGCATCTCCATTCCTCCAATTCCTCCCCGTCGCTTAGTCTGGTTGTTTCACACCTACCGGGAGATAATACGACAGATTCCCTGTGATCTTGCCACCCACGCGCGCGACGATCGCCGACGCCCGACCGTCGATCAGGAACGATCCCCACAACAGATGCCCGTCATAGTTCCCGCGCAACGTCTCGACAGCAATCGGCTCTAACTCCACCCGTTGTTGGTAGATCATCGGTTGCTCCCAATAAAATTCCTCTGCGTCCTGCTCCTCCGCCTGCCCGTCTGCATCACGCAACACAACTCCGCCGCCCTCGCGTCCGAAGATCGGTTTGGTGACATAGGAGGACTGACCGAGAAAGCGGTTTTCCAAGTATGTGGGGAGCATGTAGCGATGGATGACGTCATGCTCTTCGTCCGTGAAAAACTCATGAGCTTCGTGCAAGTTCCAGATCAACGCTTGCAACGCCTTGGTTTGCGCGATGAACCCTTGCGGCGGGTTGATGATCGCGAGTCGTTGGCAGGCGATGAGGTCGAGGACGTGCGAGCCTGTCGGAAAGCCCTCCTCGTCACACTCTTCCGCCAACTTTTCCAAAGCGTGCAAGCGGTACAGCACGTCGATGCGGTGCAACTCCCATTCGTCGCCGAATGATTTGTACGCCGCCAGTTTGTCTTCGTAGTAGCGCAAGTCGGAGAGCGCAACGAATTGTGCCTGCTCGATTCCCGATTGTTGCAGCAGGAACTTCGTGGTGCCGGCGTCCTCTTCGTGCCAATCCAAGGCGCTGAAATAGACTTCCTCTGTCCTATATCCCAGTTCGGCATAGCGGTTCATGAGCCGTTGGAAGCCGTCGCGCAGGTGTTGCTTCATGCCTGTATTCGGGTCTTGCACCCCGAATTGCTCGCAGACGTGACCGTTGACGTGGAACGCTTCGACGATGGAAGTCGGGGTGTCGCTGTTGAATTCCAGCATCTTGAGTCCGTCGGGCGTCGAAGCAAAGTCAAAGCGTCCGATCAGCGTGGGCACATCCTCTGACACGAGCACGCGGACGGCTCCAAGGGCCGCTTCCGGGATGCCCAGTTCAAGCAGCAGAGAATCCGGCGCTTGTTGGACGATCCTGACGACCTTGTGAAAAATGCGGCCGAGTTTCTCCGTCGCATCGGAAAGTTCTCGACGTTGCTCCGGCGTGATCGTATGAATCGTGGCGAGTGCATACTCTTCCCCGTACATCCAGTCCCAGGTAAAAACCCCCTCCTCACGCAGGGGGCCGTAGATGAGATCCCGTCGTGTTGCGTAGTTCACGTTGTCCAAGTCATCACCCGCTTTTCGTTAGGAACTGCTCGACCCGCTGGAACTGCCCACGCCAGACTTGCCGCTGGAAACGCCGCCCGTGGAAGAACCGCGACCGATGACGTTCCCCGTGCCGTTGGAGCTCGACGGCGGTGTGACCGAGGAGTTGCCCGGGGTGGAAGTGGATGTGCCCGGTTTGCCGGTGGTCGAAGAGCCGGTTTTGCCGGAGCTGCCATAGGACGAGCTTGGGTAGTGTCCTGCTCGGTAGTAGGTTTTGTGCCCGCCGATGTAGATGAAATTCGAGGAGCTGTGGATCGAAGACCCGTCATCGTCGCAGTAGCCGTCGTTGTTGTCATCTTGGCAGACGTCCTGCTGCGAGTAGGTCGGTTGGTTGTCGTCTGAGCACCCGGTGCTGACAGCCAACGCAGTTGCCGCGAACAAGCCGACGAGCACGGCTGACTTGGTGATTCCTTTTTGTTTTTCGTTGCTCTCCATCCGCGTTATCCTCCCACCTGTTTTGATGTCGCGTACCAGACGTACACTTTGCGATCCTCGTCGATCTCCGCCGAGGTTTTTTCCCATTCTTTGCCGTAGAGGTACAGGAAGTTGCTTTGCATGTGCAGGAGCGCTTCCATGTCGTCTCGGAATTCATACGTGTGAATCACGGGGTAATAGTCCGTGTCTTCCTTATATTCGCGAAGTTCGATGCGGATGGTTTTCCAATCCGGTTTTTGTGTGGGATCGACTATTTTTTCGTCTTCGGCCGGTTGTACGTAAATGACGTACACACCTGCGTCGATGGCGGTTGAGGTTTTTTCGTAGATCTTGCCTTCTTTGATAAAATAGTCGCACGCCATGCGAGTGGCGATTTCCGGTTTGCCGATGCGTTCGTAAAAGTACGCCACCGGGAAACTCTTGCTCTCGTCGAAGAGGCGGTATTCAAGTCGTGCCATGTTTGAAATCCCCCCTTTTTTATCGCTGATAAAAGATATACGAAAAAAAGGCGATAAAGTTCCAGACTATTTTATCACAGAAAAGACAAAAAGCACTTCACCAATGTTTTGGTGGAGTGCTTTTACTTAGAAAGATGGGAGGTTGTCGAGGTTGTTTTCCTTGATGCCGTCCGGTTCGGAGCGGAGGATGTCGCGGCCCCAGCGGTGGAAGACGTCGACGTGGTCCAGTTCGCCGGATTTGGCGGCGGTGAGAGCTTGGTCGTAGTTGAGTTCACGACCGGATTCGGTTTTGATGGCGGTGATGTCGCCGTCGCCGTTTTTGCGGACGGCGATGATTTTTTCGCCCATGGGTCTCCCTCCTCGCAGGTTGTTGGAGGTAGTATGCCCAGGGATTGTCTAGTTGACGCGGGCGACGACGAGGCCGTCGCCGAACGGGAGGAGGAGGGAGTCGAGGCGCGGGTCTTGGGCCGCTTTTTCGTTGAAAGCGCGGATGGCGACGACGTTTTCGCCCTGTTCGGCGTCGTTTAGGATGCGATCGCCTTGGAGGACGTTGTCGGCGGTGATGACGGCGCCGGGGTTTGCGAGTTTGATGGCCCAGTCGAGGTAGTTGGAGTAATTGACTTTGTCGGCGTCGATGAAGAAGAGGTCGAAGCGTTGGCCTTCCTCGTGCAGTTGTTGGAGAGAGGTCAGTGCTTCGCCGGTGCGGTATTGGACTTTGTCGCCGAGGCCGGCTTTTTTCAAGTTCTCGTGGGCGAAGTCGGCGTACTCGGGGAGGAGTTCCAGCGAAACGAGTTCACCGTCTTGGGGCAGGGCGCGCGCCAGCACGATGCCGGAGTAGCCACCGAGGGCACCGATTTCGAGGACGCGCTTGGCACCGGTCATTTTCACGAGGAGTTCGAGGAGCTTGCCCACTTCGGAGGCTACCGAGATCGACGGCATGCCTGCTTCGGTGATGGAGGTACGGACAGCTTGGAGTGTTTCGTCTTCGCGCACGAAGACCGCACGAACGTATTGTTCACGAGTGAGATTCATTGAAAAAAACTCCCTTCGGGTCGTTAATAAATTGGCTTGCGAAGCAAGTGTTAGCTTCAATCTTGCGAAGCAAGTGATAGTTTCAAGCTTGCGAGCAAGTGGTGTTTCAATCTTGCGAAGCAAGTGTTAGCTTCAATCTTGCGAAGCAAGTGATAGTTTCAAGCTTGCGAGCAAGTGGTGTTTCAATCTTGCGAAGCAATTTTTTGCTCCTTGGCTTGCTTGCTATTGCGGAGCGAAGAGGCCTGTTTGGGTGTGTTGGGCTTCGAAGTGGAGCATTTTTTGTTTGGAGTCGATGCCTCCTGCTGCGGAGAAGCCTGTCATGGCTCCTGATTTGCCGAGAACGCGGTGGCAGGGAATGATCAGGGAGACCGGGTTCTTGCCACACGCCCCGCCTACTGCTCGCACCGCTTTCGGGTTGCCGATGGCGGTGGCAATCTCCAGATACGATCTCGTCTCGCCATACGGAATGTCATACAGCGCTCTCCACACCGCGATCTGGAAGTCTGTCCCCCGCAAGTCGAACTCCACGTCAAACGTATGGCGCTCGCCCGTGAAGTATTCACGCAGCTGTTGCATCTCGTACGCCATCCGCTCCGGATCGTGCACCAACACCGCTCCCGGGACTTTTTCCCGAACACGGTCGAGGAACAACTGCTCGTCCTCCCCCGCCAACGTCATCACGACCAGCCCTTTGTCGGTCTTGCCCAAGTAGTAGATGCTGCCCTCGTTGTCTACGCAATCCCAATAGACGTTCATGTGTCATCCCTCTCTCTGCTTCTCCTCTCCCTCTTCGCTTCACAGGGAAAAGATCCCTTCCTCCTGAGGAGAAAGGGATCTTTTTTTCAAGGGCACGCTATTTGCGGTTTTTTGCAGCGGTGGTGCGCGTTTGTTCCAGGTGTGCTTCGCCTAACTCAAGTTGTTCTTGCTTGGTCAACCGACCTGCTCGAGACTTCTCGTTAAGCCAATCCAGACGCTTGCGTTCACTTCTGGTCATGGTTTGAACACCCCTGGTTCTAGTTTGCACCGTAACGCCTCCCTTAGCCCTGTCGGCTTTTTCCTCACATGGTACAGTACCATATTATGTGGAAGGACGATCCGTATGTCCGCTTAGTTGTTCATCCACGCCAACGCTTGTTTCGGGTAGCGCATGGAAACCATGATGATGCGGCCGAGCATGAGACCTGCGATGGAGAACAGGAACGGAACCATGAAGTTGTCGCCCGAGAACAGATCCGGCGTTGCAATCAGAGCGGACATGCCGTACTTGAGACCGAAGCGGATCGGAATCGACGCGAGCCAGAGACCGACAGATGCGAGGGAACCTGCGATGAACCACGTACCGTTTTGTTCAAAGACACGCACGAACTTGCCTTGAACCATCCCGACTGCGACGCCGAGCACCGTGCCGGTGAAGAGCACGATCCAGTCACCGACCGCGATGCCGCCGATGCTGGCTGCGGTGTACATCCCGAAGAGCAACACGAGCAGCGGGAGGAAAAATTGACGAGAGCTGAGTTGGCGGGAACGCAGTTGCGCCCGGATGACGACGAGGAAAATCAGAAGACCGATGACGACAGTTTTCATATCCATTTGGTAACACCCCTTGGTAGTTGTTGGTGAGTTTTGGTTGATCTCTATGGCTTAATCATACGAGATAACGGAATTGGCTGAATCTACCGCAGGGTTGATTTGTTGACAAAAAAAGCCCTCTATCCAGAGATAGAGAGGGCTTCTTTTCTACATCCGGAGGTTTACTCCACGATGCCGTTTCGCAACGCATGTACAACCGCTTGTGTACGGTCTTCCACGCCGAACTTCTGGAGGATGCGGTGGACGTGGGTTTTCACGGTGCCTTCGGAGATGGAGAGCTTCTGCGCGATCACGTCGTTGCGCAGACCATACGCCATCTGTTGGAGCACGTCGTGTTCGCGTTCGGTCAAGGATTCGAGCGGCTGAAAATCGGACGTGGCTTGCGGGGAGGCAGTGGGGAGTTGCGATGCCAGTACCTGCCCGAGCGCTTGGGCGGCCGTGGCGGTGCGGTAGATCGCTTCTCCGCGCATGGCGGCTCGGATGACGTCGAGCATCTCTTGGGCATCGGAGTCCTTCAAGAGATAGCCGACCGCTCCGGCCCGAATGCCTTCAAACACGTACTCGTGGACGTCAAACGTCGTGAGGATGACCACTTTGGTTTGCGGAAGTTGGGCGATGATCTCGCGAGTGGCTTCGATGCCCGTTTTGATCGGCATCTGCACGTCCATCAACACGACGTCCGGGAGTTGTTGCAGCACCACTTGGACCGCTTCTTCCCCGTTCTCCGCTTCTCCGACGACCTGCATGTCCGGCTGAACGTTGATGACGAAGCCGAAGCCTTGGCGGATCATTTTTTGGTCGTCGACGAGCACGACTTTGATTTTTTCCATGTCAGTGGTCACTCCCTTGCTCTGGTGGAAGAGGAACTGTACAGCAAACTTCGAGACCGTGCGGTTCCACGGGGGTGAATGTCAGCGTACCGCCCGCCGCTTGGATGCGCTCTTGCATCCCGTTCATCCCGAATCCGGGGAGAATCGGTGTGCCCGGTTGCAAAGTTCCGTCATCGCGTATGATCATTTGGATGCGCGAGGCTTCCGTTTTTTCTGTAAATTCTACTGTGAGGCTCGTGGCGTTGGCGTGGCGAACGGCGTTGGTCACCGCTTCTTGCAAAACGCGGTAGAGCACGACGGTCGTCTCGGTGGACAAGTCCAACTCCTCCACCGCTTGAAAGGTACAGGCCAGATGCGTGTGCGCTTCCACTTGCTTGACAAAAGCGCGCAGAGACGTGATGCCGACGACCGTTTTGTCATCGGCGAGAGCGTGGACGGACGTGCGAATCTCGCCAAGCGAGGTGCGGGCGACTTGGAGCATGTTCCCGACCATTTCCTTGACTTCCGGTTTGCCGTCCACCGTGAGATATTGCAGGGCTTGCAACTGCACGATCAGCGACGTCAAGCTGTGCCCGAGTGAATCGTGAATGTCGCGGGCGATGCGGGTGCGTTCCTCCAAGACGGCGTGCTGCATCGATTTGACGGTCGCTTCTTGGAGTTCTGCATGTGTTTTTTGCAATTCTTCCAAATGTTTTTGCGACACGAGATGAGCTTCGTTGCGCAGACGATACCCTCGCAAGCCGATGAAGACAGACATCAGGCCGACGAGCAAGCCCAAGCGGTCCTGCAACGTGGCACCGAATCGAAATTGCAACGCCATCACCTGCAAGCCGATGACGGATGAGAGCACGATGGCAAATGTCCCCGGCACTCGAATGGCAAAAAATCCGATCAAAAACAGGAACAGCATGACGCTCCACCAACCGGCGTGAAACACGAACACATTCAAATCGGTGGCGATCGAGACGACCAGCGTCACGCCCCAGAGATCGCGCTCCGTCTTCCATTTGCCGGCAAACCAAAACACCGCGCAATACAACGCGATCAGCACGGCGCTCATGATCTGCTGCCCGATCGTTCCCGCCACGACATCCCGATATGCAAAAAACGCCATCCCCAGCGCCACCAGCGTTCGTCCGGTCAACAGGCGGTCGGTGACGGCATCCAGCGTAAGCAAGGCACGTTTTAACAAAAAAGGCACGACCTTTCCAACATAGTCCTCCCCATTATAACGCATCCTAGAAAACGAGGGGGGTGGCTTTTCATGTCTATCGCAAACATCATGATCCGCAAAGCCGCAGCAGACGAGGTTCGCAAGGTCTCGACGGCGCTGAACGCACTGTCCGGCGTGGAGCGCGCGGTTGTCGATTTGAGCACCAACCGCATTTCTGTGGAGTTCGAAGACGACGTGGTGAACTTGAACCAACTGCGCAAGACGGTTCAAGCGCAAGGGATCGACGTGTTGTCGGAGTGGAAGGAACCCTTCTAGGTACAAAAAAATACCCCGCGGCCTTCAACCGCCGGGGTATTTTTTTGTGCGTTTAGAATTGTTTCTTGCCGAAGTATTCGGTCCAACGCGCCGACACTTTGGAATCGATGTCCGGGCGGGTTTCCACTTCGTCCGGGTACCAAGGCTTCATGCGGGCGTCGATGACAATCGGCAGTTTGTACGCGACATGGTGACGCACCAGATCGGCTTCTGCGTAGATGTCGTGCGACGGGTCGAAGCGGGTGAACGTCGTCCAGAGGAACGAACTCTGCGCTTTGGCGATGCCGGCGTCGTCGACGAGGAACACGACCGGCCATTCGCGCAGAGCGTCGGCATGCTGTTGCACGATGCGAGCGCCCAGGTCCGGGTCTTGCTCGTAGGAAGCGCCGGAGATGCAGAGACAGCCTTTGCAGAACGCTTGGACTTTGTCGACCAGCGCCAAGTCCGGACCTTTGTACTCCGCCGGAAGTTGACGGATCGGGTCGCCGACGCCAAGCAAGATGCCCTTGGAGCCTTTGTTAAACTGACGGCCTGTGTAGTCGAGCGTGTCGTTGGACGTGTTGCCGATGACGAACAGGTCGGTCGCCGGATCGAAACGCTCCAAGACTTGCTCGAACGTCGCACGGAAGTTGGAAAGTTCCACAGGCTTGTCCGTGAGAATCAAAAACTTCGTCAGCGTCAACTGACCTTCGCCGAGGATGCGGAAGGCATGCGCAATCGTCTCGCGCTTGTAACTTTCGCGCACGACCGCTGCGGCCAACGCATGGAAGCCCGTCTCTGCATACGTCCAGAGATCGCGAACCCCCGGCATGGCCAGAGGAAACGCCGGAGAGAGCAAGCGTTGCAAGAAGTCTCCGAGGTAGTAGTCCTCTTGCACCGGCTTGCCCACGATGGTCGCCGGGTAGATCGCGTCTTTGCGATGGTAGACGCGGTCGACGTTGAACACCGGGAATTCATGAGCCAGCGAGTAATAGCCGAAGTGGTCCCCGAACGGGCCTTCCAGACGGCGTTCATGCGGCGGAACTTTGCCCACGATGGCGAATTCGGCTTCGGCGATCAACGGATTGCGACCCCCTGCCGGATCGGCGGTGACCGGCAGTTTTTCGCCGAGAATCAGCGACGTGAGCAACAATTCAGGCAGCATCTCCGGCACAGGCGCAATCGCCGAAGCAATCAACGCAGGCGGGCCGCCGAGGAAGACGGTGACGGGCAATTCCTCACCGCGTTGTTCCGCTTCGAAATGATGGAAGCCGCCGCCTTTTTGAATTTGCCAGTGCATGCCGGTCGTTTGGTCATCGTAGACTTGGACGCGGTACATACCGAGGTTGTGGTCTTTTTTTGAGAGGTCGGGGTGTTCGGTGTAGACGAGCGGCAACGTGACGAACGGACCGCCGTCTTCGTGCCAAGAAGTGAGCACCGGCAGTTGCGAGAGCTTCGCCGGGGCGTCGACCATGTCGAGAATCGGAGCTTTGTCACGTCCGACGTTCTTGGTGCCGACTTTCATCAATTCGAGGAACAAACCGCGCTCGCCCCACAGTTTGCCAAGGGTGGGCGGCACGAGTTTGTGGGTCAGTCCGATGATTTCCTTCATTAATTGCTCCGGTCGCGGGCCAAACGCCAGATCGACGCGGCGAATCGTCCCGAACATGTTCGAGAACACCGGGTAGTTGCTACCTTTGACATTGGTGAACAGCAGCGCCGGACCGCCCTCTGCAATGACACGGCGATGAATTTCCGCCAATTCCAGGTACGGATCGACCTCCGCTGTAATCTCCACGATGTCGCGCTCACGGCGCAATGTATCGATAAAATCCCGTAAGTTACGATGCAAGTTCAATCTCTCCTATCAAAAAACAATCAGTCCCTCCTATTGTACCATACCCCCCCATTTCGCCAAGAGCGACAGATTATCAAGAAATGCTTCAAGAAGTTTAAAATTTTTTTGCGAATCCTAGTAGGAATTTTCAGATCTTTGTTGAAATATATATACCGTAACAATAAATTCTTGTACAAAGACAGGGAGGGACATTTCATGAACAAAAAGATGCTCAACGTGGGTCTCACCTCCGCGCTGGTCGCCGGCACGATCTTCACCGTGACCCCGGCTACGCTTCCGGCGCAGGCGCAGGCAACCACCCCCGCATCCAGCCTCAGCCAAGCGGCTCCGCTTGACTTGGGAATCGTCAACCAAGATCGCATGATTCAAATGTTGACGCAAAAAGGCGTGATCGCGCAAGGCCTCACTCCGGAACAACAAACGGCAGAACTCAACAAGTATCTGCAAACTCGCACCAAGTCTGCTGAAACTCAAGCAGACAAAAACAACGCGTCTGCCAAGCGCACGGCGATGAAACAAACCGCCAAAGCGGGCACCGTCTCTGCAACGGCACCGTCTGCAGCTGCTCCGCAAGCTTGGAACGGCTCGCTGCGCAAGGACAAAATTCTCGTCCTGCTCGTCGAGTACAACGACTACGCGCACAACAGCATCGCGAAGTCGGACACCGACAACTATTTCAGCGATTACAGCACCGAACACTACCGCCAGATGCTGTTCTCCCCGACCGGCTACACCGGCCCGGATGGCAAGAACAAGATCTCGATGACGCAATACTACCTGCAACAATCCGGCGGCTCCTACACCGTAGACGGCGACGTTTACGGCTGGTTGAAAGCTCCGAAGGGCTACAAATCTTACGGCGGCAACGTCGACGGCGACGATGCGAACCCGCGCGGCCTGATCCAAGACGCGCTGGCAGCAGCGGCGGCAAACGGCGTTCCGCTCAGCCAATATGACCAAGAGGACATCTACGACCTCGACGGCGACGGCAACACCCGTGAACCGGACGGTTTGGTTGACCACTTGATGGTCATCCACTCGGGCGTCGGCGAAGAAGCGGGCGGCGGCCAACTCGGCGAAGATGCGATCTGGTCGCACCGTTGGGACCTCGGCAGCCCGTACCAAATTCCGGGCACCACGGCTTCCGTTCCGTACTGGGGCGGGCAAATGGGAGCGTTTGACTACACCGTCGAACCGGAAGACGGCGCAACCGGCGTCTTCTCCCACGAATACGGCCACGACCTCGGTCTGCCGGACGAGTACGACACGATCTACTCCGGCAACGGCGAACCGATCGAATACTACTCGATCATGTCTTCCGGCTCTTGGGCAGGCGACATCCCGGGTTCCGAGCCGACCGGCTTCTCTCCGTACGCGAAGGAATTCTACCAAGCGACCATCGGCGGGAACTGGCAACAAGGTAAGAAAATCGGCCTCTCCGACATCCCGGCGACCGGCCTGACCTACACGCTGGACCAAGCTTCCACCCACGGCGCGAACGAAGACGTCGTGCGCATCGACCTGCCGGATCAAGTTCACCAGTTGAACACGCCGGCGACCGGCTCCTATGAATACTACGGCGGCCGCAAGGACGAAATGGACAACAAAATGAGCACCACCGTCGATCTGACGGGCGCGACCTCCGCAACGCTCGACTATGACACCTGGTACAAGATGGAAAACGGTTGGGACTACTCGATGGTCCAAGTTTCCACCGACAACGGCGCAACCTGGAAATCGCTTTCGACTTCCCACACGACGAATGACATCGTCGCGGACGGATACCCGGCGATCAAAGCGAACCTGCCGGGCTACACCGGCGATTCCGGCGGCTGGGTCCATGAAACCATCGACCTGAGCGCATACAAAGGTCAGAAGATTCAATTGCAATTCCGTTCGATGACCGACTGGGGCACGAACCTCGACGGCTTCTTCGTCGACAACGTCAAAGTGACGAAAAACGGCTCTGCGATCCTCTCTGACGGCGCAGAAGGCACTCCGCTGTTCACCCTGAACGGCTTTGCGAAACACGAAGGCAAGTACGCAACCAAGCACCACTACCTCGTGGAATGGCGCAACCATGCAGGCGTTGACCAAGGTCTGGCACACATCCGCCGCGGCACGTCGCTGATGAGCTACAACCCGGGCATGCTGATCTGGTACGTCAACGAAGCGTACGATGACAACTGGACCGCTGCTCACCCGGGCAAAGGCTTCCTCGGCGTGGTTGACTCGACCCAAGACGTTCACCACTGGGGCGGTTACGATTCCAACGGCTCCATCGCAGGCACTCGTTACCAAATCTACGACGCTTCGTTCTCGTTGAAAAAAGGCGCAGACCTTGACGTGTACTACGACAAGGGCTTCCACCTCTACAACGCAGCGAAGAACCCGAACCCGATCTTCGACGACAAGACCAACTACTGGACCCCGTCCGCACCGGACGCAGGCCTCAAACTCCCGAGCTACGGCTTGAAGATTGAAGTCCTGTCCGAAGCTGCTGACCGTTCGGCGGCTACGATCAAGATCACGAAGTAAGGGAAAAAGAGAAGGAGCAGACCCCGTGGGGGCTGCTCCTTTTTTTGTGGGAAGGTTCCCCTATTTGTAGTTCGCAGCAATAGCCGGTCCCGGAGGTGATGTTTCAGCAGTTTTGCTGATGTTCGTTGTAGAAATAACCAACCCCACCGCCGCTACCAATACTGCCCCATATAATACAAAACGTCTCATTTAGAATCCTCCTTCGTTTAGGTACTCGCTTTTTTGGTTTGAATAGATTCGACTCTTTTCATAGTAACGCGCAGCAGATTCGAAATCGCCGTGTAATGTATAAAATTCCATCAGAGACTTGCACGCAAAATATCTGACGCGAAGACTAACAGATGCTTCATTTGTGACGGCTTCCGCAAGGGCTGGATTGCCCGTAGCTCTCGCATTCATGATTTGCAATCTCGCCCAATACTCCGGATAGGATTTCGCTACTGTAGAATACTTCTCCACAAGTTGTGTCACCGCCGAATAGTCGCGCAGTTGCATGAGGGACTTTACGTATTCCTTCACCGCAAGGATCAAAATGTTCTCATAATCTGCTAAGGCACTCATCGCCTCTGACAGCAACTTGGCAGAGATCTGGTACTTCCCCAGACGATATTCGCAATGCGCCATATTGATCAGAGCGTGCCCAATCTGCTCTTGGCTTCCAGTTTGTTTGAGGTACTCATAAGAACGGTAGGCATGCTCTTTGGCACGCTCCAGTTTCCCGCGTTCCTCACAAACTGTCATTCTGGTGTACTGCGCCATTCCCAATTGTAACGGATCATCCGCGAAAACCGCTTCCACCGCACAGAGAAAGTTCTCGACATTGCTGTACTCTTTGCGAATGGTGTAGGTCAGCATGAGATTCGCTGTGACCTTGTTTAGAAGATCTCGCTCATCATACTCCTCATGTAGGTACTTCGCATGCTCCAAAGCTTGTAACCATAATTCATGTGATTCGTCGAAGTCTTTTTGCAGATAGTGGACTCGACCCAGATTTAAAAGAGCATACCCTCGCTCCGTCGCACCCTGTGCGACATGGACAAGTTCAGTAGCCATTGCCAAGGCTCGGATCATCATGGGTTTGGTTCTCTTGTTGGCCTTCAAGATCACGGCCAAGTCCTGTTCCAGTTTGACCGTGTCTGTTTGTTTCAGCCTCTCCACGCTCATCCGAAGCCCTTGCGCGATCTGTTCCAGTCTGGTTGAAGAAATACGCCGTTGCCCAGTTAGAAACAAGCGTAACGTCTCACGATTTATGCCCAGTCGCTGTGAAAAACCACGTAACGAGTACGCCTCACCTTTCTCCTGCATGAGTTCGGAAATTCGTCTCGTTAAAGAGACTTTCTCGATCTCCGAAGTTGCCATTCGTTCAACCGTACTCATGCGCATCCCCCCTTGCAAGTTCTAAGATTAAGAAATAGTTCAACAATCACCTCACCGCAATAATAGCACAATATCCGAAATAATTATACACTTGGAACACAAATAATTATGCAAAAGGATAAAATATTTCATAAGAAAAACCATCTGCTTGTTAGCCAATGGTTTTTTCAATGCAATCCATATTAGTACCCATGTACAACCAGCCTATCGTACTTCTCGATTCACGATGTGTTTGAATTGTTTTGACTCAGACAATTCGCGGAGGGCAGGCGTGACAAACGCGGGGACGATGTTGTACTGATCCAGTTCGTCAAATGCGATCCAGCGGTGGACGTATCCCTCTTCAAGTCCGGCGAATTCGCCTTCGTGCATGCGGATCGGGTGATCCTCCGGAATTTCCACGAGATGGTACATCCCGACTTCATGAACGCGGCTCCCACTGACGGTTTCCTCGAAGAAGTTTTCTACCATCCAAAGCAATTGGCTGCTAACAACCTCAACTCCAAACTCCTCCATCATCTCACGTCTCAGCGCCACCTCTGCCGTCTCGTAATACTCTACCCGACCACCGGGCAAGAACCAGAGGTCAAGTTCTACCGGCTTCTGAAAAAGCACCCGCCCGTTGTGGATGACAACACTGGCAGCCCTCAAGTGGAACTTGTCATTTGGTTGGACTTCGAAGGAGATCATCATCTTCAAACACCCCCTGCCAGAAAAAACATCTATCTCTCATTATAGGAGAAACCGTTTACCAACTACAAGACAACACACCTTCGCCACCACTTAGCCACAACCTTAGAAGTTTCAACTTACGTATACCACTCATATCAAATATGAGAATACGACGAAAAAATAAATTACAAATATCAATAATAGGATGGAATTTCCACCTATTTATAGAATTCATTTCATAGAAATCACCGTAGAATTCGGGTGACATTGCCATGTCGCCTAGGTGAAAGAGTCGGACTCATGGCATAACCTATACACTGAGTGGGTAAGATTATACAATGTCTTTTAGTTCACTTTCAGTTGCTTGTATTTCACTTTCAGTTTCGATAGAATGGAGGCATGAGGTGATTGTATATGTTTGAAGCGGCCGATAAACAAGTACTGTTGGAACAGCGGTTTGCACTGTCTAAGTCTCTTGTTGAAGGCACTGCTCTACGAGGGGATCTTTTCACCCTTGCATTGACCAATTTTCTAAAAATTACATTGCCGGGCAACGCATTGGCCCATGAGGCACTGACTGTCCACAATCCGATGGATAAGAAGCAATTAGAAGACGCCCTCGTCAAAGCGCTTGAGATTATCGTTACTGTCGCAACGGAAGAAGTCGAGTACGGCAAAGTCTATACTACCGGCCAAATCGCCAAGTTGTTTGGGGTATCAATTACCACGATACATAATTGGTTAAAAGAGGGGCGGTTTATAGGCATCGAGCTCAAGGGCGGCAACAAGCAAACCAGAATCCCGGAATCAACTCGTTGGAAGAGCCCAACCGGAGTGATCTTGACGATTCGTGAAGTTGCAGAGAAATTCTCTACGCCTCCCCAAACACCGAGAACCGCCAATCAGGAATTGTTGGAATTGACAAAGTCGATTGCATTTTTTGAACAAAAATATAAGTCTACGTATGAGCAGTACCTTCAAAATCAGGACATTGAAAAAGCAGATTTCGAAACGAGAAGAGACCTTCAAGAATGGAAGTATCTTCAGCGAAGGATTGGTGATCGAGAGGAGACGTAACAGCAGATGGCCGACATTGAACAAGACCCGTCAAATTTTCTATTTCTCGAAACCATGTTTCTCGACATCATTGACAACGTGAGAGAAACCGATAGCACCGGGATGGGAAGTTCTTTTATCTGCGCAAGAAAAACGTACATCCTAAAAAACAACACAAAGCTTTTCGTAACGGAGCACTACACAAAGGAAGGTAAGATAGATCATTTCTACTATGATTGGGTCACCAACGAGAAAGCAAGCCGTGGAATCTTATCGTTCCATTCAGAATCACATGAAGAGAAAGCCTACAGGACAAGTACCGAGCCTTTCCATATCCACACCCATGAGGATACAAAGCTAAGCAATGTATCTCGATTGCCAAACTATAACTTTCATGATCTGTTTTCAGTGCTTGAATACATTCGACTTTTCATCTATGCGAATCAAGTACTAAGCCAATAAAAAGCCCTCATGTTCAAATCACATGAGGGCTTTTTCACAAGCTTATCGTGTTACGAAGAGAACTTCACGTTGTACAAACGCAGGTCGCCCTTAACCGGGGAGTTCGGGTTGGCGTTGGCATGCGCTTTGGTGAAAGAGTCGGACTCAACCCACGCTTTGTACGCGGCTTCGTCTTCCCATTTGGTGTAAACCACCAACTCGTCGCCCTCAGTCGGGACGAGGAATTGGTACTCGAGGCAGCCTGCTACTTGGCTCATGCGCTCGCCGGCGGTGGCGAATCGGCCTTCGAGGTGCTCACGGTATTCTGCCGGAACGGTCAGTCGGTTCATGGAAACGAACATGGTATGTAACATCCTCTCTGCATGGGATCTAGGTCGAACTCTACCCGTATCCTACCACATGCGAAAAGGGATTGCGCGTTCTGTCACAGAATGTTACCTAATAAAATCCAATAATCGACACTTGGGAGGTTTTTGTCGTGAAGGTTGTCATTTTGGCGTTTGATCGCTTTACAGATATTGATGTATTTCTCCCGTGGGATCTGCTGAACCGCGTGGGCAAGTATACCAAAGGCGAATGGCAGGTGCAGATCGCCGCCACCACCTCGCACATCACCTCCGTCGCCGGCCTCACCATCCCCACCCATGCGGACCTCACCACTCTCTCCGACGCCGATGCCGTGCTCATCGCAAGCGGTGCCGGACTACAGGGTCTTTTAAAAGAATCCGAACTCCTCGAAGCCGCCCGCAACCTCAACTCCGACACCCAACTGCTCGCCTCGATGTGCTCCGGCTCCCTGCTTCTCGCTTCCGCCGGACATCTCACAGGCAAGCGTGCCACCTCTTACTACACCCGCGAAAAACAACTCCGCTCCTACGGCGTCGAATTTGTCTCGGAGCCGTTCGTGCTCGCCAGCCCGCAGATCGCCACGGCAGCCGGATGCATGGCTTCCCTCGATCTCTGCCGCTGGATGATCTCCTCTCTCCTCACTGAAGAGCTGGCGCAAAAAGTCCTGCGCGAAGTCGCCCCCAATCTGTAACGGAAACATAGACAATCCTCCCCGCATAGGTTATCTCATGCTAGGCGAGTGTCGTTCCCAATCTCACCTGAGGGAACTGTCTCGACGTGAATCCATAGGGGAGGGGAACGTGTAACTATGTGCGGAATCGCAGGCTGGACCGATTGGAAGCTTGACCTCACCCAACAGAGTGCCGTCCTGGAGGACATGGCGGAGACGCTGTACAACAGAGGTCCGGATGCCGGGGGCATTTTTTTATCCCAACATACAGCTTTTGCCCACCGCCGTCTCGCGGTGGTAGACCTTACAAACGGGCAACAACCGATGAGCCGGGTGCGCGGGGATCACACGTACACCTTGGTGTATAACGGTGAACTTTACAATACCGAAGACATCCGCCGCGACCTGTTGGCCCGCGGCTACAAGTTTCAAGGTCACTCCGACACCGAAGTCCTGCTCACGTCCTACATCGAGTGGGGCCCGGCGTGTGTGGAGCGTTTCAACGGGATCTTCGCATTTGCAATCTGGGACCCCAAAGAGCAAAATTTGTTCATCGCCCGTGACCGCCTCGGCGTCAAACCGCTGTTCTATGCGGAGCGCGGAGCAGGCTTCCTGTTTGCTTCGGAACTAAAAGCGTTGCTGGCTCACCCTGCCGTCGAGCCGGTTGTAAACGCGGAGGGTCTTGCGGAAGTGTTCGCCATCGGACCGGCGAAGACGCCGGGCCACGGCGTTTTTCAAGGTGTTCACGAGCTGAAACCGGGGCACTTCTTGCAATTCAGCCGCAACGGGTTGAAGATCACGCAATACTGGAAGCTCGACAGTTTCCGGCACGAGGACGACTTTGACACCACTGTCGCCAACGTCCGTGAACTGCTCCAAGACGCGGTCGAACGCCAACTGGTTTCCGACGTCCCGATCTGCACGTTCCTCTCGGGCGGTCTCGATTCCTCGATGATCTCGGCGTTTGCAGCGAAAAAATTCGAGCGCGAGAACCTCGGCAAACTCCATACCTTCTCCATCGACTACAAAGGCAACGACAAAAACTTCAAGAAAAGCGACTTCCAACCGGACCCCGACGCTCCGTTCGTCACGCGGATGCAAGAGTTCCTCGGCTCCGAGCACCATTACATCGAGATCGACACGCCGCAGCTCGTCGACTCTCTGCGCGACGCCATGTTCGCCCGCGACTTGCCCGGCATGGCGGACGTCGACTCCTCCCTGCTCCTGTTTTCTCAGGAGATCAAAAAGGAAGCGACCGTCGGTCTCTCCGGCGAGTGTGCCGATGAAATTTTTGGCGGCTACCCGTGGTTCTACCGCGAAGAAATGGTCAATGCAGGTACATTTCCGTGGTCGCGAAACAAAGCGGACCGTGCGACATGGCTGTCCAAGGAATGGAGCCAGCAAATCAACATCGAAGAGTACGTCCAAGACCGCTACCACCAAGCCCTCGCCGAAGTCCCGCATCTGGCGGGTGAAAATGCCGCCGAGCGTCGGGCGCGTGAAATCTCCTACTTGAACCTGTTCCGCTGGATGCCGACTCTGCTCGACCGCAAGGACCGCATGACGATGTTTGCGTCGCTCGAAGTGCGCGTGCCGTTCTGCGACCACCGCATCGTCGAATACATGTGGAACGTCCCGTGGGAGATGAAATACTACGAACAACGCGAAAAAGGCTTGCTCCGCAAAGCCCTCGAAGGCGTGCTCCCCGACGACATCCTCTATCGCAAGAAAAGCCCGTACCCGAAAACGCACAACCCGAACTACTTCGCCGCCGTGCGCGACATGGTCCTCAAAGTGCTCGATGACAAATCGTCGCCGCTGCACCAGCTCATCGACGTGGAAACGATCCGCGAGATCGCCAAAGCCAACGACCCCAACTTCGTCAAACCGTGGTTCGGGCAACTCATGGCCGGCCCGCAATTGTTCGCGTATCTGGCGCAAGTCGATACCTGGTTGCGCAAATACAACGTGCGGATCGTATAAAAAAAGCTCTTAGTGCCGCTACGGCGCTAAGAGCTTTTTCCTTTACACAGTTGCCACGAAAAAGGCGATCATCACGAAATGCAACACACTGCCCGCCGAGACGAACATGTGCCAGACTTCGTGGAAGCCGAATTTGCCGGGGAAGAAATCGAGTTTCTTGGTTCCGAAAATCACGGCGCCGATCGTGTAGGCGATCCCTCCGAGGAACATGAAGAGAATCGCGCCTGCGGGGAGGTTCTGGATCAGTTTGAAGAACGGCACGACCGCAATCCAGCCCAGTGCCACGTAGATCAGCGTGGAGATCCAGCGCGGGATGTTCATGAAGAACAGTTTAAGCACCATCCCCGCCCCGGCGAGTCCCCAGACGACGGAGAGCATCGTGACTTGCCATGCGCCTTGCAGTCCGTAGGCGAACACCGGCGTGTAGGTGCCGGCGATCAGGAGAAAAATTGAGACATGGTCGAACTTGCGGAGCCAGAGCTCCTTGCTCGGAGTCGTGCGGACGGCGTGGTACAACCCGCTCGCGAGGTACAGGACGATCAGGCTCGCCCCGTAGATGATCAGGGAGGACAACTTGCCCGCTGTCTGTTCGGAGAAGGCTACCACCAAGTAAATCAACCCAACGACCGCCGCCGCGCAGGTCAACAGATGTGACCAGGCGTTGACCGGTTCTTTCACTCGCAACCACCGCACGAGATCAAGCCTCCTTTTTCGAACTTTAGTTATCTAAAGCATAACTGACTGTGGAGTCTAAATCAAGTCGACGAGAGGAGTATTTTTTATGCGTAAAACTCACGGACATGGCGATAGTCCGGGTACGCCAGAACCGATGGAACGAGGATGAAGATCACACGCGCCGGTTGGTTGTCGGCCGCAGTGACGGTGACCTGCTCTGCTACTTCCGCTCCATACACGGCGAAGACGCGATGCGGGACGCGGGTCGTGTCTTTTTTGCCATCCGTCCATTCGGTGTTGCCTTCTACAACGAGCGCCGTCAGCGAGTAACCTGCGGGCACATCCTTGGAAAAAGTCGCCCCGGCTTCCAGCGTGACGTCCCACATCTGCGCGTCCGCGACGAGTTGAACCGGGGACTCTCCCCCGACCACAGACTTCACGGTCGCTCCGTTCTCCACGACCGCCGGGAACTCCTCATGCTCAAACTGCGCGTAGGTCGGTTTGCGTTTCACAGCATCGCCGGTGAACGGCTCGAACCAAATCTGGAAGCCATCGGTATCTGCATCCATCGTCTCTGCATGATACGCTCCGCTGCCCGTCTGCATGACCTGCGCGCCGCCGCCCTTGACCGTGCTGACAGTGCCAAGCGAGTCCTTGTGCCCGCCGACGCCGGTCATGAAGTAGGTGACGATCTCAAATCCCTTGTGCGGATGCATCGGGATCTCGCCAAATTCCTTCGCCGAAAACCAAGCCCAGTAAAAAAGCGGCCCGACCCGCTTCACCGCGGACCCCTCTCCCGGGAAGCCGATCGGTTTCTGCTCCACGATCTTGCCTCCGTCAAAATAGCCAACCGCCTGTTGATCCGGCGTGTACAAATTCATAGCCATTGCCAACATCTCCTTTTCGTCTATATGAACTTACTTTTTGTAAGCTACTTATCTTATCGAAACTATAGCAGTTCCCAAGGGTTCCTGTCAACCAAAAGAGAACCTGAGCCGCACGCGGTCAGGTTCTTATCTTGGCATCAAGAAACAGGTACTTATGCAATCTGTCCAACAGTTCATCGAGCTCCGACTGTCGCGGGTCTTCCCTCCAGATCAGACGTTGAATTTGCAGGGTCTTGCTCTTGCGTTCCGCTTTCAAGTCGATGGTGCCGACGATCCGGCCTTGCATGAGGATCGGGAGCGCGAAGTAGCCGAATTGGCGCTTATCTTCGGGGAAGTAGCTCTCCAAGCGGAAGTCGAGGTCGAACAGTGCTTTCACTCGCGGGCGGTACCAGATCAGGTTGTCGAACGGCGAGAGCAGCGTGGCGTGCGTCGGAGGCTCCTCGGTGAGCGCCTGAGAGTGCAGGAGTTCCAAGTCTTCTTCCAGTATGTAGGTGCCGTCGTCCAGTTCGCGCACGTCGGGGAGGTGTTGCAGCGCTTTTTGCACGACGTTTGGTTTGAAGCGGAAGTAGTCGGCGATGTCCTTCAAGGTCGCCGCGCCCATCGCTTGGAGGGCGAGACGGGTGTAGCGGATGTGGGTTTCGTCTGCGGAGACGGACTTCACGGGGTGTTGCAGTTGGTAGACTTTCTGGAATTTTTCGTTGCGCGTGATCGCAACGTGTCCGGCGCGCCAGAGTTGGTCGAAGGCGCGGCGCACGGGGCTCATCTCCCAAGTTGCAAGTTTCGCCGTGGTCCCGCCGACGAGGTCGTTGACGTGCTTGCCGTGGACGGTGCCGCGCTCTTGGAGCGTTTGCAAGAGGACGTGGTGGAGTTCGGTCATGTCGAGCTTACCTCTTGAAGCATCCATCCACGATTGAAAATACGTACGCTCCTCCTCGGGCAGTATGGAGAGCGCATGCAGGTACAACTCAAAGATCTCCCCCTGCTCGTACCACTCCAACAGCCACTCCTCCCGAAATTCTTGCATCCGGGACCAGAACACCAAGTGCTGGCTGCGGGTGACGACGCTCATCGTGTCGAGTTGGACGAGACCTAAGCGGCGGAGGATGGCCATCGCCTCGTCTTTGGTGTTCGCGGTTGGCATGTGGTACAGGCCTTGCTTCCATAAATTCAGGCGAATGATGGCTTCACGTTCCAGTTTCATGCGTGGACTGCCTCCCTTTCTCTCGTCTGCAAAAAAAGGAACCGGCCCGCGCTGACGGGTAGGTTCCTTTTTTCACAATTGCTTAGAAGTCGAAGTTGTCCGGGTCCGGACCGAATCGACGGTTTTCATTCATGGCGTTCAGTTCCGCCATGTCGTCATCCGACAGTTCGAAGTCGAAGATGTTCGCGTTCTCCGCGATGCGGGTCGGATTGACCGACTTCGGGATGGTGACGACTTCGTTTTGCAGGTCCCAGCGGAGTACGATCTGGGCGGCGGACTTGCCGTATTTTTCAGCGAGTTGGCTGAGGACCGGCACGTCGAGGTTGCCTTGCATCAGCGGACTCCATGCTTCGAGTTGAATTTTGTTCTCGCGGCAGAAGGTCAGCAGTTCCTGTTGGTTCAGGAGCGGGTGGTACTCGACTTGGTTGACCATCGGTACGACTTCTGCATCGGCGAGCAGGTCTTGCAGGTGGTTCACATGGAAGTTCGAGACGCCGATCGCGCGGACACGACCGTCCTTGTAGAGCTTCTCCAGGGCGCGCCACGTGTCTTTGTACTTGCCTGCGACCGGCCAGTGGATCAGGTAGAGGTCGAGGTAGTCGAGGCCGAGTTTCTTCATGCTCTCGTCAAACGCTGCGAGCGTGGTGTCGTAGCCTTGGTTGGAGTTCCAGACCTTGGTCGTCACGAAGATCTGGTCGCGCGGGACGGAGCTCTCACGCAGAGCGCGACCGACGCCCTCCTCGTTGCCGTAGATCGCGGCGGTGTCGATGCTGCGGTAGCCGGTTTCAAGTGCGGACTGAATGGCGTTTTCCACTTCGTTCTCGGCGGTGACTTTCCACACGCCAAGGCCAAACCACGGCATCTGTACGCCGTTGTGAAGCGTGGTGGTGTCGGTCAAAGATTTGATGGCCATCTGGATCGCCCTCCTCTGTTTCCCATGATGAGTTATGTACACCCTTTAGTATACCAAAAAAAGGCACTCATACTGCAACCTGCGTCACAGTACAAATGCCTTGTCTTTTGTTTGTATGGATTCTCCGAAAAGCGGGGCCTGTAAGCCGAGTTTTGTCCTCCGAGTCGAGCTCGGAGTGGCAACCATCTTTCTAGGCGTGTTGTTGCCAACACGCTCAAGCGACCAACCCGAGTCCGCGCCGGGCAAGCGCATGTGGACTCCTATCCGGTCTTGCTTCGGGTGGGGTTTACCTAGCCAGCCTGTCTCCAGACTGCTGGTGCGCTCTTACCGCACCGTTGCATCCTTGCCCGCACCTGCGCTTTTTTGAAAAAAAAACGAGGCCGTTGGCGGTTTGTTTCTGTAGCACTTTCCTTAGGATCGCTCCCACCGGCCGTTAGCCGGCACCCTGCCCTGTGAAGCTCGGACTTTCCTCCCGTGCGGCTTTTCAGCCGTTGCACCGGCGATTGCCCGGCCCCCTTTTCGCAGAAGTAACTATACCACCGAAGCCAAGCTCGGAGCAAGTCCCAATTCTTGGCTTACGGATACAGCGTATCTTTGCGGCGTTGCGGAACTTCATTGAGTTTGCGAATTCGCTTCGAGGTGCAGAAGTTGCACTCCGTCACGACCTGTTTCTTCTGCTCGTTGGCCAACTCCGTATAGATCACTCGCTGCATGATCCTGCCGCAGTCAGGGCATTTGGTGATCGTCAGCATGAATTGCAGAAACGAATACGCGTATATGAAGACCAAAAAAGCTCCGAGTATCGCAATGGCACTAACTAGGATTGAAGCCATGCTCGTTCACCCCCACACACAATACATATGGGGATGTCCGTTGAAACATGCCTTGCCGAACGGCTCTCTTAGACGAAGGAGAACGGCTCCGTGTCGGTTTCCGAGACGAGAATTTCTGTGTCGAAACCGTATTGGCGCATCTTGGCTTCGAGGTAGGCACCGAGGCTTGGCAGGACGAGTTTTTCTGTATTATGTCCCGGATCGATCATGCACAACCCCTCGGCCGCCGCGTCCTGTGCGTAGTGGTAGCGGATGTCGCTGACGACAAAAACGTCTGCGCCCTTGCGCAGCGCATCCGGGAAGTACTCCTCCCCCGACCCGCCCCAGACGGCGACTCGGCGAATTTTGCGATCCAGAGGTCCGACGACGCGAACGGTGGGGACTTCGAACTGTTGCTTGACGAATTCGGCGAATTCGGCGAGCGTCATCTCTTCGACGAGGTCACCGACGCGACCGACGCCGAGCGCTTGGCCCATGATTTCGAGCGGGTAGAGATCGTAGGCGACTTCCTCGTAGGGATGAGCTTGGAGCATCGCGGCGATCACTTTGTCTTGGATGCGTTCCGGGACGACCGTTTCGAGGCGAATTTCGTTGACGCGCTCGAGTTCACCCTGTTTTCCGATGTACGGATTCGTGCCTTCTTGCGGGACGAACGTGCCTGTGCCCGGCGTGTTGAACGTGCAGTGGCTGTAGTTGCCGATCCAGCCGGCTCCCGCGTCACCGACCGCTTGGCGAACTGCTTCGTGGTGCGTCTCGGGGACGAAGACGACGAGTTTTTTCAAACGGGTGTTGTGAACGCGGGTCACGATGTCGGTGTTCTCCAGATGCAGACGAGACGCGAGAATGTCGTTGACGCCGCCCTCGGCGATGTCGAGATTGGTGTGCGCGACGTAGACGCTGAGGTTGTTCGCCAGCAGTTTTTGCAGTTTGCGACCGTACGGGGTGTCGGTGCGGATCGTCTGCACCGGGCGGAAGATCATCGCGTGGTGGGCGATGATCAAGTCTACGCCCTTGGCGATCGCTTCGTCGATGACACCTTCGTCGTTGGAGTCGAGCGTCAGCATGACTTTGCGCACGGGGGTGTTCGGGTCGCCGACGTGCAAGCCGACTTTGTCCCACGACTCGGCGAGCGAGAGCGGGGCCATCTCTTCAAGCGCCGCCGTCACTTGGCGGACGGTGGCGTAGTTGAGGTTAGGATTGGACATGGTTTCGTACCTCCTCCAATTGGGCGCGCCGGGCGAGAAGCTCCTCTTTGCGAGCGAGGCCGTTCTCCGTGGGGGCCTTCTCGATCGAGGCAAGGGCGCGGCGGATCTTGCCTTGTTCATAGTCGACACGGTCGATGACGCGCGGGTGTTTGCGTTCGAGGTTGAACGGGCCGAATTCGAGTTGCATCGGGTCGGTGATGTTCATCTCCCCGCGTTCGGCGACGAGAATTTCGTAGATGCGCTCGTCTTCGGTGAGAATGTCTTCGTCGATCAGTTTCCAGCCGTGGTTTTGCAGCCAGATGCGGACACGGTCGCTGTCTCCCTGCGGCGAAAGCACGAGGCGGGTGACGCCGACGAGTTTTTCCTTGCCCGCTTCGAGAATTTCGCGGATGTTGTAGCCGCCCATGCCGGCGATGGTGATGACGTCGACTTCGCCCGGTTGGAGGACGGCGAGGCCGTCGCCTTTGCGAACGGAGATGAAGTCGGCGAGGCCGTTTTCGCGGACGTGGCGGTCAGCGCCCTTGAACGGGCCGTCGTTGACTTCGCCTGCAACGGCAGACGTAGCGATGCCTTTTTGGACCAAGTAAATAGGAAGGTATGCGTGGTCGCTCCCGATGTCCGCCACTTTGACGTTCGGCGGGACGTTCGAAGCGATGCGTTCTAAGCGTTCTGAGAGATTCATCAACTGGGATCACCTTATGTATGGAATGGTTGCTGTACTAGTATAAACCAAAAAGCGGCCCGACCTCAAAGGGAGGTCAGGTCGCCTTTTTCAAACCGCGAAAACTCAGGCGAGGTTGAGCTTCTCCACCGCTTGTTCGCGGAGTTTGAATTTCTGGATCTTGCCCGAGGCGGTCATCGGGAATTGGTCGACGAATTCGATGTAGCGCGGGATCTTGAAGCGGGCGATTTGCCCGTCGCAGTAGGCGCGCAATTCGTCGGGGGTGAGATTCGCGCCGTCCTTCAAGATGACGAATGCCGCCGCTTCTTCGCCCATGCGCTCGTCGGGGACGCCGACGACTTGGACGTCGAGGACCGCCGGGTGCGCATAGAGGAATTCTTCGACTTCACGCGGGTAGATGTTCTCGCCGCCGCGGATGATCATGTCCTTGAGACGGCCTGTAATTTTCACGTAGCCGTCTTCGTCCATCGTCGCGAGGTCGCCGGTGTGCAACCAGCCGTCCGGATCGATGGTCGCCGAAGTGGCACCGGGGTTTTTGTAGTAGCCCTTCATGACGTGGTAGCCGCGGGTGACCAGTTCGCCCTGTACGCCGCGCGGGACTTCGTTGCTCGTGCCCGGTTCCACGATCATAACTTCGACGTTCGGTAGTGCGTAGCCGACCGTGGTGACGCGATGTTCAATCGAGCAGTCGCTGCGGGTCTGGGTGATGACCGGAGAAGACTCCGTCTGCCCGTAGGCGATGGTGACTTCGCGCATGCCCATTTTTTCGACAACCGCTTTCATCACTTCGATCGGGCATGTCGAACCTGCCATGATGCCGGAACGAAGCGACGTGAGGTCGTACTTGTCGAAGTCCGGATGGTTGAGTTCGCCGATGAACATCGTCGGGACGCCGTACAGGACGGTACAGCGCTCGGCGTGAACGGTTTGCAAAACTTCCAGCGGGTTGTAAGACACAATCGGAACCATCGTCGCGCCGACGGTAACCGCACCGAGCGTCCCCATCGAGCAACCGAAGCAATGGAAGAACGGCACCGGAATGCACATGCGGTCGCCGGGTGCGAGGTTCGTGCAGGAAACGACGTTGCGCGAGTTGTTGACGAGGTTGTTGTGAGTGAGCATGACGCCCTTGGGGAATCCGGTCGTGCCCGACGTGTACTGCATGTTGATCACATCGTCCGGCTCCGTCGTCGCTTGGCGGGCTGTGAGTTCCTCATCCGTTACGTCGAGACCCATCGCCATGATGTCCGACCAGTTGAACATACCGGGGTATTGTTTGTCATCGAGGATGATGACGTTTTTCAAAAAGGGTAAGCGAGCGCTTTGCAGTTGACCCGGTTCGCAGTCGCGCAGTTCCGGGATGAGCTCGTACACCATCTCGACGTAGCTTGCTCCTTTGAACTCTTCCATCAAGATCAGCGTCGTGGAATCGGACTGGCGCAGCAGGTATTCCAGTTCGTTTGCGCGGTACGAGGTGTTCACGGTGACGAGGATCGAACCGATCTTGCCGGTCGCAAATTGCGAGATGACCCACTCCGGGTAGTTCGACGCCCAGATCGCGACGTTCTCTCCGCGTTGCAAGCCGAGTTTCAAGAAGCCTTTCGCCGCTTGAGAGACGACAGCGTGGAATTCTCGGTAGGTGTAGCGCAAGCCTCTGTCGTGGTAGACGAGGGCCTCGTTGTCGGGGTATTGGGCTGTGATCGTATCGAGCAAGTTGCCTACGGTGGTGTTCATGATATCCGCCATGTGCGCTCTCTCCTTTTTCTCCTACAAGTCCAGAAAATTCACTACTATTTATTCGCTTTGGAGTCGGAGAATTCCTGTCAACACTTGGCGTTAACAAAAAAAGCGGCCCCCGGCGGTTGCCGGGGGCCTCAGGTTGTGTGTGGTGATGCTTGCTAATCGTTATATCCGTACAAATGGATAATGTTTATTCGCCACTATAAATTATACACACAATGGCGAATCTTAGCAACCAATTTGTCGAGCGATGACGATACGTTGGATTTCCGAAGTGCCTTCGCCGATTTCCATCAGCTTCGCGTCGCGGAAGAAGCGCTCGACCGGGTATTCCTTCATGTAGCCGTAGCCGCCGTGGATTTGGATCGCTTGGTCGGTTGCGCGCATGCAAATTTCAGATGCGAACAGCTTCGCGATTGCGCCTTCCTTGGTGAACGGACGGCCGTTGTCTTTCAGCCATGCCGCTTTGAGAACCGCGGTGCGAGCGAGTTCGATGTTCATCGCCATGTCAGCGAGCTTGAACTGGATCGCTTGGAACTTGGAGATCGATTGGCCGAACTGCATGCGCTCTTGGGAGTATTTCAGAGCCGCTTCGTACGCTGCTTGTGCAATCCCGACCGACAGTGCGCCGATGGAGATGCGGCCGCCGTCGAGGGTGACCATGAATTGCTTGAAGCCCATGTTCTCTTCGCCGATCAGGTTTTCACGCGGAACGCGCACGTCTTCCATGATGATCTCGGCGGTGTTGGAGCCTTTGAGACCGAGTTTGTCATACGGAGTGGAGGTGCGGAATCCCGGGGTGTCGGTCGGGACGATGAACGACGAGATGCCCTTGGTGCCTTTGGACTTATCGGTAACCGCGGTAACGATGCAAACGCCCGCGTAGGTGACGTTGGTGATGAAGCACTTGGAGCCGTTGATGACCCACTCGTCGCCGTCGAGAACGGCGGTGGTTTGCGTGCCGCCTGCGTCAGAACCTGCATTCGGCTCGGTCAGACCGAACGCGCCGAGGATCTTGCCTTCCGCGAGCGGGGTCAGCCATTTTGCCTTCTGTTCTGCGGTACCAAAGTAGTAGAACGGAGAAACGCCGAGCGAAACTGCCGCTGCGTAGGAGAGACCGTGCGAGCCGGACGCTTTCCCGACTTCTTCAACAGCCAATGCGTATGAAATGGTGTCGCCGCCTGCACCGCCGTACTCTTCCGGAATCGGCAGGCCGAGGAAGCCCAACTCGCCCATTTTCTTGAAAGTGTTCAACGGGAACTCCCCGGTTTTGTCCACGTGTTCCGCTTCCGGCAGAATTTCAGCTTCTGCGAAGTCGCGAACCATGTTGCGGATCATCTGTTGGTCTTGGGTCAAATCAAAATTCATTTGTAATCCTCCCCTTGCTGTGTATGCGCTCATCGTGGACCGACCAGTTGGTAGGCCTTGTTCAAAGAAAAGTCCCGTTCTTGAAAGCGTATACAAATGGGAACGGGACTGAATGAGTACACATTCATTATTCGTACTTTCATTATATACAGAGAATTGAGTCCATGCAAGCGATCATTCAGAGGAAAGCGCAGGAGACGCCGGCAGCGACGATTGCACGTCGAGCTTGGACACCCACTTGCGCAGGTCGATGCGGAACACGATCAACATCGTGATCAACGCCGCGAGTTTGAGGAACACGATGCCCTGCACGAACAGGTCCATCGGCATCGTGAACAGCAACATCCGCATCTCCGGTCCGAAGATCGCCACGATGCCAAACAGCAGGAACATCGGAGACAAGTACACACGGCTGCGACCCAACAGGACGCTTAGGAAAACCAAGAACGCAAACGGGAGAATCCAATATAAGTGCAAGAGGCTGTACGTCGCCGCGCCCGGATTGCCAAAGAGCTCCAACAGGTTAAAATAGATCAACAGCATACCGGCCAGACCTGCTCCCCCGATCAAACGGGTGCGTCCGATTCCACCGATCAAGATCCAGATGAAAAACACGAAGGCCATCACCCCAAGCAAAGCCCCCTTGTCATCCACCGCTCCGTTCGCCCAGAGGGAATAATACCCATCGAGCACCACCAGCAACGCAGCTGCTCCCAGCCACCCGATGCGGGCAAGCGGATTGGAGCGTCCTTGACGGTTTGCCAAAAAATAGGGAACCATCGACGCGATTGTCAGGATGCCGATTTGCATTGGCATTGGAAACCATGTAAAATTAAAAACAACAACCAAGCACACCAGCAACACCGCGAGTCCGATCAGAACGCGGTTCAACGAATCGCTCAATCTGCCGCTGACGAATCCTTGCTTGGATTCCGTCTGCTCATCGGAAAACGACTCGCCCTCACCGTAGAGGTTCATTAAAAAGTCGCAATATTCTGCCGGAAGCAATTTACTAGTGCGCCAGTGCTTGATCTCTTGCAGAATGACGTGTTTCTGTTGTTGATTCACCGGGGGTCACCCTCCACTTTTCACTTTCGCCCTCGATTGATAAACAAAAGGCACCCACTGCGAAAGTGAGTGCCGGGTAAGTTCCTTATTCAAGGAAATCTTTGAGGCGTTTACTGCGGCTCGGATGACGCAGTTTGCGAAGCGCTTTGGCTTCGATCTGGCGAATCCGTTCACGGGTAACCCCGAAGACCTTGCCGACTTCCTCAAGCGTACGGGTACGACCGTCATCAAGGCCGAAACGCAGACGCAATACGTTCTCTTCGCGCTCGGTCAGCGTGTCAAGCACGTCCTCGAGCTGTTCCTTGAGCAGTTCATACGCCGCTGCATCTGCCGGAGCCAATGCATCTTGGTCCTCGATGAAGTCTCCAAGGTGCGAGTCGTCCTCTTCGCCGATCGGCGTTTCCAGAGAGACCGGCTCTTGGGCGATCTTCAGAATCTCGCGAACTTTGTCCGGGCTCATGTCCATCTCGGCTGCAATTTCCTCAGCCGAAGGTTCACGGCCCAGTTCTTGCAGGAGTTGACGCGAGATGCGGATCAGTTTGTTGATCGTCTCGACCATGTGTACCGGAATCCGAATGGTACGGGCTTGGTCGGCAATCGCACGAGTGATCGCTTGGCGAATCCACCACGTTGCATAAGTGGAGAACTTGTAACCTTTGTTGTAGTCGAACTTCTCAACCGCTTTGATCAAGCCCATGTTGCCCTCTTGGATCAAGTCCAGGAACAACATCCCACGGCCGACATAGCGCTTGGCAATCGAAACAACGAGTCGAAGGTTCGCTTCTGCCAGACGACGTTTTGCTTCTTCGTCGCCCTCTTCGATGCGTTGTGCAAGTTTGATTTCTTCCTCAGCGGAAAGCAACGGCACACGGCCGATTTCCTTGAGATACATCCGTACAGGGTCGTTGATCTTGATACCCGGCGGTACGCTCAAGTCGTTGAGGTCAAACTCTTCCTCCTCAAGTCCACCCTTCGGACCGTCCTCGTCTTCCTCATCATCATCGTCGTCATCATCATCGAAGCCCGGATCTTCATCCGATTCATTGATAACTTCAATGCCTTGTTCGGAAACGTGGTCGAAGAATTCGTCGATCTGATCGGAGTCCTGATCGAACGGCGAAAGTTTGTCCATGATCTCGCTGTATGTGATCACGCCGCGTTTTTTGCCAATGTCCACGAGGGATTGCTTGACTTCCTCAAGCGTGAGAGCTTGTGCTTCTCCGTCTTTCACGTTTTTCACCATCCCGACCCCTCCTTCCCCTAAGGAGTAATTAGCTATTGTTACGATTCTTCAGGGCTGAGATAGAGGACTTTATGCGTTCCATTTCGGCACGCGCCGTCAACATTCCTTCCCAATCCCCTCGATTTCCGCACTCGACAGAGGCGAGATCGAAACGCTTCAACTCTCGTTCCAGGTGGAACACCCGGATGCGTTGGATATATTCATCAACGAATTCAGGACGTCTGTCCAGCTCGTCGACCTTGAACAACAGTTGAGTGGTCAACTTGATCAAATCGCGGTCTTCAAGCCCCGTGAGGAACTTTTGCGGATCGGCCTGTTCATGCTCTGCGTAGTACGCATAGAGATGGGCCGCCAGCGCAAGATGTTCGTCCACAGAAAATTCGTCAGCCAGCTCGTCTTGAACTTGTCTTGCTACCCCTTCATCGATTAACATATGAGTAAGGAGTATGCGTTCTGCTACGATGTGTGCAGGCAGAGGTGCAGACGATTTGCCAAACCTGGCAACGCTCACTCCATCCGCATTATTTCTATTAGTATTCCACTTCCTGTCGGGTTTATCCCCTGCAGGGGCGCTTTTCTTCGCCAGCCTGACCTCTTCATTCAGCGCATCAACAGACACACCGAACTCTTCGGAGAGCTCCCTGAGTTGCTTTTCCAACTCCATCGGCGAGGTCACTTCCGTCAAGACCGTTTGGATCACGGCTTTGAGGTAGTCTTCCCGACCCACATCTGTGGAGAGGTTGAAATCTTTGCGCATGGCGAGCACGCGGAAAGTTGTCATCGAGGAGGCATTGTCTTGAATCGCGCGTACATAGGCATCCTTGCCGTACTTTTTCAAGAAATCGTCCGGGTCCAGCCCTTCCGGCAGTGTGGCGACCCGCGTCTTGACTTCGGCGTCCTTGACGACCTCGGCGGATCGCAGAGCTGCTTTCTGTCCGGCCGCATCGCCGTCGAACATCATGACGATCTCCTGCACGTTGCGTTGGAGAAGCCGCACATGATCGCTCGTCAACGCCGTCCCGAGTACGGCTACCACGTTCTGAACTCCGGCTTGGTACGAAGCAATGACGTCCATGTAGCCTTCGAGGACGAGCACTCGACCTTCGGAGCGCATGTTGGAGCGCGCCCGGTGCAAGTTGTAGAGATGCCGACCCTTGTGGAACAGCGGCGTCTCCGGCGAGTTCAGATACTTGGGTCCGGAGTCCTTCTCCTTCGTCAAGATCCGACCGCCAAATCCAATCACGTTGCCTTGGGCATCATGGATCGGATACATCACACGGTGACGAAACTTATCAAAGTACCTACCCTTTACATTCTGCGCTTCTGACAATAACCCTGCTTCGAAAAGCAACTCTTCCGCAAATCCCCGCTTGAGCAGAAATTTGCGCAACACATCCCAAGCATCTGGCGCATACCCGAGTTGGAACGCATCGATGGTGGTGCGGGAGATTCCGCGCTCCTCCAGATAGCGAAGCCCAAGTTTGCCGTGCTCGGTGTTCATCAGGATGTGGTTGTAATACTTCGCTGCAAGTTCGTGGGCGCGGAGCATTTCCTTGCGCCGTTTGTACTCTGGAGACTCAACGTCCTCCATCTCTTCGGCCGGCAATGCGATGTTCGCCCGTTGGGCCAACCGCTCCACCGATTCTTGGAACGTGATCCCTTCCTTCTCAATCAAAAAAGTGAACAGGTTCCCGCTCGCGGAGCATCCGAAGCAATGGTACAGTTGTTTGTCTTGAGATACATGAAACGACGGAGACTTCTCGTTGTGAAACGGACAGAGCCCGGTGTACGAATTGCGACCGGCCTTCTTGAGTCCCACATACTCCCCAATGACGTCCACGATGTCGAAATGCTGGCGTACTCGTTCCACGATCTCTTCCGGAATCCGCCTTCTCAACTTGGTCATCACCCTTCATGCATGTCGGTCTTCCCGAGTACGTTAGATATTCGCCAAGGTTCTACAATATCCTTCTGCACCTTCGACACAATTTTGACAGGGTGTACAACCATTGAGATCAGAAACATGCATCGTACAGTATTCTACGACTCCTATCGAATTCCTTCTACCAATTCTTCATTCGGACATAATTCGACAAAAATCTTGTTTCGACCCTCACAAATACGTCCCTAGTATAGACTCTCGGGTCGGGAAATATTCCCGTCTACTACCGCATTTGAAATGGTTTGTCAAGATTGATTTGAGATCTTCCCTAATATGTACGCGACCATTTTGAAAAAATCCTTCTTTGCTCAAAACGTTCACAAATTATGAAAACCCCCGCTTGCAGAGCGGGGGTTTTTTTGATTCGTTGTTCTACTAGTTAGAGTGGCGAAGAGTAGCCTGTGCCGCAGCCAGTCGAGCGATCGGCACACGGAACGGCGAGCAGGACACATAGTCAAGGCCCGTGCGGAAGCAGAAGTCGATGGAGTGCTTCTCTCCCCCGTGCTCCCCGCAGATGCCCAGTTTCAGGCCCGGCTTCACGGCGCGGCCCTTCTCCGTCGCCAACTCCACCAACTTGCCAACGCCGTTCTGGTCGAGCACTTGGAACGGGTTGTCGGGCAGGAGTTTGCTTTGCAAGTAGTGATGCAGGAACTTGCCTTCCGCATCGTCTCGCGAGTAGCCAAAGGTCGTCTGCGTCAGGTCGTTCGTGCCAAACGAGAAGAAATCGGCTTCCTCGGCAATCTCATCGGCGGTCAGAGCGGCACGCGGCACTTCGATCATCGTACCGACGAGGAACTCGAACTTGTGCCCGGTCTCTTCCATGACCCGCTCGGCAGTTTGCAACACCAGTTGCCGCATCTCTTTCAGCTCGTTGACATGCCCCACGAGCGGAATCATCACTTCCGGAATCGCGTTGACGCCCTCTGCTTGCAACTTCGCTGTGGCGAGAAAAATCGCTCGCACCTGCATCGCGTAGATTTCCGGATAGGTGATCCCGAGACGGCAACCGCGATGGCCGAGCATCGGGTTGAATTCGTGCAGGGCGCGGACTTTGCGGATCAGGTTTTCTTTTTCCCGCGTGACACGGCGTTCGACGCCCTCTTGCAGACGCAGCTTGGTCAGTTCGACGACGAGGTCTTCGAGATTCGGCAAAAATTCATGCAGCGGCGGGTCGAGCAGGCGAATCGTCACCGGCAGACCTTCCATGCTGCGGAGAATGCCTTCAAAATCGCTCTGTTGCATCGGCAAGAGCTTGTCGAGCGCGTCCATGCGTTCCTCAAACGTCTCGGCGAGGATCATTTCTTGCACGATCGGCACGCGGTCTGCCGCCATGAACATGTGCTCCGTCCGGCAGAGACCGACGCCCTCCGCACCGAATTCGCGGGCTTTGGCGGTGTCTTCCGGGTTGTCGGCGTTGGCGCGAACGGCAATTTGGCGCACTTCGTCCGCCCATTGCAACAACAGTTTGAATTCTTGGGACAGTTCCGGGTCGATCAACGGCACGTCACCGAGGATGACGCGACCGGTGCCGCCGTCGATGGAAAGCAAGTCGCCTTCGCGCAGAGTTACTTCACGGACGGTGACCGTTTTCGCTTCGAGGTCGATGCGCAGGTCTTCACAGCCGCAGATGCACGATTTGCCCATCCCGCGCGCCACGACGGCCGCATGCGACGTCATGCCGCCGCGAGAGGTCAAAATGCCTTGCGCCGCCACGATCCCGTGGATGTCATCCGGTGTGGTCTCCGGCCGCACGAGGATGACTTTTTTTCCATCGCTTGCCCATTTGTCGGCGAGGTCGGCGTCGAACACGATCAGGCCCGAGGCAGCGCCCGGAGACGCCGGCAAGCCCGTGGCGATAACGTTGAGCTTGGCGTTGTCGTCGATGCGGCGATGCAGGAGTTGATCGAGCGATTCCGGGTCCACTCGTTGCAGAGATTCTTCCTTAGAGAGAATGCCTTCGTTGCACAGATCGACGGCGACTTTGACAGCCGCATGCGCCGTGCGCTTGCCGTTGCGTGTCTGCAAGATGTAGAGCTTGCCGCGCTCGACGGTGAATTCGATGTCCTGCATGTCTTGGTAGTGCTGTTCCAACCGTTCGCAGATGAGGCTGAATTCCTGATAGACGTTCGGCAGGACTTCTTCCAACGCCGAGATTGGCTGCGGGGTGCGGATGCCTGCGACGACGTCCTCCCCCTGAGCGTTGATTAAAAATTCTCCGTACAGTTCGCGTTGGCCGGTCGACGGGTTGCGGGTGAAGGCAACGCCGGTGCCGGAGTCTTCGCCCAAGTTCCCGAACACCATCGACTGCACGTTGACGGCGGTGCCGAGGTGGTCGGGAATTTTGTTGATGCGGCGGTAGACGATGGCGCGCTGGTTGTTCCATGATTTGAACACCGCTTGAATGGCGAGGCTCAATTGTTCTTGCGGGTCTTGCGGGAAGGGAGCCCTTGTCTCCTTTTGAACGAGTGCTTTGTAGGATGTGATGATGGTTTTCCAGTCGTCGGCGGTCAGGTCCGGGTCGTGTTCCACACCGCGGGCGTGCTTGACGTCTTCGAGGATTTGTTCAAAAAAGTAGTGGTCGATCCCGAGCACGACGTCGCCAAACATCTGGAGGAAGCGACGGTAGCAGTCGTACGCAAAACGGGCGTTGCCCGTAAGCGTTGCCAACCCTTCCACAGTCTGGTCGTTCAGCCCGAGGTTCAGGACGGTGTCCATCATCCCCGGCATCGAGAAGACCGAACCGGAGCGAACGGAAACCAACAGCGGGTTCGCCGTATCTCCGAACACTTTCCCGGTGCGACGTTCCAGATCGGACAAAGCGGCGGAGATCTCGGCACGCATGTCATCCGACAGCGCACCGCCGTCCACGTAGTATTGGTTGCACGCTTCGGTCGAGATCGTAAAGCCCTCCGGCACCGGCAGCCCGGCGCGCGTCATCTCGGCGAGATTCGCGCCCTTGCCCCCTAACAATTCCTTCATCCCTGCGTTGCCTTCGTTAAAAAGGTAGACAAATTTGCTCATGTTTACCCGCGGCCTCCCCGTTTGATGATGTCCATGATGATGCTGGCAGTTTCTTCAACGGCTTTGTTCGAGACGTTAATGACAGGACAACCAATTCTCTTCATGATCTTCTCCGCGTATTCGAGTTCGGAAAGGATGCGTTCATGTGCGGCGTAGTTGGCTTGCGAGCGCAGACCGAGTGCTTTCAAACGCTCGGTGCGGATCAAGTTCAACTCGTCGGGCGAAATCGTCAACCCGATCACTTTGCGCGGGTTGACTTCAAAAAGTTCCTCCGGCGGCGTCACTTCCGGCACGAGCGGGACGTTCGCCGCTTTCAAACGCTTGTGGGCGAGGAACATCGAGAGCGGCGTCTTGGACGTGCGCGAAACCCCGATCAACACGACGTCGGCCCGCAAGAGACCGCGCGGGTCTTTGCCGTCGTCATACTTGACGGCGAACTCAATCGCTTCCACACGGCGGAAGTACTCGTCATCGAGCTGGTGGACGAGACCCGGCAAGTTTTTCGGACTTTGGTTGTTGATTTTCGAGAACGCTTCGATCATCGGACCGAGGATGTCGACGGCGATCACGCCGTGTTCGGTCGCTTCTCGAAGCAGAGCTTCGCGCATCTCCGGCAAGACCAGCGTGTAGCCGACGAGCGCGTTGGCTTCTTTGGCGGCTTGCACAACTTCGCGAATCGGCTCAAAATCATCGACATACGAGATCCGTCTGATCTCCACCCGCCCGCCGTTGAATTGGCTGGCAGCGGCGCGGACGACAAACTCGGCGGTTTCCCCGACGGAATCAGATACTACATAGACGATTGGCAACTGTGGCGTCATGGTTGTCGCCTCCTCCTCACACTTCTCGATTTTCACCAAGTTCTACGAAGACTTTGGCGATGGTCGTCTTGGTAAAGCGTCCGATCACTTCGAGGTTGCGCCCCGCCGCATCGACGGGTCGTACCACCGGACAGGAGTCGATCTGGTAGTCGATCAATTTCTTGGCAGCGTCATAGACCGTATCGTCTCCCGTGACGGTGACGATGTTCGGCATCCGCGTCATGGCGAGCGTCACCGGCACTTCGCGGGTGTCTTGGTTGCCGATGGCGACTTTGAGCAAGTCTTTGCGCGAGACCACGCCGGCAAGCAATCCACCCTCCTTCACGACGAAAATACTTCCGACGTCTTCCATAAACATCATGACGATCGCATCGTAGACCGAAGTATTCTCGGCGATGTTGATCGGCACGGCTTTGTATTCGCGAACCAGCATCTTGCGCAGTTGATCTCCGAAGATCTGGCCTGACTTTTTCCCCGCGTAAAAATACCCGACACGAGGTCGCGCTTCCAAGAAGCCCGCCATCGTGAGAATCGCGAGGTCCGGGCGCAACGTCGCCCGCGTCAGTCCGAGGTGATCTGCGATGTGTTCGCCTGTGATCGGACCTTGGTCCCGAACGATATCCAAGATCTGCTGTTGTCGTTTGGACAGTTCGATGGTACACACCACCTTTGCACGCTTCAAAATGTGACATACTGATAAGATCAAATGAGCTATATAGTATATACTATATCGCATGTTGCCCATTCCTGCCATGCCTGCCGAAACCATTTTCGCAAAAAATTTCATGTCCCCGTCCCCCCTTGGGCATACCAAGGACAAACACTGCTGTAGGAGGGATTGTTGCATGAGTTGGCTCGTAATGGCTTTGCTCTCGGCCGTTTTCGCTTCGTTCGTCGCGATTCTTGGCAAGATCGGCATGAGTGGCGTGGACAGCAATTTGGCGACGGCGATCCGTGCGGTGGTGATGGCGGTGGCAAGCGTTGTCTTCGTCGCGTTCACAGGCTCGCTCGGGAAGATCGGCACCGTCGACAAAAAAGCTCTGCTGTTCATCTTGTTCTCCGGACTTGCAGGTGCGGCGTCGTGGATGTTCTACTTCGGAGCGCTGCGTCTCGCTCCGGCTTCGAAAGTGGCGCCCATCGACCGTTTGAGCGTGGTGTTCACGCTGATCCTCGCCGCGCTGTTCTTAAAGGAAAAAATCTCGTTTGGCATCGTCGCCGGCTGCGTGCTGATCGTCGCAGGTTCCATCCTGATCGCACGGGCGTAGCTGTGCGCCGGCACACCTTTCCTTCTCGACCAAGGTTGGTTACAATGGAGGCAACAACCTGAGACACTAGGAGGAATGAACGTTGCATCAAATCCTTTTCCATATCGGCTCCTACGAAGTGCGCGCGTACGGCACGATCGTTGCGATCGCGATCTTGCTCGCTGCGGGGTTGACGATGTATATGGCCAAGCAAGCCGGCAAGTACGAAGAGCATGTGCTCGGTCTCGTCATCTGGGCGATCGTCGGCTCGATCATCGGGGCGCGCTTCTGGCAGGTCTTTTTCTTTGAGTGGCATTACTATTCGCAGCATCTCAGCGAGATGTTCGCAATCTGGAACGGCGGCATGTCGATCCAAGGCGGCTTGGTCGGCGGCTTCGTCGGCGGCGGGCTGTACACGTACTTCAACAAGATTCACTTCTGGGAATTTGCGGACCTCGCCGCACCGGGGGTCATCCTCGGACAAGCGGTCGGCCGCATCGCCTGCCTGATGAACGGCGATGCCTTCGGTTCTCCGACCGGCAGCAACTTCGGCTTGGTCTACCCGCCCGGCACATTCGCATACGATACATACGGCGACCAACCGCTGTGGCCGGCAGAAGTTTGGGAAGGCCAGTGGGATTTGATCGTCCTCGCGTTGCTGTTCATCCTCAAGATGCGCAAACAACCGACCGGATACCTGTTCCTGTACTACAACATTCTCTACTCCTTCGGGCGGTTGATGCTGGAGTTCTTGCGCGGGGATACGGACCGTTTTGCCGGTTTGACGGCTGCGCAATGGACTTCGCTCGTGGTGATCGTGCTCGCGATTGGCGTGATGATCTACCTGAAGTTCAAACCGGCGAAGACCAGTGAGCCTCGTGACAAGCAAGAGGAACGAGGAACACCCAACCCTGTCTAGCAAAAAGAGGAGCTGTCCGCATGATGCGGGCAGCTCCTTTTTTCTCAATTGAGGGGGATGCGCACTTCCAGCTCCGGGAGGTAGTGGCGTGCCGGGTGGTCGTGGGTGGAAGTCTTGAAGGTAAACGCTTTGTCCTGCGGGAAACGCGGGTACTCGCGGGTGAAGGTGTAGACGTCGTTCTGAACCTCCGTCGGGGTGGCGAACGAGTCGAGCGGGAGGTACTCGTGTTCGTCGGCGTCGAACACACGGATGAGGTTCACTGCCAGGAACGGGTCTGCGGCTGAGACGCGGTACGTCAGACGTGTGCGGTCCGGGAGAGTCTTCATGCCAATGACTTCCGCACGTTGATCCGGCCCGAGATCGATCTTGGTCGGTATGGTCTTGCCGTCCCACGGGGTGGTCAACAGAATCTCGTGCTGGGGCGTCATCTCATGCTTCGGCGTCATCTCGCCTTGGCCTTCGAGGTAGTACGGCTTGAGGATCAAGAGTTTTGGCGGGTCGTTGTAAAGTTGGAAATCCTGCGTGAATTTCCAAGTACCGTCGCCTCCGTTCCAAGCCGATGTGAGGATCGACTGCATCTGGCGTCCCCGTTCATCTTGGATTTCAACGTCGTTGATTTGCAAATGGTCTGCCGTCGCGGGCGTGACCGCGCTGTAGCGAATCCGCCCCGCACCTTGCCCGATCTTGACGGTGGAGAGTCGGAACAGCAGATCGCCTTTTTTCTTCTCGATGTTCGGGTTCAGCGTGATCGGTTTGCTGCTGAGTTGTCCGTTCAGTTGGAAGTTCCAGTTTCCTTCGACTTCGTTGATTTTTGGCACGTGGATGTCGAGACGGTACGTGTCGGCCACGTCGTCGACGAGGTAGAGTTGCAGTTCACCTGCCGCGTTGCGTCCAGAGGTCGGCTGTCTGCGGGACACCAGGCTCCCGTTGAGAGGTTGCATGTTGATTTTCACCTGTGCGCCGTCGAGGGAGACCGATTCACTCAGATTTTGCTCTCCTTGAATCGAGTATGGCAAAGTCATGCGGACCCCGTCGTACTGCGGGGTCCCGAATGTGACGGTGATCCCTTGATCTGTTGCCGTTCGAATCTCGATTGATTTGGTCTGCGCGGGGGCTTGTGTCGGTTCCCCCCGCCATGCGGAATATCCAAGGGCCAGGCCAAACGCCACAATTGTCGCGATGACGAGTACCCATCTGCCTTTGCTTTTGGTCATGATCACTCACCCCCTCGTGATCTTTCTCTGTTTCCATTTCATACGTAAAAATGCCTCCTTCGTTGCAGGAACGAAGGAGGCTTTTTTTAAGATGGATTCACGACCAGCGGTTGCTCGACGATTTCTTCGTGGTGCACGTTCATGACGCCCGGTTGATGACCGGAGTTCACTTCGCGCCCCGTGGAGCTCGGGAGACGCTTGTCCCAGACGAGAACATACTTGCCGGCCATCGCGGCGACCGTTGCCATCAACGTGATGTACGGGAAAAACATCGCGCCGACCGCTCCGACCGCCGTCGGGATCGTGGCGACGGTGCGGCCGCCCTTGAGGACGCGGATCTTGGTGCTTTGCCCTTTGCGGATGATGTCTTGAACCTTGTCCCAAACTTCATGGCCCATGACGGTCACACGCTCTTCGATCTGCTGCACCACGTCCGGCTTGCCCTCGGTGCTCTCCATCTCAATCAGCGCTTTGATCACGTTGCCGCCGTTGCGTTCCAGCACTTCATAGGCGCCGGAATAGCTCAAGTTGCATCGCTTGCGCAGGATGTCGATTTTCTCAAGCGTAGGCTCTGCCATTTCGATCACCTCTCCTCACAAGGACTAGAAATCGAGTTCGTATTTGTGAAGCTGATCCAAAAAGGTCCGCGTGCGCAGTTGCACACCGCTGTGCTCGTCGTAGTACTCTCGCAAGACTTTGTTCATCTGCCTCCGGACATCGTCCCCCACGTTGATCTCGCCGAGCCTGCGCACGTCCATCGTTTGAAAGACTTGCAACAGGCGAAGCGTCGCGGGCTTGATCCAAATCGCCCGTTGGTCCGCCGAGTGGCAGTCGCCGCAGAGCGGGCCGCCGTTCGTGACGCTGAACCGAATCGCGGATTCTACGTCGCGTCCACAGTTCGCACAGTGGAACAACTCCGGTCGAATGCCCGCAACGTCCAGCATCTTGACTTCGGTCAGGCGGGTGAGGATCTCCGGGTCTTTGCCATCGGCGAGGTATGAAAGCAGCGTCAGCGCAAGCAGATACAGCCCCGCCGACGGTTCGCGCTCTTCGGTAAATCGATCGATGAGTTCCATCATGTACGATGCATACGCCGTCTTGAACAAGTCCTCCCGAATCTTACGGAAGGAGTCGATCAACTCCGCTTGGGCGACCGTTCCCATCCCCCGCTCGCTGATGATGAGCAGGTAGGAGCTGTAGGTAAAAGGCTGGGAGATCGAACCTAGTTGGCTGGACGGCTTCTTCGCGCCGCGTGCCATCACGGCGATCTTCCCAAAAGTGTCGGTCAAAAGCGTCAAGATCTTGTGGTTCTCTCCATAGTCGATCGTCCGCAGGACGAGGGCTTCGACTTTTTTCATGAAGAGGCTCCTTCTTGACGATTACTCGGCCATCGCTTCGCCCTCCAACGGGTTGAGGAGGTTGTCGGCTTCGTCGATGGTGTTGCAGGAACCGCAAATCGTTTGATGCTCTTTATAGAGTAAGTAGGCATCAATCTCACCTGTACTTTCGAAATATCGCCACGAGAAATCACGCATGTAGCTCATCCTTTCGTTCCAAAGTGAGGGTGCCAAACATTGTAACCCTAGAGTTCGCAATCCGACCCTACCCTATACTATGGAATTGATGGCAGTTGTGCGCCAAACAAGTGTCCCGTGGCTTACTCTTCGGTGAAGCCAAAGTTGCGCAAGAGGTGCTCGCGGTTGCGCCAGTCTTCCTTGACTTTGACCCACAGTTCGAGGTAGACTTTCGAGCCCATCAGGCGCTCGATGTCATGGCGGGCCAGTTGTCCGATCTTCTTGAGCAGGGCCCCTTGCTTGCCGATGATGATCGCTTTCTGCGAGTCGCGTTCCGTGTAGATCGCGGCGTGGACGACGAGCATGTCTTTTTCCTCTTTGAACTGCATCTTCTCGATTTCGACAGCAATCGAGTGCGGCACTTCTTCGCGGGTGTGGTGCAGGCATTTCTCACGGATCAATTCCGCGATGATGAAGCGCTCCGGATGGTCGGTGACCATGTCGGGCGGGTAGTAGTGTGGACCCTCCGGCAAGAGGTCCATCAAGTTGTTGATCAGCGCGTCGACGTTGTCGCCCTTTTTCGCCGAGATCGGGATGATTTCGGCAAACGGGTAGTCGTCTTTGTACGAAGCGATGATGCCGAGCAGGGTTTCTTTTTCCACGATGTCGACTTTGTTGATCAAGAGGTAGACGGGGGTGTCTTTGACTTTTTTCAACAGTTCGATGATGTACTCATCGCCCGCGCCCTTGGGCATGGTGGCATCGACGAGGAACAGCACCGCTTCGACGCCGCTCAGGGTATCGGTGGCCGTTTTGACCATCTGTTCACCGAGTTTGTGCTTCGGTTTGTGGATCCCCGGGGTGTCCATGAAGATGATCTGGCCGCGCTCGTTGGTCAGAACGCCGGAGATGCGGTTGCGGGTGGTTTGCGGCTTGTCGGACATGATCGCGATCTTCTGACCGATCATGTAGTTCATCAGGGTCGACTTGCCCACGTTCGGGCGACCGATGATGGCGACGAAACCGGAATGCGTAACTTGGTTTGTATTATCCGTTTGCTTTGTTGACTGACTCATCGAGATCCTCCTTTAGAAAAGCGAAGGGCAGAAGTTCGCCCACAGTGGTTTCATACACGTTGTCGTTCAGGTTGGTCAACACGACCGGGGTGTTCGGGTCGCAGAATTCCGCCATGACTTGGCGGCACATGCCGCACGGCGAGCACGGGCCATCGGTGTCGGCGATGACGGCGATTTGCTTGATCTTAGGCTTCCCTTCCGAGACCGCTTTAAAAATCGCCGTGCGTTCGGCGCAGTTGGAGAGGCCGTACGAGGCGTTCTCAATGTTGCAGCCGGTGATGACTTGCCCGTCCTCCAAGAGCAGAGCGGCGCCAACCGGGAATTTCGAATACGGAACATACGCATGTTCACGCGCAAGTCGTGCGCGGTCGATCAATTGCTTTTGATCCATTTGTACCTCACCTCGTTATGTATGGTTGCGCTTGAAGCGCACGTAGGCCCGCCAAGAAATGGAGAGCAAAAGCAGCAGGCCCAAGGGAATGAACGCCACGTAAAACGCCATCCAGCCCGTCGTTTGCCAGTGCCGGAGTTGCAGGGGAAACAACTTGTCTGAGAAGACAAAAAAACCGACTATCACCGCATGAACCGCCGTCAAGAGGACGGCGGCTGCCGCCACGTCCTTGGCGATTTTTGCGAGCGGGTGATAGTCGTGGGTGACCAAGTCAACGACCGCTTCAATGGCTGTGTTGAACAGCTCGGCGGCCACCACGAGCACGATGGAGAAGAAAAGCAAGATCAGCTCCAACTTCGAGAGATCGAGGAACAAGGCGAGCAACATCGCGAAAAACGCCACCACGAAGTGGATGCGCATGTTGCGCTGGGTGTTCAGCGTGTGCATCATGCCCTCGATGGCATAGGAGAAGCTTTTCAGCAGTTTGCCGATGCCTGACACTTGGGTCACCCCCGCGTGAAGCCTGCAGTCTCCAAGATCGCGTCTTGGCGTCCGAACATCTCCTTCTCATCCTCGGGCGTCATGTGGTCATACCCGATCAGATGCAGGAAACCGTGAACCGTGAGGAAAGCCAGTTCGCGCTCGAAGCTGTGACCGTAGTCTGCGGCTTGGCGCTTGCACGTTTCAATCGAGATGATGATGTCGCCGAGCGTGTTGTCTTCTTCGGTTTCATCTTCTTCGTCGAACACGATCGACATTTCGTCGTCTTCGCCCTCTTGCATGGCGAAGGACAAGACGTCGGTCGGGGCGTCCTTGCCGCGGTAGGTACGGTTGAGTTCGTGGATCGCTTCATCATCGACGAGCGACACCACGACTTCTCCCGCCTCGATGTTCTCGTAGGCGGCTGCGGCCAGGATGGCTTTGGTGATCAGATCTTCGGCGTTGAACGGAAATTCTTCGCCCAACTCGTCGACGACATCGACGAGAATTTTCTGTTCGGACATAGATGTGGTCTCCTTAGTTCGATTTCGGCAGCTCCGGATACTGGATGCGGGCATGGTAGATGCCGTTTAGCGTGCGCAAAAACGCGTCGCTCACTTTGTCGAGGTCTTTGAGCGTCAAGTTGCATTCGTCGAGTTGTCCGTCATTCAGGCGATCCTTGACGATCTTGTGAATGATCGACTCGATGCGGTTCGGAGTCGGGCGGTTCATCGCTCTGACAGCCGCTTCGACCGCGTCGCAGAGCATGACGATCGCCGCTTCCTTGGACTGCGGTTTCGGACCCGGATAGCGGAAGTCGTCCGGTTGGATCGACCCGCTTTTGTCCTGTTCGAGCGCTTTGTTGTAGAAGTACCAGAGAATCGTCGTCCCGTGGTGCTGCTCGCAGATGTCGCGAATCGGTTTCGGCAATCGCGCTTCTTCCTGCATCTCCAAGCCGTCGCGAACGTGCGACGTGATGATCAGGTGCGAGAGCGTCGGGGCAATTTTGTCATGCGGGTTGTCCTTGGACAGTTGGTTCTCGATGAAGAACATCGGGCGCTTCATCTTGCCCACGTCATGGAAGTACGCACCTACCCGACAGATCAGCGGGTCGGCTCCGACCATCTCCGCCGCCGCTTCCGCCAAGTTGCCGACGATCAGCGAATGGTGGTACGTGCCGGGGGCTTCCATGAGGAGTTTTTTCAACAGCGGGTGGTTCGGGTTGGAGAGTTCGAGCAGCGAGATCGGTGTCAAGAGCCCGAATGTGCTCTCCAAGAACGGCAACACGCCGATCGTGACGACCGCCGAGAACACGCCGTTGATAATTCCGTAGAGCAACGATTGCAAGTACGGACTCAACTCGCTGCCGGTCGACGAAGTCAGAGCTTGCATCGCCGAAATCGTGACGAGGTTGCACCCTGCGATGATGAAGCCGGCGCGCATGATCACGAGACGATGCTTGACCCGCGAGACGGCAAACGTCCCGACCAAACCGCTGACGAACGACGCAAACACATATTGGAACGCGAGGTCGAACGCCACTCCGGTCAGGAGGGCAAACAAAAACGAGAGCATGATGCCAAGTTGCATATCAAACAGAATCGTCACTAACATGGTGCCCATTGCGATCGGAGTCAAGTACCCGATGTTCGGGAATCCAAGCGGCAGGAACAACGTAATCGTTTTGATCCCGAGCCCTGTCACGAGGACGATGATCGACAAGCAGAGCAGCAACAAGTTGTTGCGCGAAAGTTTGTGACGGGTCATCTCGATGTACGTGCCCAGCACCAGCATCCAGAGCAGAATGAACCCGGCGAACCCGAAGTACATCCGGTAGTTCGGACGCTTGGAGAGCAACTTGAGGTCTTCGAGCTTGGAGAGCTTCTCTTCGTCGATGCGCTCCCCTTGCTTGACGATGATCTCGCCTTTGTTGATCTGGACCGGCAATTTGTTTTGCGCCGCTTCCTCCCGTTTCTTGGAGGTCGCTTCTTGGTCGTAGATCATGTTCGGGTGGATGATCGGCTGCACGAATTCCTTGACGATCAAGCGGCCGTCACGGTCGAGGTCGGCGTACGCAAGTTGCGCGTCGAGCTTCGAGCCGATGTTCGGCAAATTGTCGTCTGTGATGTTCTCCGAGTAGATCTTCTGAGTGACGCGGGTCGCTTCTTTTTTGTAGGAAGCGAGCGTGTCGGGCGTCTGTTGGAGCAGTCTCTTGATCGTCTCGTCCGAGACGTTGATCGGCGGGTTGAGGTTCTTGAAGGCGGCCAACTTGTCCGCGTCTTTGACCGAGGCATCGGCGGCGACTTTTTGCACGTTGTCGAGGAAGGTGTTGATGCTCTGGTAGGCTTTGTCCTCGACTTCGATATCGCGGTTGAACTGAGGCCCGACTTCCTTGCGGGCCTCATCGCGCAACCGCTTGGTCGCCTGCGTGTCAATGGCGTCGGTCGGCGCCTTGATCGTCTTCTCAGCGACCGATCCGACATCGTAGTTGAACCGTTCGGGCAACACGTTGCCAAGAAAGAGAAGATAGAGCAAGGCGGAGAGGACGACGTAGATCGAGAGCCGAAGCGAACGGCTTTGCCGCAGCTCCGGGCTCAATGTGATCTGGCGAATATGTTTCAGCAGATTGCTCCTCATAACTTCTTCGTCTCCTTACGGTCAGCCTCTCCCCATTGTCGCGGGCTGTGATTACACGTCGGCGTTCTGATCGTACGCCTGGATGATCTTCTGGACGAGGTGGTGACGGACGACGTCTTGCTCACTGAGGAAGATGAAGGAGAGATCCCCCACGTTCTGCAGCACTTTGATGGCGGAGTTCAACCCCGATTGCTTGCCGCGCGGCAAGTCGATCTGGGTGACGTCGCCGGTGACGACCATCTTGGAGCCAAAGCCCAAGCGGGTCAAGAACATTTTCATCTGTTCGGGCGTGGTGTTCTGCGCTTCGTCGAGGATGACAAAGCAATCCTCAAGCGTGCGACCGCGCATGTACGCAAGCGGGGCCACTTCGATCAGACCGCGCTCCATGTACTTGGTGGTGTTCTCTTGGCCGAGGACATCGTACAGGCCGTCGTACAGCGGGCGCAGGTACGGGTCGACTTTCTCTTGCAAGTCGCCCGGCAAGAACCCGAGGTTCTCCCCCGCTTCCACGGCGGGACGAGTCAGGACGATGCGCTTGACTTCGTTTTTCTTGAGCGCTTGCACCGCCATGACGACGGCGAGGTAGGTCTTGCCCGTACCGGCGGGGCCGACGCCGAAGACGATGTCTTTTTTCTTGATCGCACGTATGTAGTCGCGCTGACCCAACGTCTTGATGCGGATCGACTTGCCCTTGACGGTGGTGGCGATCTCCTCGGAGTAGAGTTCGAGCAACTCCTCGGCCGCCCCTTGCTTGGCCAGTTTGATCGCATAGGCGATGTCGCGCTCCTTGACGACCTGGCCTTTGCGCACCAATTTCAAGAGCGTGTCAAAAAGCGACTCGACCGTCGCCAGCTCCTCCGGGTCGCCGGTCAGCGTCAGTTCGACACCTCGCGCATGAATCTTCGCCGTAAACTCCGCCTCGATCTGCTTCATGTAGGCGTCGTGCGGCCCGAACAGAAGCGTGGCTTCGTTGTTGTCCTTCAGTACGATCTTCTTCGTCACCCATTGATTGTTCAATAGAGGATTCCACTCCTTCTGCTGAAATCGGATTTATATAGGATGCCCTTATTGTTTCTTCGCTTGTGGATCAGCCGGGGCTTGCGGTGTAAATTCCTGCGGTTGGCCGATCTCCTCTATTGCCTTGTTCAGGATGGATATCTCTAACTTACCATCTTTCAAACCTCTCTGCAAAACATTTTGACTCTCCACTACCCCATTTTTTCCCACTTTGGTGAGAACATCCGCTTTGGCGAACTCCTTGGCGAGGTCGAGCGCTTCCGCTTCGGTGAGTTCCGCTTTCTGCGTTTGAGTCTCTTTGTACACGGCGTGACGGTACTGAATCGGGAACGTGAACGAGCCGATCGTCAGCGCTTTGTCGTCGTTGTCCGTCTCCATTTCTTGGAACGGAATCTGTCCATAGCCCCAGATCTGCACCGGATGCCCCCAGAACGTCAGGAAGTGTTTTTCGACCGAATTGCCCGTGTACGCTTTGCTCTCCGCTTGCAAGGGAATCGTGAGGTCGCTGCGGTACCACGTCTCCGCTTTGATGATGCCGGCGGCGTGAACCGATTTGTTGCCAAGCGAGCCGTTGATCAGGACTTGCCCGACTTGTACCACTTGACCGCGCACGACGGCCGCTTTGCCTTTGTGTACAAAAATCTCGCGGACGGTCGCTTTCTTCGGAGAGACGATGTTTTGCGGGTTGGTCGGTTGCGGCGTGGTGCCCGGAATTTTATCCACCGCTTGGATCGTGACTTTGGTTCCTTGCACTTGCACGCCGACCCACGACAATTGCGGCAGTTTGTCCAGCAACTGCGTTTGCAAAATGTCCGTATCCGGCAGTTTACCCTTCCAAGCGCCTCGGTAAATCCCCACTTCCTTGGCAACTTCCTCGACAGTCTCCGGCGAGACGCGCTTGAGGTCGCCGGTGACTTCGATGTTCCACACCATCGAGGTGATCACGTAAAACGAAACGAGAAACGTCAGAGCGCCCGCGAGGAAAAACTTCCTCCTCCACGCGCGCCAAGCCAGAAAAGGAACGCCGAGCTTGCGTTCAAAGTGAATGCGCGTATGAGTTTCGCGCAAGATGGAACGCAAGCTCTTTACGTCGTCGCGATGCATCCGCAGTCGGTAGGTGTTGCCTTTGGTCTGGGAGATCTCCCAGAGCTCGATCCCGGCCTGGGTCGCCCGATTTAACATCTCGGGGACCGCTTCCCCGCGAACGGTCAGCACCACATAGCCTCGCCAAAAATCCAACAGCCATCTTCCGAGCATGGTACGGTTCCTCCTGTTACGAATAGTCGGCTAGTCTTGATATTTAATGCCGCTGATACTCCCTTCGATGACCACTTCGGTGGGAAAAATCTGCTTGATCACAAGTTCCTTGCCATTGACGTGCAACTGGCCTTCCGTCAGGGCAAGGCGCAGGAGATCGTCTCGGAACTCCACGATGCCGCGATAATTCTCCACGTACAGTTGCAGGCCGCCGATGAGGGTGATTCGCGGTACATTCAACACCGAATCCTTCGGCACATCGAGCATATCGGCCGCCAATTTCTTCACGCGTTGACGCCAAGAAGCGCGCACAGACGTCACCCTCCTTCTGCTTCAAATCTATGCGGTTCTTCTCACATGTATGGCTTATGAACGAAAAAAAGACCTCTCCGCACTGGGCGGGAGGTCTTTTCTCAAGAGAGTGTTCAGCGGTGCTTGCCGGGTTTCCAAGGACGCAGGGAACGCGGCGGATCGAGGGCTTCTTTGAGGAGCAAAGCTTGTGAGAGCGTCTGACGGTCCAGGTGCAGAGGATGTTTTGCCTTCTGCGGGGCCGGTGACTCGTCAAGGCGCGAGTGGCGCACATGGAGAGATTCGTGTACAGACTCGTGTACGATCTCACGCTGCGACTCTTGGAGGTCTTCCAAGTCCATGTGGACAGACGGCTGGACCGGTTCCATCCAGTCTTCGTTGTCATGGTTTTCCGGGTCGGGCTTTGACGTGCCGAAGATCCATTCGTACGCAGTCTGTTCACGAGGAGACTGCGGTTGCGATTGATGTTGCTCGTGCTTCACTTGCACTTGTTCTTGCTCTTGTTGCGGCGCTTCCTGCCGGTGCTGTTGCCGGCGTGCGGTTTCTTGCTTCACGCGGCGGAGGATGGAGACGACAGCACCGATGAGGACTATGATCGCCCAGAGTCCGGACATGGGGCGTCACCTACTTTTTCGTAATGTCCTTGATCGGCTGGTCGTCGTCGCCGACTCTGGCGAGAGATTGGCGCATCTCGGTGTCGGCGTTGAGGTTCTGCAAGTTCAGGTAGTCCATGACACCCAGTTTGCCGCTGCGCAAAGCTTCTGCCATCGCATGCGGGACTTCGGCTTCCGCTTCCACAACTTTGGCGCGCATCTCTTCGACGTACGCTTTCATCTCTTGTTCACGGGCAACGGCCATCGCACGGCGTTCCTCCGCTTTGGCTTGCGCGATGCGTTTGTCCGCTTCCGCTTGGTCGGTTTGCAATTGCGCCCCGATGTTTTTGCCGATATCCACGTCCGCGATGTCGATGGAGAGAATTTCAAACGCCGTTCCGGCGTCGAGACCCTTGGAGAGAACCGTTTGCGAGATCGCATCCGGGTTCTCCAAGACTTTTTTGTGCGATTCTGCCGAACCGATGGTCGTGACGATGCCCTCCCCGACGCGGGCAAGAATCGTCTCTTCGCCGGCACCCCCGACCAGACGGTCGATGTTGGCGCGAACGGTGACGCGGGCGCGAACTTTGACTTCGATCCCGTCCTTGGCTACGGCAGCGACGATCGGAGTTTCGATGACGCGCGGGTTGACCGACATCTGTACCGCTTCGAGCACGTTCCGACCTGCGAGGTCGATCGCCGCCGCTCGTTCAAACGGCAAGTTGATGTCTGCGCGTTCGGCCGCAATCAGGGCGTTGACGACGCGGTCGACGTTGCCCCCTGCGAGGAAGTGACTTTCCAGTTGGTTCGTGGTGATCGCAAGCCCCGCTTTGTGCGCTTTGATCAGCGGGTTGACGATGCGCGACGGAATGACCCGACGCAGACGCATCCCGATCAAATTGAAAATCGAAATTCGGATGCCGGCCGCCCACGCGGAGATGTACAGGGCAACCGGAATGAACGTGAAAAGTACAGCCAGTACGATCAGGCCGAGCGCGATGAGGACCAAAAGCCCTACAGTCGCAGTATTCATACGAAAACCTCCTTCAAATGTCTGACTGCTCTTCGGGCAGTCTCGGGATCACGAGGTTCGCGTCGCCGTCCTTGGGTTTGGCTTTGACGACGATTCTCGTGCCTTCAATCAACACGATCTGCACGTCGGTCCCGACCGGCACAAAAGCCCCGTCGCTGACCACGTCAAATCGCTGCCCGTTAAAAACGGCGGTGCCCGCCGGACGCAACGGAGTCACGGTGCGCCCGACTTGGTAGAGCATGTGGCGAAGGTTGCGGTTCGGGGTGTAACCGGCCGCTTTCTCCTGCACGTCGGTGTGAATCAAGCGGTTCCAGACGCCGAGATGCCCGAAATACTTGAACAGCACGGCGACCACGACGGCCGCGAGCGCCAGTGCGACCAACATGACTTTGATACCATACGTCGTGTCGTACGCCGCCATGACAACCCCTGTGCCGACCGCCAGCACGCCAAGCGTTCCGAGGATGCCGAATCCGACGACGAAGATCTCGGCCACGAGCAGGATGATCCCCGCAACGAACAGAATTACCGCTTCCCACCCGGCAAATCCGGCGACCATACTCCCGAAGAAATACAACCCCAAGCACGCCACACCGATCAATCCCGGTACGAAGTGACCGGGCAACAACAACTCGGCACCGAGTCCGATCAAACCCAGAATCAACAAAAGCGGGATGACCGTCGGCTTCGTGACGAAACGGGCGATTTTCTCCGCGACGGACGGCTGGAAGTCTTGGATGGACGCTTGACCAAATCCGTAGTTTTGAAGCGCCCCCTGCAACGTCGGGAACACCCCGTCTGCAAGGTTGTGCTCGACGGCCTGTTGCGCCGACAGCGAAACCAACTCGCCGCGCTCCTTCACACCCGGAATTTCGGTGTTGCGATCGACCATGCCGACGGCGAGTTTTTCATCACGGCCCTGAAACTCCGCCGCAGCCGTCATCTCCGAGCGCCAGAACGCCACCACTTTCGGATCAACAGGCTCACCGTCTGAGTTGCGCACTTCGGCGGCTCCAATCGTGGAACCGGGTGCCATCGCGATGTGCGTGGCGTTCATGGCGAGATAAGCGCCTGCCGAAATCGCATGCCCGCGAATGTAGGCGATGACCGGTACGTTTGACGAGCGGATAAGATCGGCGATCTCCACGGCGGCGTCGATGCGCCCGCCCAGTGTGTTGATGTCGAGCACGATCACTTGCGCCCCGCTGTCTTTCGCTTCTTGGAACGCATGTTTCAGCGTCGCCGCAAGTCCGGTTTCGATCTCGTTCTGCACCGGAATCACGAACACCGACTTCGCGGGTTCTGCCTTTGCAGGTGTCAGCACAAAAAACGTCGTCCAACAGAACAGCAAGAGGAGGAGAACCCGAAACCCTCTCCAAGAGGGAGCTCTCATCATAGGGAACCTCCTTTCCCAATTTCAAATCCTTAGTAGTTCTTACGGATGAACGTAAGAAAAGTTCCAAGAAAAAAAGTCCATAAAAAAACCATGCACTCCGTAGAGTACATGGTTTCTTCGCTTTTCTATTGAAGCTCTTGTGTAACCACTTGGTTCACGAGCTTGCCATCCGCACGGCCCTTGACCTTCGGCATGAGAGCCCCCATGAGTTTCCCCATGTCTGCTTTGCTCGCGGCACCCGTTGCTGCGATGGTTTCCTGCACGATGGCGCGGATCTCATCTTCAGTCAGTTGCTGCGGGAGATAGTCCATGAGGACTTGAATCTCGGCAGTGGCTTCCTCCACCAGGTCTTGGCGGCCGCCAGCTTCGAAAGCTTGGAGGGAATCGCGGCGTTGTTTCAGCTCACGATTCATCACGTTGATGACGTCCTCATCGGAGAGTTCACGTTGTTCGTTAATCTCCAGATTCTTCATCGCGGTACGAATCATGCGAATAACCGACAAGCGAACTTTGTCCTTGTCCTTCATCGCCTGCTTCATGTCATTGGTAAGACGTTCGGTTAAACTCATGACTCAGGTGGCCTCCTTAGAATTTCTTCTTCTTGCGGGCAGCCTCGGACTTTTTCTTGCGGGCTACGCTGGGCTTTTCGTAATGTTTGCGTTTTTTCACTTCCGCGAGGATGCCATCCTTAGCGGTTGCACGCTTAAATCTACGAAGTGCGCTATCTAAAGATTCATTTTTACGAACCTTGACTTCAGACATTTGATTTCCCTCCCTCCGCCAAGCAACATCAGCCGAGAAATACATACGGCAAATAACGAGAATCCGTCAGAGAACATTATAATATACCAAGTAAAACTATGTCAACTGAGGGACCATCGGAGTACCCGATAATTATAAGCCATTGGCACAGAAAAGTAAAACCCTCTATCCCTGTTGTTCTCTTGTGGCACTGAATACTTCGACGAAGGGGAGGTCAACTCCTCCCTCGTCTTGTATTTTTCCCTCAATTAGCGACGGCTTCGAACTTCAAAGATCGCGAATTTGAGATAGTTGTTTTCATCCATCCCGTGTAATTTAGGATGGTCCTTGCCGGCCGTTCTGTATTCCACGAGTCGCAACACTTTTTTCGCATCGAGCGCCGCTTCGGCAATCGTTTCCATGAACAGGTCCGAATGCATGTGGTACGAGCAGGACGCGGTGACGAGGAAGCCGCGCTCCTTCACCAATTTCATGCCGCGCAGGTTGATTTCCTTGTACCCGCGGACGGCACCCGGAACGGCGTGACGGCTTTTTGCAAAAGCGGGCGGGTCGAGGATGACGACGTCCCACTGACGCTTCTCCCGCTCCCATTCGCGCAGTTGTTCAAACGCATCGGCGACGACGAATTCAAAATCGGCTTTGTCTTCGAAGCCGTTCAGCTCGACATTGCGAATCGCCGTGTCAATCGCGTGCTCCGAGATGTCGAGCGTCGTGATGTTCGTCGCGCCAAACGCGGCGGCGTGGACGGTGAACGACCCCGTATGCGAGAAGCATTCCAGCACGGAAGCACCCGGTTCGCCCTCGGTCGTTTGTTTGACGAGGTCGCGGATCGCCGCTCTGTTTTCCCGTTGGTCGAAGAAATATCCGGTTTTCTGCCCGCCGACGACGTCGACGACCATTTTCAGACCGTTTTCTTCAATGATCACATCGCCGCCGAGTTCGCCGTGCAAGAGGCCGGTGCGTTGTTCCAAGCCTTCCAGTTCACGGACGCCGACGTCGCTGCGCTCGTAGATCGCTTTCGGATTGAGAACGTCCTTGAGCGCTTGCAAGATGAGGTCTTTGCGGACTTCGATGCCAAGCGAGAGAATTTGCAGGACCAGCACGTCGCCGAACTTGTCCACCACGAGGCCGGGCAAGTAGTCCGCTTCCCCGTAGATCAAACGGAACGAGTCCGAATCGACGAAACGGCGGCGGTAGTCATAGCACTCCTGCACTTTGCGGGTGAAAAACGCCTGGTCGATCTCTTCGCCCGGCGTATAGGTCATGACGCGAACGGAAATCTGGGATTTCGGGTTGTAATAGCCGCGCGCAAGAAAAGCACCGCGATGGTCTTGGACATCGACGATGTCGCCGGGCGCCGCAACGCCTTCGAGACGCTCGATTTCGTTGTTGAATACCCACGGATTGCCCGCTTCGAGACGCTTTTTGCGCGTTTTTTTCAAGATGATGTTTGCCATAGAAGTTGTCTCCTTCGCATACATGTTAGTATGTGAGTTTGTCCCAGGAGGTGGATCGTATGCTGTGGAAATCCACGCTTTTGCTCATATTGGGCTTGGGCGGGTTTCTCGCCGGGATGTGGATCATGCGAACCGGCATGGAAAAAATGGCGGTGGACCGCCTGCCGGAGATTATCAAACGCTTTGTCAAAACGCCCACGAGAGGCTTGCTGACGGGGACGGTCTTGACGGCGTTGATTCATTCGAGCGCGGGAGTGACGATCATCTCCATCGGGTTGGTCAGCGCCGGAGCGATGACGTTCGCCGACTCGCTCGGGGTCATTCTCGGATCTAACATCGGGACGACGGTAACGACACAAGTGTTGTCGTTCGGAATTCAGCAGTTGTTCCTCCCGTTTCTCATCGTCGGCGCGATTCTTTCGATTTTCTTGCGGGGGACGTACAAGTACATCGGTCTCGCCGTGCTCGGCTTTGGCGCGATCTTCCTCGCGTTGGAGTTGATCGAGCGCGCCTTGGAGCCGCTGTCCGCCATGCCGTGGTTCCGAGACATCCTCGCGTACTCTTCGAACCATCCGTTGCTCGGCGTTCTCGCCGGGACCGTGTTGACGGCGATGATTACTTCGAGCACAGCGACGACGATGCTGACGATTGTACTGGCTTCGCAAGGTTTGGTGGACTTGCCCGGTGCAATTGCGATCATTATCGGCAACAACATCGGAACGACCGTTACGTCGATCATCGCGGCGGTCGGAACTCCGCTCAATGCCAAGCGGGTGGCACTGGCGCACATCATTTTGAATGTGCTAGGCGGTGCTGCGTTCCTGCCGTTCATCGGCGGGTTTGCCGAACTGTGCCGCTGGTTTGGCGGAGACATCGGCGTTCAAGTTGCGACTTCTCATCTGCTGTTCAACTTGATTTCGTCGCTTGCGGTCTGGCCGTTTACGAAGTGGTTTGCCAAGTTGGTCTGCTGGATGATGCCGGAGAAAAAAACGTAGGTCGCAGTTGCACGGGTTATGTAAGGGAGCGTCGGTCCTCGGAGGGGACGGGCGCTTTTTTACCGCTTAGTAGTTCTCTTGAGAGACTTGGCCTTGAACGATGGCAACGCCGGCGGAGCAGCCGATGCGGTTGCAGCCTGCTTCCATGACGCCTTGTGCATCTGCGAGCGAGCGAACGCCGCCGGATGCTTTGACCCCCGTGTTCGGGCCGACGACGGCACGCATGAGGGCGACGTCTGCCGGAGTGGCCCCGCCTGTCGAGAAGCCGGTGGACGTTTTGACGAAGTCGGCTCCTGCGGCGACGGAGAGCAGAGACGCGATCGCTTTTTGCTCGTCGGTGAGCAAGGAGGTTTCGATGATGACTTTGGTGAGGGCTTGGTCTTTGACCGCGTCGACGACCGTTTTGATCTCTTCGTAAACGGCTTTGTAGTCTCCTGCGCGCATCAGGCCGTTGGAGATGACCATGTCCACTTCGTGAGCGCCGTTGGCGACGGCGTTTTTCGCTTCGAACGCTTTGACTTCTGCGGTCGTCGCTCCGAGCGGGAAGCCGATGACGGTGCAGACTTTGACTTCTGTGTCGGCGAGTGCCTTGGCACAGCGGGCGACGTAGATCGGGTTGATGCAGACAGCGGCGAACTTGTATTGAGCGGCTTCGGCGCAGAGTTGATCAATCTGCTCCGGAGTGGCTTCCGGTTTGAGCAAAGTATGATCGATAATCGAAGCGGCTTGGTCCACGGGAACTTGGGTGAAGGCGCCGGTCGGTTCATGAGTGAAACCGATCGCATCGCGGACGGCCGCGCGTGCGGATTCGATGATCTGTTGCATGTTGGATTCCTCCTAGCTTTGAAAAAACGGGCGATTTTTCCACAATCCCTATCACTATAGCATAGTTTGCCCAAAAAAATCCCCCACACAGTTTCCTGCGCGGGGGATTCTTGACGATCGAACGAATTACAGCATTTCCAATTCCATCGCACCTGCGAACTGGCCTTCCTCAATCGGGGCGATGACTTTCTCGGTGAAGGTCAATCGCTCCACGAACGTGCCTTGCGACACTTCAGGACCGGCTGCGTCGAGACGGACTGCACAGACTTCACCGAGCAGTTCGTCATCGCCGTCGAACACGACTTTGATGTAGTTGTCGGTATACCCGATCAGTTGGCCGTTCTCGTCGCGCTCTTCCGGAATGACTTCCAACACGTCTCCCAAGAAACGGGTCGAGTACTTCACTTGGAGGGTGTTCGCCAACTGAATCAGTCGGGTGACACGCGCTTCCTTCTCACGCTCGGTCAACTGGTCCTTGTACTTCGCGGCCGGCGTAAAGTTGCGGCGGGAGTACGGGAAGACGTGCAGGTCGGCAAACTCTTGGTCTTTGATGAAGTTGTACGTTCCTTCAAAGTCCTCGACCGTCTCGCCCGGGAAGCCGACGATGACGTCCGATGTGATGGCGACGTCGCCCAAGGCGCCGCGGACTTTTTTCACCGCTTCGGCGAACTCTTCGATGGTGTACTTGCGGTTCATGCGGTCCAACACGCGGTTCGAACCCGCTTGCAACGGGATGTGCAGGTGGCGGACGATCTTGGTGGACTTCGTCATGACGTCGATCATCTTGTCATCGAGCTCCGACGCTTCGATGGACGAGATGCGGATGCGGCGCAGGTCCGGCACTTTTTCTTCCAGATCGCGCAGCAGGTCTGCGAGGTTGTAGTTCTCCAGATCGTCGCCGTAGCCCCCGGTGTGAATCCCGGTCAGGACGATCTCGTAGTAGCCCGCTTCCACCAGTTTCTTCGCTTGGCGGATGACGTTCTGCGGATCGCGGCTGCGAATGAAGCCGCGGGAGTACGGGATAATACAGAACGTGCAGAAGTTGTTGCAACCTTCCTGAATCTTCAGCGAGGCGCGGGTGCGGTCGTTGAAGGAAGGCACGTCCAATTCTTCGAACTCGCGCTGCTTGCGGACGGAAGAGACCACTTTGAACGGGCTCTTCTCTTCTTGCGCGCGCTCTACGTATTCCAGAATTTTCTCCCGACCTTGCGTCCCGATGACGAGGTCGACGCCCGGAATCTCCAAAATTTCATCCGGTGCAACCTGTGCGTAACAACCGGTTACAACGATGGTTGCATCCGGGTTGCGGCGAATCGCGCGGCGAATCATCTGGCGCGATTTTTTGTCCCCGGTGTTGGTGACGGTGCAGGTGTTGATGACATAGCAATCGGCGATGTCTTCGAAGTCCACTTGCGCCCAGCCTTTGTCATGGAACAAGTGCCAGATCGCTTCGGTGTCATACGAGTTGACTTTGCAACCCAATGTGTGAAAAGCAACGGTGCTCATGAATTCAACCTCCCATCTCACCATAGTGATAGTAAATGCAAGTCGCGGCCACCAGTCCGGCCGTTTCCGTGCGCAATATGCGAGGCCCAAGCGTCACGGGGAGTGCTCCCCGGCTCAGGGCCGTTTCAACTTCCGAATCGGCGATGCCGCCCTCCGGTCCGATCAGCACACAGATGTGCTGGGCGTCGGGAGCGTCTGCCAACACTTCGCGCAAGCTTCTTGCTTTTTCTCCTTCGTAGGGTACGACTACGAGGTCGAATCCGTCAAGAGAGTTCATCACTTGTTTGAAGCTCATCGGTTCTGCAATGGACGGAACCAAGTTGCGGTGCGCTTGTTCAGCCGCTTCTTTGGCGATTTTCTGCCAGCGGTCGCGGCGTTTCTGTTCCTTTTTGGCGTCGTATTGGACGACGCAGCGCGCCATGTCCACGGGGACGAAGCGGTTGATGCCGACCTCTGTTCCCTTTTGGACAATCAACTCCATTTTATCACCTTTGGGCAGGCCCTGCGCCAAGGTAATTTTTACACGCGATTCCGGGGAGTGGACCAACTCTTCCACGACACGGCCCGTGACCGTGGTGTCCCCAAGGTCGGTGAGTTCCACGCGAAACGCGTGGCCGAGACCGTCGCAAACGATGACTTCCTCTCCCGCTTCCATGCGCATGACGCGGACGATGTGCTTCACATCGTCCCCCGTGATCGCAATGCGGCCGTCGGCGATTGCGTCCGGCTGTACGAAATAACGTTGCACGCAGGACCCCTCCTTTTTCGAAAAAGCGCCGCTGTCCGCCGTGCGGACATTGGCGAACTCGCTGATTATGCCAGTTTGGCGACGAAGGCGACCCAGTCGTCTTCGGTGAATTTGTCCACGATGCGGAAGCCTTGAGCTTCCAACTCGGTGCGGACGATGTCGGCTTTTTCCTTAATAATGCCGGATGTGATGAACGTGCCGTCCGGTTTGAGCACTTCGCGCGCAGAGCTGACCATGAGCAAGATGATCTCGGCGAGGATGTTCGCGACGACGATGTCGAATTTCTCGTCTACGCCTTTGAGCAAGTCGTTGGCGCGGACGGTGATTTTGTCGGAAACGCCGTTGAGTTCGACGTTCTCCTGCGCGACTTGCACCGCGACCGGATCGAGGTCGAGTGCAAGGACGCTGCCGGCGCCGAGTTTGGCACACGCGATGGAGAGAATGCCCGTGCCGCAACCGACATCGACCAGCGTATCGCCCGGTTGGATGATCTTGTCCAACACGCGAATGCACAGGTTGGTCGTCGGATGCGTGCCGGTGCCAAACGCCATGCCGGGATCGAGTTCGATCAGCACTTCGCCCTCTCGCGGGGTGTATTCTTCCCACGTCGGCTTGATCGTCAGGCGTTCGGTCACTTGGACGGGGTGGTAGTATTTTTTCCACTCGTTCGCCCATTCTTCCTCATCGGCAATCCGAACTTCGACTTTTGCGGTGCCCGGTTCGATTCCGAGCTCACGCAGGCCTTGAATTTCTGCTTGAATCTGTCCGGTCATCTCGTCTTGCCAGATTTCCAGCGCCACATACGCCTTCACACGCACGCCCGATTCCGGGAAATCGGCCGGGTTCAGCCCGTAGATCTCGCCATAGCGGTCTTCCCACGTGCGGGTCAAGTCGTTGCTGTCTTCCAGCACGACGCCGTTGGCCCCGTAACGTTCCAAGATCGCGGATACCGCCTCCACTGCATCGGAGGTGGTCAGCACTTGCACTTCCGCCCACTGCATCTATTTTCCCCCTTTGGGATCACTCTCACATTTTGGACATGCAAAAGTAAAAATACCATACCTGCAAAAATAAATCCACAGGTGATAGGATGCCCGCAATCGGCGGGTTCCTACCCTGTGGATTTTTTCATAACCCTTGATTCAAAACCCTAGCGGAGCAGGTCTTTGAGTTTGTCGAACAGCGTGCGTTGTTGCTCGTGCGTCTCTTCGCCCATCGTCGAGGCCAACTCGCGAAGCAGTTCCTTCTGCTTGTCGGTCAGCGACGTCGGGGTGATGACGACGACGCGCACATGCTGGTCGCCACGTACATTGTTGCGGTTGAGCACCGGGATGCCCTGACCGCGAAGTCGGAAGATTTGCCCGGACTGGGTACCTTCCGGAATACGTAATTTTGCTTTGCCGTCGATGGTCGGCACTTCGATCTCGTCGCCGAGCGCCGCTTGCACGAACGTCAGCGGCACTTCGCAGAACACATCCTCGCCCTCGCGTTCGAAGAAATCGTGATCGCGTACGACGAGCACGACGAACAAGTCGCCCGCCGGGCCGCCCTTGGTGCCCGCTTCGCCTGCGCCGGAGATGCGAATGCGGTTGCCCGTGTCTACGCCGGCCGGAACTTTGACTTTGATCTGACGACGGCGGCGTACTTTGCCTTCGCCTTGGCAGGAGCCGCACTTTTGCTCGATCTTCTTGCCCGAGCCGCCGCAGGTGCGGCAAGTGGTGCGGTTGACCATGCGACCGAGCGGGGTGTTGACGATCTGCTCTTGCTGCCCGCTGCCGTTACAAGTCGGGCACGTCGAGACGTTGGTGCCCGGTTTCGCTCCGGAGCCGTCGCAGGTGTCGCATTCCTCCCAGCGCGGGATCTCGATGGTTTTTTCCGTACCGAACGCAGCTTCCTTGAATTCCACTTGCATCTGGTATTGGAGGTCTTGACCTCTTTGCGGGCCGTTGCGCTGCCCACGACCGCCGCCTCCACCGCCGAAGAACATGTCAAAAATGTCTCCGAAGTCGCCGAATCCTCCAGCGCCGCCGCCACCGCCGCCGAACTGGTTCGGGTCTTGGTGACCGAAACGGTCGTAGCGGGCGCGTTTTTCGGAATCGGACAAGTTCTCGTAGGCTTCGGTGACTTCCTTGAACTTGTCACCGGCGTTCGGATCGTCTTTGTTGACGTCCGGATGATATTGGCGCGCTAGTTTGCGGTACGCCTTTTTGATCTCCTCGGGGGAGGATTCCTTGCCAACCCCGAGGACGTCATAATAATCTCGTTTGCTCACGAGCGCTCACTCATTTCTTATTTCTTGTCTTCGTCCACAACGGTGTAGTCTGCATCGACCACGTTGTCTTTGCCGCCGGCGGTTGCACCGGCGCCTGCGCCTTCAGCCGCTTGTTGGGCTTGAGCTGCTTGCTCGTAGAGTTTCACAGACAGGGCTTGCACGAGGTTCGACAGTTCTTCGGACTTGGACTTGATGTCTTCGATGTCGGTGCCTTCGAGAGCGGTTTTCAGCGCGTCTTTGGCAGCGTTTGCTTGGTCAACTTCCGCTTGGTCCACTTTGCCTTCGAGGTCCTTGAGGGTCTTCTCGGTTTGGTAGACGAGGGAGTCTGCGGAGTTGCGGATGTCCACTTCCTCGCGGCGCTTTTTGTCGGCGTCTGCGTTTTCTTCGGCTTCCTTCACCATGCGGTTGATCTCGTCATCGGAGAGGCCGGTGTTGGAGGTGATGGTGATTTTGTGTTGCTTGCCGGTGCCGAGGTCTTTCGCAGAGACGTTGACGATGCCGTTTGCGTCGATGTCGAAGGTGACTTCGATTTGCGGGATGCCGCGCGGTGCCGGCGGGATGTCGCCGAGTTGGAAACGGCCGAGCGTTTTGTTGTCGCGAGCGAATTCGCGTTCGCCTTGCAGGACGTGGATGTCAACAGCGGTTTGGTTGTCAGCCGCCGTGGAGTACACTTGGGTCTTGGAAGTCGGGATCGTGGTGTTGCGCTCGATCATGCGGGTCATGACGCCGCCCATGGTTTCGATACCGAGGGAGAGCGGGGTTACGTCGAGCAGGACAACGTCCTTGACTTCACCGGTGAGGACGCCGCCTTGGATCGCTGCGCCGATTGCGACAACTTCGTCCGGGTTTACGCCTTTGGACGGGTCTTTGCCGGTCAGTTTCTTAACTGCTTCGACAACAGCCGGGATACGGGTCGAACCGCCGACGAGAACGATCTTGTCGATTTGGTTGACGGAGAGGCCGGAGTCTTGCAGAGCTTGACGGGTCGGAACCATCGTAGCTTCGACGAGGTCTGCGGTCATCTCTTCGAACTTCGCACGGGTCAAGTTGACTTCCAAGTGCTTCGGACCTTCTGCGGTCATCGAGATGAACGGCAGGGAGATGGTGGTCGCGGTGACGCCGGAGAGTTCCTTTTTCGCTTTTTCGGCTGCGTCTTTCAGACGTTGCAACGCCATCTTGTCTTTGGAGAGGTCGATGCCGTTTTCTTTTTTGAAGGTATCAACGAGGAACGCGATGATTTTGTCGTCGAAGTCGTCGCCGCCGAGTTTGTTGTTACCGGAAGTTGCTTTTACTTCGAAGACGCCGTCGCCGAGTTCGAGGATCGAGACGTCGAACGTACCGCCGCCGAGGTCGTAGATCAAGATGGTTTGGTCTTCTTCTTTGTCCAAGCCGTATGCGAGCGCTGCTGCGGTCGGCTCGTTGACGATACGCAGAACTTCAAGACCTGCGATCTTGCCCGCGTCTTTGGTTGCTTGACGTTGGGAGTCGTTGAAGTACGCCGGAACGGTGATGACCGCTTGGGTAACGGTTTCGCCGAGGTACGCTTCTGCGTCAGACTTGAGCTTCTGCAGAATCATCGCCGAGATTTCTTGCGGGGAGTAGTCTTTGCCTTCAACCGTTTCTTTGTGGTTGGTGCCCATGTAACGCTTGATGGACATGACGGTGTTGTCCGGGTTGGTGACCGCTTGGCGTTTCGCGACGTCGCCGACGAGACGCTCGCCGTTTTTCATACCGAGAACGGACGGGGTGGTGCGGTTGCCTTCTGCGTTCGGGATAACGACAGGTTCGCCGCCTTCCATAACAGCTACGCAAGAGTTGGTGGTGCCAAGGTCAATACCGATTACTTTAGACATGTGAATTTCCCTCCTGTATGATCTATCACTTCTATATAGTAAGAAGAAAAGTTATTGGCTGACTTGAACCATCGCCGGGCGGATGACTTTGTCCTTGAGCTTGTAGCCCTTGCGCATCTCCATGACGACGGTGCCCGCCGGATGATCCGGCGAATCGACTTGCATGACGCCCTCGTGGACGTTCGGGTCAAACGCCTGACCGACAGATTCAATCGCAGCAAGGCCGTAGTTGCCAAGCGCGGTTTGCAATTGGCGGTAGACCATGTCTACGCCGGTAAGCAGAGTTTGCACGTCCGCTTTGTCGGCCGACTGCATCGCCATCTCGAACGTGTCGAGCACCGGAAGCAGTTCTTCGATGATGCGGGTGTTTGCATACGCCGCGAACTCTTCCTTCTCTTGGCGGCTGCGGCGGCGGAAGTTATCAAAGTCCGCCTGGGCACGCAGGTAGCGGCCCTTGTAGTCCTCCGACTCCGCAGTCAGACGCTGGACTTCAGCCAGCAACTCTTCGCGGGTGCGGGTATCTTCAGCACCGTCGACGTCGGCAGTGGTTTCTGCTTCGGTTTCTTGCGCTTCGAGAGTTTCATCCATACGGTTGTCTTCCATTTTGCGAAACCTCCTAAAAAAACCTTTATTCTTCGCCATCGCTGCGATCCTTCATCCGAATGATCGTATGGATTCGCATGATCGCGACCGTTACTTCTCCGGCTGCGCGCAAAGCGTGCAGTTTGACCAAAGTCGGGTCGTAGATGCCGTACTCCGCCATGTCGCAGACGGTGCCGTCCTCGCAATTGATCGCAAGCGAATCGGACAGGTGCTCGACTTGTGCGACGTTCGCTTCTTCGACTTTCTCCAGCGGGTTGAACCCGGCGTTCTGGACGATCTGCGTCATCGGTTTGCGCAAGGCGCGGGCGACCGCTTCGACTCCGAAACCGGTCATGCCGCGAACCGTCTCGCGCATTTTCTCCACTTCGCGTGCCGTCCACAGCTCCACCGATCCGCCGCCTGGCACGACGCCGCCCTGCACCGCCGCTTGCACAGACGAAGCTGCGTCGCGGGCGATGCGAGATCGTTCGCCGACGACTTCCTCTGTGGAAGCTCCGACGAGAATCGTCGCAAGCGAGCGTCCGAAGCCTCCGACGATGCGAATCGTCTCCATCCGCTCGTCTTCGTACACGCCGTCGGCACGTCCAACGAAGCGACTCAACTCCTCCGCTTCCTTGCCAATTCCCGTCCGCTTGATCGGGCGGGCGCCGGTGTGTTCGGCGATCTTGCGCAAGTCTTTGGAAGCGACGCGTTGGACGATCATCACGCCCGCTTCGCCGAGTACTTCCTCTGCAACCGGGGAAACCCCGCGGTCGGTGAAGACGACGTTGATGCCAAGCTCTGCGAGAGCAGCGACGTTTTTGCGGAACTCTTCCTTATAATGTCGGTAGAGTTGGAACCCGGCCTCCGTGCCGAGGGCTTCGGAGTCGATTTCTTCCGGTTCCAGCGCATCGTCGACGATCAGGATCTTGGCCTCCTCGATGCGTTGCGGCATCTGGGGAGACATGCGTTGTTTGTTCAAGATCAAGCCCTGAAAAACTTCACTGGCCGCTCCGACGCTCGACGTCACATGATCCGAGAGTCGATATTGCGGGTCGCGCAGTTTGTCAAACCCGATCAATTGCGCAGCTTCCGTGACCAAGTGAGCGATGTCTTCATGCTCACGTCCGGCAACCATCGCGACTTGGAACAGCACGTCTTCGCCGAGCCCTTCCAAGGAACGAGCCCTGCTCTGCAAGCGTTCGACCGCATACTGCACGCCGAAGGTGATGCCTTCGATGACGCGTGTAACGGGCACACCGCGTTCGACTTGAGCCACGCCTTCATTCAAAAGCGCCGCTGCCAAAAGCGTCGCTGTCGTCGTTCCGTCGCCAATCTCCTCTTGTTGAGCAGACGCGACGTTGATCAGCATCTTGGCGGCCGGGTGCGTGACTTCCATGCGGTTGAGAATCGTCACGCCGTCGTTTGTAATAATCACGTTGCCTGCCGTATCGACGAGCATCGTGTCAAGCCCCTTGGGGCCGATGGTGCCTTCGACGGCGGAAGCGATGGCCCGCACGGCGGTCGCGTTCGAGTAGAGCGCGGCCAAACGCTCGTCGGCTTCCTGCGGCTTCTGACTGGAGGACTGACTCATCCGGCATAACTCCCATCCGTCTTATGTAAGAGGAGGTTTGAAACTCCCCTTGTCGTTCTACGAAACTACCTCTTCAAGTATGAACAGGAGATTGTTATTTATACAACCGGGTCAGCATCTGCGAGAGGCTGGAGGAGAAGAGATTCAAGGTGTGGATGACACGTCCGTACTCCATTCGCGTCGGCCCCAAAACGCCAATCGAGCCGACCGGAACTCCGTCGATGGTATAGGACGCGGTGATCAAGGAACACTCGTGAATCGTCTCCAATTGATTCTCTTGCCCGATGCGGACTTGGACACCGCCAGATGAAGTTGTGCCTTCTAGCATCTGAATCAATTTCTTGGTCTGCTCGAACATGTCGAGCAACGGCTTGAGCTTCTCCACATCGCGGAACTCCGGCTGGTTCATGATCCGGGTGGTGCCGCCGAGGTAGATGCGCTGGTTGCCCGTGCCTTCCTCATCCGGCTCGACCATCTGGTCAAACAGCATCATCGCGCCCTCAAACTGTTCAGAGTAGCGACGGAGTTCGTCGGCGACTTCGGTGTGCAGGGCGGTTTTGAGCTTGTGCAGCGGGACGCCGACCAATTTGCGGTTGAGCAGTTCGACATAGTGTTGGATCGCTTCGAGCGGAATGCCTTCGGGGATCGTGACTTTGCGATGCTCGACGTGTCCCGTGTCGGTGACGAGGATGGCAACCGCCATGCGCTCGCCATAGGGCTGCACTTGGATGTGAAGCAGTTTGTCGGTGAAGACTTTCGGACCGAGAACGATGGCAGTGTAGTTGGTCAGACCTGACAAAATCGTCGCGGTCTGTTGAACGGCTTGTTCCATCTCGTCGAGACGGGTCAGGAAGCCTGAGCGAAGCGAGTGGACATCCGGGCTCTCCTCGTCATCGGCGTTCATGAGGTTGTCGACGTAGAAGCGGTAGCCTTTCTGCGAGGGAATGCGTCCGGCGGAGGTGTGCGGCTGCTCGAGGTAGCCGAGTTCCTCCAGATCGGCCATCTCGTTGCGAATGGTCGCAGGCGAGATCGACATATCCGGTCGCTTCGAGATCGTGCGCGAGCCAACCGGTTCCGCAGAACGAATATAATCATCGACGAGAATTTGCAAGATGACTTTCTGGCGTTCGGTTAACATTGAGCACACGCTCCCTTCATCTCTTTGTTAGCACTCGATGAGTTCGAGTGCTAACTCTAAATAAAATGTAGCAAAATCGCCGTACCGTTGTCAACGAAATAGACCCCTCAAACGGAAAAAAAGTCGCCACGGACACAAAGGCGACTTTTTTTGAAAAAAGAGAGGAGTCAGTTACCCTACATCCGCCTGAGTTGCTTCATCTGTAGCGTCTGACAGCGTGCGGTCCTTCAACTCGCAGAGTTGGCGGTAGTTGCAGTACATGCAGGAGCGGGAACTGGCGGCTCCTTCGAAGTCGAGTCTGGCGAGCGGCTGGTTCTGCACGGGGTCTTGCAGGTAGGATTTCATCTCTGTCGTCGAGGAGATGATTTTCTCCTCCACCTGCTCCAAGTTGGCTTGGGTGACGTACGTTTTCTTGCACTCACCGGGCAACAGGTACTCCGTGCGAATCTCAATTTGCTCCAGCGGCACGGCCAGTTCGCGGTGCAGGTAGTACGCATAGAGATACAACTGCTCCTCGATGCTGTCATCCTCCTGCCCGGTCTTCCAGTCCGCGATGATGTAGCGGTCGCCGATTCTGTACAGCACGTCGAGCTTCACATAAACTTTCTCGCCGCGCACGTAGATCGTGTTCAACTTCTCCATCTCGAGAATCTCCACTCGCGGATCGGTCGTGATCTCCTGCAAAGACTCGCTGTCGAGCAAGTTCGTCAAGCATGTCTCCATGCGCTCCTTGATCATCTCGACGATGCGCTTGGGCAGTTGGTTGTAATAGTACCACTCCACCAACATCTTGCGTTTCTTCGGCGCTTCCATCCATTGCTCGACGTTCTTGGATTCGAGCACCGCTTGGTTCATCATGTTGCGAACCTTCGTGTGCAACTCCGTATAGGAAAACAGGTGGCTTTTGGACTGCCACTGCCGGATGTACATGTCGGCCACTTGGTGCAGTGCATCCCCGAAGATCAGGAACAAGTTCGCCATCTGCTTCAAGCGGTACGCTTCTCGCTGCTCCTCCGACGCATCGCGCAGCCAGCCGTTGTGCGAGCCGTAATAATGGTAGTAATACCTCCGAGGGCACTCTTGGAACAGGTGGTCACGCGAATGCGACCACGACCACTCGGGGTAGGGCGTAATCTGGAAGGCCATACGTCTGGGAAACTCCCTTTCTCAAAAAGCTGGTCTCCCTCCATTGTACTATAGAAACTCCGTCGTACACGCCCGATTGAAGGAATTGGCGAAATGAGTTACAATATTTGGAACACAATACTCCCTATACAAAAGGAGGCTGGGAATGAAAAAACGCTGGGTCATCGCACTGCTTGTGGTGGTAGTAGGGTACGTCGTCTGTGCCTACACGTTCAATAAACCGATGGAGACCTTGCCTCTCAATCCCGATGCCGGTGTTGTGGCGGTCACGATTGAGGGAACCCCGACACGGGAATTCGTGGATTCCCTTGGAATTCGGAGCGTCACATTTTTTGCAGATCCTGATCCGGAACTCCGCAATTATATCGAACAAAAAGGTCATCAGGTGTTACCTCCAAATCAGAGCTCCTCTTCCTTGGTCGGGCATCTCCTGTTCAAACAAATGTATGGCGCAACGATTGTCCCAGAGGCACAAGATGAGAAGCCTGTGGATGCAGATCAACTGGCAAGTCAAATCTTCACCCAAGCAAAATCCAATTCCATCGTAAGACTGAAACTGTCGGGTTCGGAGGTTGAGCCTGCGCTTACAAAAGCATTGGGTACAGCCTTTTTTCATTTAGGCAATGCAGGAGCACGATTCTTAACTTTGCACGATTGCGAACAACTCGCGCAAACCCCTTGGGGCAAGCCGAAATGACAGTTTTCTAGTTAAAAAGCCCGACCTCTCCAACGAGGTCGGGCTTCTTTTTCATCTTCGTGCCACTTTTACCAATGCCCCGTTCCGTCCTCGTCCGACCGGCGGTCTTGGCGGCACTGTTCACAGACGTTGAGCGTGTCGAGCGACATCTCGGTCCCCGTTTCCAGCTCTCCCTCTGTGCGTCCGCACAATTCACACACGTTGGCCATCTGACAACCTCCCGTCGACGACGCCGAAGCCTTGGTCGATCAGCGCTTGCTTCAAGTCTTGGTAGGACGCCGCCCGCTCGTCGTAGCGGAAGTTGACTTCCGCTTTTTCGACCAGCATGTTCACGTCTTGGATGCCCCAGACGCCGCGCAACGTCTCATCGACCCGTTTGGCGTCTTCCTCGCCCCGCATCCCTTGGATGACGAACTTTCCTGTCGCCATGCTCTCACCTTCCTCTAGTGAACTTGCTTCTGGAATCCGTCGCTCATGCCGCGCAGGAAGTTCATCATCACCCCGAGCGACGACTGCACGCCGGGGTCGCGCATCTGCTTGACCATGCCCCACATGCCGGTGGGTCGGTCGTCCTTGGGCGTCTCCACCGCTTGGTCGATTCCCGAGGAGACGGCACTCAGCAACGTGTTGAGCTTGTCCGGATCGACGCCCGCGAGAAATTGCACGGCACCCATGCCGTTTTTGATGATCCGTTGCGCGCCGGACTTGTTCAGTTGGTTGATGCCGATCACGCCGATTTTGTGGCGGTTTTTCAAGAACGCATCGGCGGCTTCCAAGAGTCCCGACTGATGGAGATCACCGAGCATCTCCATGAACAGCAAGATCGCGTCTTTGTTCTTCGCCGCGCTGCTCAGAATTTCTTGGACCGCTTGTTCTTGCTCTTCTTGCTCATTGGGAACGGTCTTCTCAATGTGTGTGATGGCTTTGGCCATGGATTTCACCTCCGTCGATCACGTCTGAGATCGGGATGTAGTCGTCACGCTTCCACTTCTCCTCCACCCGCACCCCGATCTGCGGAGTTCGGTGACCAAAGCGGTGGTTGTGAATCGGGAGCGGTTGCTCTCCGTTTTTCTCCAAGATCTCCATCTTGACGTGCATTTCTTTGTAGTTCGGCGTGTGCGTGATCTTGTCATGATACGACGAGGTCAGACGGTTGATCGCCCGCTCGGGGTCTCGCGTGTTCATGGTGAGATACAATTCCTTGCCGCGCACCGTATCCGTCACTTGCACGCGGACTTTGACATGGCCGTAGGGAGAGGACAACCGCACGAGAGCCCCCGATTCCAGCCCGCGTTCCTCGGCGAGTTCCGGCGAGACTTCCAGCCATTCGCGCGGTACTTTGTGGGTAATCCCCTTCGATTGATACGTCATGTTGCCCTCATGGAAGTGCTCCAAGAGCCGCCCGTTGTTCAAATGCAAGTCGTACTCCTCATTCGGTTGGAACATCGGATCGTGCAAGTCCAGCGGGTACAGCCTGGCCCGACCGTCCGCAAATGCGAACTTCTCTTTGTACAAAAGCGGCGTGTCCGTTCCGTCCGCCGCTACCGGCCAGACCAGCGAGTTCCAATCCACCAGTCGCTCGTAGTCGACCCCGGCAAAAACCGGCGCAAGGCTTGCCGCTTCCGCCATAATCTCGCTTGGATGTTCGTACTTCCAATTCGCACCGAAACGGTTGGCGACCAGTTGGATGATCTCCCAGTCCGGTTTTGAATCGCCAAGCGGGTTGAGCGCTTTGTAAAAGCGTTGGATGCGGCGTTCGGTGTTGGTGAAGGTGCCTTCCTTTTCAAGGCTTGGCGCGGCGGGCAGCACGACATCCGCGTATTGCGCCGTGCGGGAGAAGAAGATGTCCTGTACCACGAAGAAGTCCAGTTTTTCAAACGCGTTCTCCACATGGTTGGAGTTGGAATCCACGAGGCTCATCTCTTCGCCGAACAGGTACATCGCCTTCAACTTGCCGTTGAAGATGCCTTCGATCATCTGGTGGTTGTTCAACCCCGGCTTCTCCGGCAGTTTCACGCCCCATGCTTTTTCATACTTGGCGCGAATTTTGTCATCCTCCACCGCTTCGTAGCCCGGCATCCAAGCGGGCATCGTGCCGAAGTCGCACGCGCCTTGGACGTTGTTGTGCCCGCGCAACGGGTACGCTCCGGCGTTCGGACGACCGAAGTTGCCCGTAACCAGCAGCAAGTTGCCGATCGCCGTCGAGGTGTCTGTCCCCATCGAATGCTGGGTGACGCCCATCGCCCAGAGGATGCAGGTGCCGTCCGCTTCGTGGATCATCGTGGCGATTTGGACGAGTTGTTCACGGGTCATGCCCGTTTTTTCAACGGCGAATTCCAACGTGTAGGGCGCGAGGGACGCGACGTACTGTTCAAAACCGTTGACGCGGTCGAGGATGAACTTCTCGTCGTGCCAGCCTTGGTCGATGATGTACTTGGTCACCGCCGAGAGCCAGATGAGGTCGGTGCCGGGGTTCGGACGGATGAAGACGTCGGCGCGTTCGCCCAACTCGTGCTTGCGAAGGTCGACGACCAACAGCTTCTGTCCGCGGAGCTTGTGTGAACGTTTGATGCGGGTCGCGAGAACCGGATGTGACTCCGCCGGGTTCGCTCCGACGACGATGATCAACTCGGCTCCTGCGATGTCTTGGATCGTCCCGGCATCGCCGCCGATGCCGACCGTTCGCATCAGGCCCGCCGTGGCGGGAGATTGGCAGTAGCGCGAGCAGTTGTCGATGTTGTTCGAGCCCATGATGGCACGGGCGAATTTTTGGAAGATGTAGTTCTCCTCGTTGGAGCACTTCGAAGACGCGATGTACCCGATGGAATCTGCGCCGTACTTGTCTTTGACCGCGCCGAGCTTCTCGTGGATCAAGTCGAGCGCTTCGTCCCAAGTCGCTTCCACGAACTTGTCCCCGCGACGGATCAACGGCTTGGTCAAGCGCTCCTCGGAGTTGACGAAATCCCAGCCGAACTTGCCTTTGACGCAGGTGGAAATCTGGTTGACCGGCGCTTCCTGCTGGGGTTCGATCTTGAGAATTTTGCGTCCCTTGGTCCAGACTTCAAACGAGCACCCGACGCCGCAGTAGGTGCAGACCGTCTTGGTTCGTTTGATTCGCGAGTCGCGCATCGCCGACTCGACTTCGGAGATCGCAAAAATTTCTTGATACCCCGGCTCCACCGCTTTGGTCAGATCGATCATCGGAAGCAAGAGGTCGCTCGGGATATTGGTGAGGTAGCCTGCCTCGCCGAGCATCGTTTTTTCCATCAGGGCGTTGCACGGGCAGACGGTGACGCAATGCCCGCATGAGACGCAAGACGATTGGTCGATCGGCGATCCCCCGTCCCAGAGCACGCGCGGATGGTCCATCGACCAGTCGATGGAAAGCGTCTCGTTGACCTGCAAGTCTTGGCAGGCTTCCACACATCGCCCGCAGAGAATGCACTGATCCGGCTCATAGCGGTAAAAAGGATGCGTGGTGTCCGGCGGGTACGGCTTCGGTTTGAACTCGTACTTCTGGTGTTCGACTTGCAAAAATTCCGCCGTGTTATGCACCGTGCAGTTTCCGTTGTTGTTATCGCAGACGGTGCAATAGAGCTCGTGGTTTTTCAAAATGCGTTGCATCGCTTCCGATTGCGCGTCTTGCGCACGTTGAGAGAGAGAGTCCACGACGAACCCCCGCTCCGCTTTCGTGCTGCAAGAACGCACCAGCTCGCCGTTGACCTCAACGAGGCACGTGTCACAAGATTGAATCGCGCCAAGGCTTGGGTGATAGCAAACATGCGGGAGGTAATACTCCTGCGCCTGCGCCGCTTCCAAGATGCTCTGCCCCGGTTGGAACGGGAATTCGCGGTCGTTGATGCGTATGGTTAGGTCCTGATCCTCCACGTTGGGAAACACCACCTTCAATAGGCTATATCTCCCAACAGTATCCGCGAAAAAGGAAAAAACCATCCGTAGTGGATGGTTTTTACTCCTGTTTCGGATTCGTCCGCAAGTACGCGAGGAAGTAAATCCCCGCGACAAAAATCGCCCCGCCGACGACGTTTCCTAAATAGACGGGGACAAAGTTAGTAAAAAACTGCCCCCACGTCGCCTGCCCCGCAAAAATCGCCGCCGGAATCAAAAACATATTGGCGACGATGTGCTGGAACCCGATCGCCACGAACCCCATGATTGGAAACCAGATGCCGAGAATCTTGCCGCTGACGTGCTCGGCGCTGTAGGAGAGCCAAACCCCCATGCAAACCAGCCAGTTGCATCCGATCCCGGAGACGAACGCCTGCAGAAAGTCTTCCTCCAACTTGGCCTGGGTGACGGCGACCGTTTTGGCGAGAAACGGCCCCGTCTCGGTCAGCCCGACGATGTGGCCGAAAAAGTACGCGACGAACAGTGCGCCGAGAAAGTTCGTCACCGTGATCCAGACCCAGTTGTACAGCACTCGACCGAACGAGATGCGGCGCGCAAACCAAGCCATCGGGACCGCCATGAGATTTCCTGTGATCAACTCTCCCCCGCCGATGAGGATCAAGATCAGACCGAGCGGAAACACCGCCGCGCCTAAAAAGCTGGCGAACGATCCCCACTCTTTGGGCACGTTTCCGACGACGCGGATGTCGAGCAGAAAGCCGATGGCGATAAACGCACCGCCCAAAAATCCGAGGACCGCCAACGTCAGCGGTGGAAGTTTCGCTTTGCGCTCTCCTGCTTCTGCGGCGAGTTCCGCCACTTCTTGCGGGGTATGGTAGGACATCTGCCAGCCTCCACTCAAGTTTTGCTTAGTATGAGCAGAAGACTAGATTTTTTCTCCAAAGCCGCGCAAAAATCCCAATCCCAGTGCCAGCGCTTTGTTCACCGCCGGGTCGCGCAGTGCTTTGACGAGGTCGAACAGACCGACTTTTTCGTTGCTCTCCAACACTTCGGCTGCCCGCTCCATCCCGTTGACGACACCGCCGACGACTTTTTTCGTGACGTCGGGGTTGAGTTGGCCGACCGCTCCGGCGACGGCCATCGCGTTGTTGATCGTCTGGGTGACAGACGGTTTGACCAATTGATCGACGGCGATCTTGGCAACTTGCTCGCGGGATTGGAGGAGAGCGGTGACCAGTTCCAACGCCCCGCTCTCGTGCAACTCCCGAACGAGCTTCAAGCTTTGTTGCAGAGCTTCTTGGTTGTCCGTCAGCGATTGGGTAAGTTCTTGCATCGCTTGCTGTTGACGCTCTTCGGGCGTCAGTTCCAGCTTACGAACGATTCGAATGGGTTTGGCCATGGATCACACCTCCGAGAAATTCCTGAGTCGCCTCATCGAGCGGGCGGTAATCGCCGCGCCGCCACTTGCGATGAACTTCAACCCCGCGCTGCGGGTTGCGCGTACCGAATCGCGAGTTGACGCGCGGCAACGGAGATTCACCACGCGGTCGCAAGACTTGCATCTTGACGTAGGTTTGCTTGTACGCCGGCGTATTCGTGCGCACGTCGCGATGCGATCCCGTCAGCAAGTTGACCGCCGTTTCGTCGCTTACGGAGTTCATCGGCAAGTACAATTCGTTGCCGCGCACACGGTCTGTGACCAGCACGTTCAGTCGGACGGCACCGTACGGGGATTCCAGACGCACGACGGCTCCGTCTTGCAGGCCGCGCTCCGCTGCAAGTTCCGGTGAGACTTCGAGGAACGTCGTCGGCACTTTTTGCTGGATGCCGCTCGATTTGTTCGTCATGTTGCCTTCGTGGAAGTGCTCCAACAGACGCCCGTTGTTGAGCAGCAGGTCGTACTCCTCGGTCGCCGTCAACGGCGTGATGTAGTTCACGGGCACGAGATTCGCTTTGCCGTCCGCCGTTGCGAAGCGTTCCGTGTAGAGCAACGGCGTGTCGGTGCCGTCTGCCGCCACCGGCCAGAGCAAGCTCTGATAGCCTTCGAGTCGTTCATACGACACGCCGGCAAAAAGCGGCGCGAGCGTTGCCGCTTCCACCATCACGTCCCCCGGGCTCTCGTAGTTCCAATTGGCACCCAGCGAATTCGCGACGCTCTGGATGATCTGCCAGTCCGGGCGGGAGTTGCCAAGCGGCTTCATCACTTGGTAGAGGCGTTGGATGCGACGTTCCGTGTTGGTGAACGTCCCTTCCTTCTCCAAACTCGGGCAAGCCGGCAAGATCACGTCCGCATACTGCGCCGTGCGGGTCAGGAAGATATCTTGCACGACAAAAAATTCCAAGTTCTCAAGCGCCGCTTGCACATGGTTGGAGTTGGCGTCCACCCACGCCATGTCTTCGCCCATCAGGTACATCGCTTTGAGCGTTCCGTCGTGCATCGCTTCGACCATCTGAATGTTGTCTTTGCCCCGCGTGCTCGGAAGCGGTGTGCCCCAGTTCGTTGCAAACTTCTCTCGGACCGCTTCGTCCGACCAGAGTTGGTAGCCGGGCATCCAGACCGGCAGGGTCCCGAAGTCGCACGCGCCTTGGACGTTGTTGTGACCTCGCAGCGGATACGCACCGGCACCCGGACGAGCGTAGTTCCCCGTGACGAGCAGCAGATCGGAGATGACGGCGGACGTCTCACTGCCGCCGCAGTTTTGCGTAATCCCCATCGCCCACGCGATGCACGTTCCATCGGCGTCTCGAATCATCGTGGCGATCTCGATCATTTGTTCTTGCGAGAGTCCGGTGATTTCAGACGCCGTTGCGAGATCGTACGAGTCAAGCGAAGCGGCGAACTCTTCGAACCCGTTGACTTTTTCCTCCAGGAATTTGCGGTCGTGCCAGCCTTGGTCGATGATGTACTTCGCGACAGCCGCCAACCAAATCGCATCGGTGCCTTGCTTCGGACGAATGAAGACGTCGGCGCGTTCCGCCATCTCGTTTTTGCGCAGGTCGGCGACGATCAACTTCTGACCGTGAAGCTTTTGCGCACGTTTGATGCGCGTTGCAAATACGGGATGTGCTTCTGCCGGATTCGCCCCGACGATGATCACGAGGCCTGCGCTTGCGAGGTCGTGAATCGACCCTGCATCTCCGCCGAGACCGACCGTGCGCATCAAACCGTCTGTCGCAGGCGACTGGCAGTAGCGGGAGCAGTTGTCCACGTTGTTCGTGCCGACGACCGAACGGGCGAGTTTTTGCATGAGGAAGTTTTCTTCGTTGGTGACTTTCGAGGACGAGATGAACCCGATGGCATCCGCCCCGTCGCGTTGCTTGATCTCGCCCAATCGACGTCCGATCAAGCTCAACGCTTCCTCCCACGTCGCTTCGACGAACTCGTCGCCTTGGCGAATCAGCGGGGTGGTCAGGCGTTCTTCGCTGTTGATGAAATCCCAACCGAACTTGCCTTTGACGCAGGTGGAGATTCCGTTCACAGGAGCTTCGGGGGTCGGTTGGACTTTCAAGATCTTGCGGCCCTTCGTCCAGACGTCAAACGTACAGCCGACCCCGCAGAACGTGCAGACGGTCTTGGTTTTTTTCGTGCGGGTGTCGCGCAGCGCCGACTCCACTTCCGAAACGGCAAAAATGCCGCTGTACCCCGGCTCCACTTCTTTGACCAAGTCGATCATCGGGAGCAACAAGTCTTGCGAGATGCCCGACATGAACCCGGCCTCGCCGAGCATCGATTTCTCCATCAGGGCGTTGCACGGGCAGACGGTGACGCAGTGCCCGCACGAGACACAGGACGATTCGTTGATCGCCACGTCGAAGTCCCAGACGACACGCGGACGTTCTCGCTCCCAATCGATCGAGAGCGTCTCGTTGACTTGCAGGTCTTGGCACGCTTCCACGCATTGCCCGCAGAGAATGCATTGGTCGGGGTCGTAGCGGTAGAACGGATGGGACATGTCGATTTCATAGGGCTTCGGTTTGTATTCATACGTCTGGTGCTCGATTTGCAACAGTTCCGCCGTGTTATGTACCCGGCAATCGCCGTTGTTGTTGTCACAGACGGTGCAGTATAGCATGTGATTCTCCAAGATGCGGTTCATCGCTTCGGTTTGCGCCTCTCGCGCTCGCTCCGAAAGTCGCTCAATGTTCATCCCCGACTCCACGGCGGTCGCACAAGCGCGCAAGATGCGGCCGTCCACTTCCACCATGCAGGTGTCGCACGTCTGAATCGGCCCGAGATCGGGCTGGTAGCAGATGTGCGGATGTTCCACTTCGTGTTGTAAAAAGACCTGGAGAATGGTCTTGCCGGCCTCGACTTCCACGTCCTGTCCGTCGATCCGAACTTTGAGTTTCTCCATGAAATGTCCCTCCTAGATGATTCCAGATAACAAAAAACTCCATTACAATACAGCTCGTCATCCCATTGGTTGAATGAAAGCTGGATCGTAATGGAGTAGCAGCAAGCACCTTCGTACCTGCGAAACCAATCCTGTATGATTCCTTGCACAAATAATTATAGGCGTCGTCCCACCTAACTGTCCAGACCCAAAGGTCGATCAAAAACAAAAACGGTCATCGCCACGTCCATCTCCACGTTGAAATCGCTGAACAGCGTCACGAACGTGGCGTTGACGACTTTCTCCAAAGCGGCGACCACTTCGCGCTCTTCGTAGATTTTTTTGACAAACGCGGTGCGGGTCTGGTGGATCATCCGTTTGCCTTCGTCCGACTGGCTCATGAATTTTTCCAAGTTCGTCAGATTGCCTTTCATTTCGGAAATCGCCCACGGTCCACAAAAGCGGGTGATGATCTCCTCCGGCCCTTTGCCGGTGTGTTTTTTGCGGATTTCGCGCACGACGTTGGAGAATTCATGTGCGAGGCGTGTTGCGCTCATCAGGACTCACCTGCCTTTGACATTTTCATGAAGCGGAGTAGAATGAATTCAAATTGACTCCATCGAAAGGGATGAGGAAACTGCAACCCATTTCCACGACCCGCACCGTCCGCTCGTATCGCATGGGAGAATTCCGCGACGTACAAGACACGGTCGTGACCGAATTTCCGGTGACGATCTACCTCAACGACGAGGAGTTCGCCACGGTGGTCTGCACGCCGGAGTATATCGAGGACATGGTGGTCGGGTTTTTGAGTTCGGAGGGAGTCCTGCGCTCGTACGGAGACATTCGAAACGTCACCGTCGACCCGGCGCAAGGGTTCGTCTATGTCGAGACCGACAAGTTGGTCACGTTGAACACCCGCCTGTACAACAAGCGTTACATCACGTCCTGCTGTGGAAAAAGCCGCCAGAGCTTCTACTTTTTCAACGACGCCCGCACCGTCAAGACGATGAAGGAGCGCCGTGTCTCGCTCTCTGTGGAGAATTGCTTCCGGCTGATGTCGGAGATGCAGGCGCAGGCGGCACTTTTTCAAGAAACGGGCGGGGTTCACAATGCCTCGCTTTGCGATCAGAACGGCATCTTGCTGTCCCGCACCGACATCGGTCGGCACAATGCGTTGGACAAAATCTACGGACACTGTCTGAAAAACGGCATCTCCGTAGACGACAAAGTCATCGTGTTCAGCGGACGCATCTCCTCGGAAATTCTGCTCAAAGTCGCCAAGATCGGGTGTGAAGTCGTGCTCTCGAAGTCAGCCCCGACGCAGTTGGCGTTGGAGATGGCGGAAGAATTGGGGATTACGGCGGTCGGTTTTATTCGCAATGACACGCTGAACGTCTACACGCACCCGGAGCGCATACAAAACTCCCGTTCTTGAAACGGGAGTTTTTTCATGCGTAGGGCTGGGAAGGCAAGCGCAATGCGGTGACCATTTCCCCGTCTCGGACGCCGCCGCCCGGTGGGATGACGATCAGACAGTCGGAGTCTTTGATGGAGACGGTGACGCTGGATTGGTCCTTGCCCACGGGTTCGACGTAGACTTTGCCTTCGTGGAGAAGCGTCTGTCCGCGCAAGTAGCGCGCGTAGATGTTCGCTTTGGGGTAGTCGCCGCGCAGGACGGCGGTGAACGCTGTTGGTAAGACTTGGCGACGGGCTTGGAGTCCGTGCAGAACCGGTCGCACGAAAAGTTCGAACCCGACAAAACACGCACCCGGATTGCCGGAGAGCGCACATAAAAAAGCGTTCCCCCGCGCAGCCGCGCTGGTCACGCTGCCCGGTCGCATCTCGATCTTCTGAAACAGCACTTGACCGTCCCAGTTGTCGAGCAAGTCTGCCATGATGTCAAAGTCCCCGACCGAGACGCCCCCCGACGTCAGCACCACGTCGACACGGTTCATCCAGTCGCACACGAGGGCGCGGGCTTGCTCGATATCGTCGGGCACCGTTTGCAGGGAGACGACTTGCGCACTGGCCGATTGAACGAGGGACGTGAGCATGTAGCGGTTGGAGTTGCGAATCTTGCCCGGTTGCAAGGGGGCGTCGACGGCCAGCAATTCAGAGCCGGTGGTGAAGATCGCCACGCGAGGTCTGCGCACGACGGGCACCTCCGAAAAACCAAACGTCGCCAAAAGCGCCGCTTCCCCCGCTTGAATCGTGCGTCCACGTTCGAGCAACAACTCTCCCGCCGCCATCTCTTCACCAATCTGCGAGACATTTCGTCCGAGGGGTACTTCTTTAAATACGACCGCATACTTCAGGCTTTCCTTTTTTTCAAAACCTTCGTCACCGCCGGCTTCTTGGCGCTCTTCCGTCATCTCGAACATAACGACGGTGTCTGCGCCCTCGGGGAGCATGGCTCCCGTCATGATGCGGGCGGCTTCCCCCGGTCCTATTGGCTTTGTGGGAAGAGATCCACAGGGAATCACTTCATTCACTTTTAACAGAGCCGGAGTCTCAGGCGTCGCCCCTTGGATGTCTACAGCCCGCACGGCGTATCCATCCATGCCTGACTTCACGAAGTGCGGCACCGGATGCGTGGCGTGGACATCCTCCGCAAGCGTCCGCCCGAAGCTCTCCAAGAGCGGGACTATTTCCGCCTCTAAGGGAGTGAGATGTTGCAAGAGCAAGTCTTGTGCCTTTCCGACGTCAACCGTCGGTCGATTGAACTTCATCTGTCATCAACCGCCTATATAGGACATTTCAATTTTGCTGCGCGGCTTCTGGGTGCCTTCCATCCGCTCTTCGGAATAGCGGTCGCCCCGTCCGTTCCAAATCTCCGCGATCTTCGCAGACAAATCGTCCGCCGAAACGCCCCCACGCATGAAATCGCGCAGATCAGACCCGCTGCTCGCAAACAAACACGTATAAAATTGCCCGTTCGCAGACAATCTCGCCCGTGTACACGTCGAGCAGAACGCATCTGTCACCGAGGAGATGATACCAATCTCCTCCTCACTCCCTATGTACCGGAACCGCTTCGCCACTTCGCCGAGCTCTGCGGGAGCCACGGGCTCAATCGGCATCTCTCGGTGAATCAGGTTGAAGATCTCCTGCTTCGAGACCACCTGATCCAACATCCAGCCGTTCGAATTCCCCACATCCATAAATTCAATGAAACGCACCGTATGCCCCGTTCCACGGAAATGACGAGCCAGCGGCAGAATGTCGTCTTCGTTGACGCCCTTCTGCACGACGGTGTTCACCTTGACTTTCAACCCCGCTTTTGCCGCCGCTTCAATGCCGTCGAGCACCGCGCGCACGCTCACGCCGCGTCCGTTCATATGAGCAAACCGTTCCTCGTCAAGCGAATCCAACGAGATCGTAATCCGCTGCAACCCTGCGTCTCGCAACGCCTGTGCATACTTCGGCACCAACACTCCGTTGGTCGTCAAAGCCAGATCCTCAATGCCCGGAATTTCATGCAAACGCCCCAGCAATTCCGGAAGATTCGGACGCAGCAGAGGTTCCCCGCCCGTCACCCGCAATTTTCGCACCCCGAGCTTGGCGAACACTTCCGACAGACGAACGATCTCGTCAAAGTCCAGCAATTCCTCCCGAGACAGGAACGGGTAGTCGTTGCCAAACACGTCCGGCGGCATGCAGTATCGACAGCGGAAATTGCAACGGTCGGTCACGGAGATCCGGAGGTCGCGCAGGGGTCGGTTCATTTTGTCAATTGTCATCAGCGCACCTCGCTTCAGTTCTTAAAAGTATAGCCCAATTCGCATCTAGAAAAAAACTCCACCAAAAACAATCCCCAAAAGAGTCGAAAAAATCGCCCCTACGGAATTTGATTTTGGTGGAGTAGTTTCGAGCACACAACGTACTTTCAACCAATCCAAACCTTCCAAACCTTCTATTCGTCACCCAAAAACGCAGCGTACACTTCATTGGCGAGGAAAATCCCCTGCTCGGTCAAGCGCACTCCCACGTCATCGACGGTGAGCAAACCACGTTGTTCATACTTGCGGATCGGCTTCGCAAACACGTCCAGCATGTCCTGCCCGTGTTTCTCGCGGAACCGCTCGAACGTCACGCCTTCCAACAAACGCAATCCGAGGATCATCGTATCTTCTCGTTGCATCACGTCAGAAATTTCCTCGGTCTCCACCACCGGGCGTTCACCGCCAACGGTGGTTTCGATGTACTGCGGCACGTCTTTTTGGTTCACGTACCGCACGCTGTTGACATAGCCGTGCGCACCGGAGCCGGTCGCCATATACGGCTCGTTTCTCCAATACACTTGGTTGTGTCGCGAGCGGTGACCCGGCTTCGCGTAGTTCGAGATTTCGTACATCTCATACCCGCTCGCACGGAACGAATCCATGACGAGTTGGTACATCAGCACTTCCTCATCTTCATGCGGGAGAATCAACTTCCCACGCTCGTACCACGTGTAGAAGGGCGTGCCTTCCTCCACTTTCAACGAGTACGCCGACACATGCTCCGGCCCGAGATCGATCAGCGCCCGAAGCGTGCTCTGAAGCGTCTCGACCGTCTGCCCCGGCAACCCGAACATCAGGTCCAAGTTGATCGAGCCAAACCCGGCTTGGCGCGCCAATTCCCACGAGCGGTAGACCGCATCGCGGTCGTGCAGGCGGCCGAGTTTGACGAGCAGGTCGTTGTCAAAGCTCTGCACGCCGAAACTCAAGCGGTTCACCCCGCCGTCCTTCAACACTTGCAACTTCTCCAAATCGACGGTGCCCGGATTGGCTTCGACGGAAATCTCCACGCCGTCCGCCATGCGGAAGTGGCGATGCAACATCGCCATCATCCGCTCGCTCTGCCGGGCATCAAAAATCGTCGGTGTCCCCCCGCCGAAGAACACCGTCTGCAACGGGAGGTGTTCATATGCGGAGGAGACTGCTTCCAATTCTCGATCCAAGCCGTCCAAGTAGCGGTCCATCACATCAGACGTCGAGACATAGGAGTTGAAATCACAGTAGTAGCACTTCGACGCACAGAACGGGATGTGAACGTACAGCGACGAGACTTGTCCCTTCACTTCGTCACACCACCATGCGGATCGATTCGATCGGCGACTCGACTTGGAAACCGAGGCGCGGGTTGTTGATGTTCTCGCCGACTTTCAACAGATGGGCGCGTTCCGTGTAGTACGCCACCAACTTGTCGATCTCGCCTTGGTCGACCGCTTCTACGCGCTCCAAGATGTGGTACATCACGACTTCCGGCGGCACCTGCATCGCCGGGCGGTGGTTGCGCTCGCCGTTTTCGTGGACCAACATCGTCTCTTGCCACGGCAGACGGCTTGCTTGGTCGAGGTAGCCGATCATGTCCGGGCAAACCGGCGCTTGCAGCGTCCAGCCCATCGAGAACGAGAACAGCGTGACATTGGGATTGTGCGACATATGCTCCGCCACCACGCGAACTTCATCCGACCATGCGGTGAACAGCAGACCTTTTTGCGTCGTGTCGAGCATTTCACGCGGCACCATCGGGATGCCGGTCATTTCGGAGAAGGCGAAGGCGATCGGTGCTACGTCCATGCTCGCCGGAATGATGTATTCGTACTGCGGGAAGCCCGGAACTTCCTCGATCATGCGTTTCAACGCGACGAGAATCTGCGCGACGTTCAGCCAGCCGTAGTTGATGAACACATAGCGGCCGTTGAGGTTTTCGTTCGGTTCGCCCAAGTCTTCCTCCGACGTGCGCAGAAGCGGGGTGCCGTATTGAACGAAGTGCCAATCGCGCAGGTCTTTCGGCGGGAACGCTTCATAGCGCGCAAGCATGTCCTTCAAAATGTTCAGCATCACCGGCTCTTGGTTGTGCTTCGCGTACTCGCCCTCGATGTAGGGGAACAGTTCTTTCGCGCCCGCCGCGTCCTTGGACAGCAACGAAGTGTAGGCGACGTAGAACGCCGTATTCGGACTCGGGGAGTACTCGTACGCATTTTTGAATTGCTCCAGCGCGTCTTCCATGCGGAATTCCTTGAGCAGGCAATAGCCCAGCTCAAACACCGCATTCGCCGCCATCGGGATCAGTTCGACCGTTTTGCGCAGCGGGTTGATGGCGGAACCGAACAGGTTGTCCTTCATCAGCGCTTGCGCCACGCCGTAGTAGCCTTCCGCATCATCCGGGTTCATCGCGACTTTTTCAAAAAGCTCTGCGGCCGGTACACGGTCGAGCATCCGCAGGACAAACGCATAGCGCTGGTAGACGCGAGCGTCATACACTTCCAGCTTCAAGCAGGTATTCAAGACCTCCTGCGCACGCTCGTACATTTCCTCGGCCATGCAATCCTCTATATGTTGCAACATCTGATGAAGTTGCTCTCTTTGCTTTTCTTCTTTGGACACCAACTTAAGTCCCCCTCTATCTAAGTCCAGATAAACTTCATTGTACCATAAAAAACGTCCCCTGCGCATTCGTGCACAGGGGACGTTTTTTGCTGTGTTAGTCGATTTTGAGAACCGCCATGAACGCTTCTTGCGGCACCTCGACGGAGCCGACTTGCTTCATGCGCTTCTTGCCTTCTTTTTGCTTGTCGAGCAGTTTGCGTTTCCGGGAGATGTCGCCGCCGTAACACTTGGCGAGGACGTTTTTGCGGATCGCTTTGATCGTTTCGCGGGAGATGATCTTGTTGCCGATCGCCGCTTGGATCGGGACTTCGAATTGCTGGCGCGGGATCAGTTCTTTGAGCTTCTCGCAGAGCGATTTGCCGCGGGCGTACGCTTTGTCCTTGTGAACGATGATCGACAGGGCGTCGATGATTTCGTTGTTGAGCAGAACGTCCATTTTGACCAGCGCGGACGGACGGTAGCCGATCAGCTCGTAGTCGAACGACGCATAGCCCTTCGTCCCCGACTTCAGACGGTCGAAGAAGTCGTACACAACTTCGGTCAGCGGAATCTCGTACACGAGCGTGACGCGGTTCTGGTCGAGGTAGTCCATGTTCAGGAACACGCCGCGCTTCTCTTGGCAGAGCTCCATGATGACGCCGACATAGTCCTTCGGCACAATGATCGACGCCTTGACATACGGCTCCTCGATGCGCTCGATGCGCTGCGGGTCCGGCAGTTTGGACGGGTTGTCGATTTCCATCGAGGTGCCGTCCGTGTTGTAGACATGGTAGACAACAGACGGAGCCGTCGTGATCAGGGTGAGGTCGAATTCGCGCTCGAGACGCTCTTGGATAACTTCCATGTGCAAGAGGCCGAGGAAACCGCAACGGAAGCCAAAGCCCAGAGCGGTCGACGTCTCCGGCTCGTACTTGAGAGCGGCATCGTTGAGTTCCATTTTCTCCAAGGCATCGCGCAGGTCGTTGTATTCGTTGGTTTCAACCGGATACAGACCGCAGAAGACCATCGGGTTGATGCCGCGGTAGCCAGGCAATTGCTCCATCGCCGGGTTCTCGACGAGAGTGACCGTGTCGCCGACGCGGGTGTCGCGGACGTTTTTGATCGAAGCGTGGAAGTAGCCGACGTCGCCTACCATCAGCTCGTCGACGGCGATCATGCGCGGCGCGAGTTTGCCGACTTCGATGACTTCGTACTCCGCTTCGGTTGCCATCATGCGGACTTTTTGACCCGCTTTCAGCGAACCGTTGATGATCCGCATCTGAACGATGACGCCCTTGTACGGGTCGAAGTAGGAATCGTAGATCAACGCTTGCAGCGGCGCATCCGGGTCGCCGGTCGGAGCCGGGACTTTTTGCACGATTTGTTCCAAGATGTCTTGGATACCGATGCCCGACTTCGCAGACGCGAGCACCGCGTCGGACGCATCAAGACCGATGACGTCCTCAATCTCTTGCTTCACGCGCTCCGGTTCCGCAGACGGGAGGTCGATTTTATTGATAACCGGGAGAATTTCCAAGTTGTTCTCCAAAGCTAAGTACACGTTTGCGAGAGTCTGGGCTTCGATGCCCTGTGCCGCGTCCACGACGAGCAACGCGCCTTCGCAAGCGGCCAGCGAACGAGAAACTTCATACGTGAAGTCTACGTGTCCCGGCGTGTCGATCAGGTGCAAGATGTATTCCTCGCCGTCCTTCGCCTTGTAGTTCAGGCGCACGGACTGCAATTTGATCGTGATCCCGCGTTCACGTTCGATGTCCATATTGTCCAGCAATTGATCTTGCATCTCACGCTTGGAGATCGTGCCTGTATATTCAAGAATCCGGTCAGCCAACGTGGACTTCCCGTGGTCAATGTGTGCGATAATCGAGAAGTTGCGGATCTTCTCCTGGCGTTTTCTTGCGTCCATCTTCAAGATGTCCCCCTTCTGAGACCATACATGCCCGTAATTATAACAAAAAAAAGCACCCTGCGCTATGCACAGGGTCTCAAATTTAATTCGAAGTAAAAGCTCCCGAAAGCGAATCGAGCAACTTCTTGGCTCCCGTCTCCATCCACGTGCCAATCGAGATCGAAGCGGTGTCTACCCCGCTGCCCACGGAGCTCTGTTGATTTTCAATGTCATGGCTCAATTCTTGCGACCACGAAGGCTTGGTGGCTTTGACGTCCTTGCCGAGAATTTTCAGATCGACGTCGCCCTGCTCGTTTTTGATCGCGAGCGCTTGCTTGTCGTTTGTGCCGACCAGCGAGTTGACGCCCTTCTCCGCCGAGGAGATGCCGAAGATCACCAGCAGCGCAAGCATTACGAGCAACACGCCGTACACGGCCGACTGCTCCAGAATCGTTTTGACTTTCATGGTTTCAACTCCTCCCCAGTAGAGTTTGCTATCCAGTATGGTCCGGGAAAAAGGGGGTGATACCCCCTAGTTGCCCGTCTGCGTCCGTTGCTCTTGGCGTTGTTGCGAATCTTGCATTTCTTTGGTCACTTTCACTTCCGGCGAGAGGGCGTTGATGTCCTTGAGATACTGGGCGATGACGTCCGCCATCACGGTGGCCGTGCGTTTTTCCTCCTCGATGGAGTTGCCCGGGCCGCCGATTTCGATCAGCACCATGTTCGGGTCGAGGTCTTGGTTGTAGCGGGTGTCGTAAGGCGCCGGGCCTTTGACCCACACCCCTTTGGAGAGGCTCGGGTATTTTTCTTTTAAATAGTCGTGCAATTTCGTGGCAGTCGCTGCGTTTTGTTCGGAATGCGGGTTGTTGCCGCCGCCGACGATGAAGTAGACCATCGAATAATCGACTCCGTTGATCGTCGTCGTCGTTTTCTCACGCGGCAGAGAGTCACGGTGGATGTCGAAGATCAGTTTGATGTTTTTGTGCTCGCTCAGCACTTTTTGCACCGTCGGGCGCGAATAGTCGTAGGCGTTGTCAAAGTCCCCGACCGACCAGTAGTCCACGAGCGTTTGCAGAGTCGGCACGCCTGCTTTTTCCAATTCCTGCTTCATCGCCCCACCCGCTTGCTCGATGTTGATCTTGGCATCGTAGGCGTTGTCCGCCTTGGTGCCCGCTTTCAGATCCGGCAGGAACGACTCGCGGTTGTGCGAGTGGTAGATGTAGACCAGCGGTTCGTTGTTGTTGACCGGTTGCACGTCCTCGACTTTCTCACGCGGTTTGGCGTTGAGGTTCGGCGGCGGCGCGTCCTTGGCGGCATGCTCATCGGACGGCGGGGTCGTGTAGCTCGGGTCGGGCGTCAGCAGTTTGAAGTCGCTGACCGCCATGCCCGGCACTTGAAACCCGAGCATCGTCAGCGGATTGCCTGCGTCGATGTCGGTGAACAAGTAGAGCAGCATGTTGCTGAGTCCTCGGGGCGAAGCGGTCGAATCGGCGAGCGTCGGCGTGGGTGCAATCGAGGCGTACATCGGCAACTCCTGAGACATGACTCCGTTGAGCGAGTGAGCGGAGATGCTGTGCAAGATGCGCCCGGCCAAGCCCTTGCTTGAACCTCCGGCGATCAACTGCACCGCCACCACTCCTACAAAAATGGAAAAAACCGCCGTGGCAAGCCCCATCGTGACAATCGTGGTGCGAGCCTTTTGGCTGCTTAAATTCAACGTCAGAGAGCGAAACCGTCGCTTGCGCTCCTCATTGCGGTTCTTCATGGCGACCGTCCTCCTTTGTTCTCTATGCCCCTACTCTATGAATCCTCGTTGCTAGATATGACAACGAAAAAAAGACCGTGCCACCCTCAAGTGTGGCACGGTCTCTTTTTCTAGCAAAATGATTAGTTGTTGATATAGGCGGTGTTGCTGTTCGAAATGTATTCCACGTCAAAGCCCAGACCTTGCGAGATCGCACGAAGCGGGACGTACGTTTTGGTACCGTCGTAGAGCAGGTGGACGGGAGCGTCGATTTTGACTTCCTCGCCGTTGACGAGCAACGTATCGGAACCGATGGAGAATTTCACGTTGCTCTCGCCCATCGAAATGATCGCCGCTTGGTTCTCTTCGTCCCAGCCGACTTCGGCGCCGACCGCTTCTGCAAATTCACGAAGCGGGAGGTATGCACGGTCGTTGATCATCGTGACTTCATAGTCGTTGTGGAATTCCTTGCCTTTGACGATGACGTTGATCGGCTGGCGTTGCTCGGTGATGCGGTAGCGTCCGCCCCAGATCGCTTGAGCGAAAGCATCTGCCATCGCCTCGTATCCGGCTTGGTTCGGATGAACGTCGTTCTCGGCGAGATGGGTGTAGTCGCGCTCGTGACCGTTGAATTTCTCAGATACGTGAGCCACTTTGATCGGGAAGGTGTCAGACTTCATGCTGTCGGCAATTTCGTCGAGGGTAGTCGTGGTGTCTTCGGAGACTTGCTGGAGGCGGTCGTAGGTGGCTTGATCTCCGTCTGTGAAGTACGGAACGTAGCCGTCAGCGATGACGACTTGTGCATGCGGTGCGAGTTCATGGAGGGTGGCGAGTGCGGAGCGGAGGTTGGTGGACAGGGTGTCGAGCACATCGTTGGTCTTCGCTTTCACATCGTCGTCAGCGCCTGCTTGGACGAACGCTGCGAAGTCGGGCGCGAAATCGTTCGCTCCGATCGTCACGGTGATCAGATCGGCAACGGCGAGTTCTTGGCGGGATTCTTCGATCTGCGAGAACAGTTGGTCTGTGCGCGGGCTTTCCGGCAGGTCTGCTTGAATTTCGTTCGGAGTGGTGTTTTTATTTTGCTTCAGCGCGTCCAGGTATTTCACGAGGCCGGTGGAGTTCAAGCCCGCCACTCCGTAGTTTTTCACGTAGGTGCGTCCCGTGTAGAGGGAGTCTTCGTACAAGCGGTCGACGAATCCGTAGGGCTCGTTCATCGAGTAGTCAACGCCCGGCTCAAGGCCCAGTGTGAGCGAATCGCCAAGCGCAACAAAGTGATGCGGCAGTTTGGAAGTGTACGTGACGTCGGCCGTTGCAGCTCCGGTCCCGATCAAGCCGCTTGTCAAAACGGTGACCAACGCCAGTCGAACGCTGGTTTGTGCGAGAAACTTTTTCATTTGGAATGACCTCTCTTTGTCTAGTCTAGTTCTTATTCGGTTTCAAGTTTGAATCCAAGGTGTCCCGCCAGCAGAACGGCCGGTTCCTCCGTGGACTCTAGAGCCCCTCGAACGATATAATCGCTCTGCATGAGGTCGCTGTGATGAACGGTGACCGCAGTCGGATCGTCCACCAAGCCCTCCGGATGGGACAAGTACGCGACCATCTCGCCGTGAACGCCCGCGTCCCGCCATTTGCCGCCGAGTTCAATCGGCACGGCGTCGGTCGCGACCCAGCGCACTTGTTTGAGCGCAGAATCGGGTTGGTCGCGCAACACGTCGCGGATCGAGTTCAAAAGCAGCGACGTGGTCAGGATGACGGTCGGAGTTGAATTCTCGACAGCTCTCTGCAAGGATTCCAAATTGCGCACATCGCGCGGTGCCGCGACGGGAACCGCGATGGTTCCGGAGTAGAAACAGCCAAGCAACGCCGTGAGATAGGCCGGGCCTTGGGCATAGAGCAGCAGAACGCGCTCGCCCTTGGCTTTAAAACCTTGCAAAAGGGCGCCGACCGCACGGGCACGGTCATCCAACTGGGCATAGGTCGCCGAGCCAAGCACTTCCTCCCGGTCGTTTTGGCCAATCATGACGCGCTCGCTCGGACGTTCCTTCGACCTGAGGCGAAGCAAGTCTACGAGTGTGGATACACGATCCATGCAACTTCCCCCTCTGATATAACAGAAGTAGATGATAGTATTAAATTATTCTGACATCAGTATATCAAATTACTAAATTCACAACAATATATCTTGAAGTTGTGAAATGCGAAATTTTCATTTGTACATTTATATTCATTTCTACTGTATCACTAAAAAAGAGCCGCCGAGGAGATTCCTCAGCAGGCTCTTGATTTTCAGGCAGTTAGTGCGTGTACATGGATGAGTCGTCCATGGAGATGGCGTCATGAAGTGCGACGTTCAGTCCGTTGGCGAGGACGTTGGCGATGTCTTCGACGAAGGTGTCGATTTCCTTCGGGGTGACCATGAGGTTTTGGCCGATCGGTTGAAGCAGTTCGAAGATCAACTGCTTTTTTTCCCGCTCATCAAAGTTGGCGAACAGCTTGGTCATGCCGTTGCCCGGCACGTCTTGCTCCAAACGGTTTACGATCAGGTCCATCGCATCGCTGGTAATCGTCACTGCATCAACCACGGTCGGTACCCCGACTGCAATGACGGGGACGCCGAGCGATTTTTTGTTAAGCCCTTTGCGCTTGTTGCCCACACCGGCCCCCGGCGAGATGCCGACGTCCGCGATCTGGATCGTGGTGTTCACTCGCTCCATCGAACGCGCCGCCAGTGCATCGACGGCGATGACGAGGTCGGGTTTGACTTTTTTCACAATGCCGTGCACGATCTCGGACGTCTCAATCCCCGTAATGCCAAGCACCCCCGGCGCCACGGCTGCCACCGGACGATAGCCGCCGCCTGCCACGAGGTCGGGCATATGTTCATAGAGATGGCGAGTCACGAACAGATTGTCACAGACCAGCGGCCCGAGCGAGTCGGGCGTCACTTTGCGGTTTCCAAGTCCGATCACGAGCACCGTCGATTCCGCCGTGAGATTGGCGAACTTGCGGAATTCGGCCGCCAGCGTCTCCGAGACGCGGCGCTGCAACTGCGGATCTTTGTATCGCAGGCCGGGGATCTCAAGCGTCAGATAGTTGCCCGGCATCTTGCCCATGATCTTGCCGCCGACATCGTCGAGGATCGACATGCGGGTAATTTTGATGCCTTCGTCCTCTTCTTCGGACAGGTTCACACCCGGAATCGTCCCCCCGTGATCGGGAGAAAAAATCTGGTGCGCCTCCAATGCGAGATCTGTGCTGACGCTATAGGAGTTCCAAAACTCATCATCCATTTGCGTATGTGCGGATTCTTGGCTATACTTGTAACGCGGCTCTTTGCCCACGAACTCCACCTGCTTTCTGACTAGGGTCTTGGAGTTAGAGTGGCTCAGAGTTTCTAAATTATGCAAGGGAGATACAAACCTTGCATTCTCGCACTAGTCATGATAAAATATCCAATGTCCTTTTTTATGGATATGTGCTCTGAAATGGAGGTGAAATATAGATGCCGAACATCAAATCCGCTGTGAAGCGCGTGAAGACCACCAGCACCCGTACCCTGCGTAACGCTGCTGCGAAATCCGCTCTCCGCACCTCAATCAAGAAGTTCGAAGCAGCTGTAGCAGCAAACGATGCGAACTCCGCAACCTTGCTGAAGCAAGCGACTCGTGCACTGGACAAGGCTGTTTCCAAAGGTCTCCTGCACAAGAACACTGCTTCTCGTAAAAAATCCCGTCTGACCAAGAAGTTCAACCAAGCTTCCGCGTAAGACGGTTTCCATAGGAGCTTCATGACTTTGGCGCCAAAGCGATGGAGTTTTTCAGATGGAATGCAAAAACGACCCAAGGATTTCCCTGGGTCGTTTTTTGTATGTCCTGAAAGCCATGCTTAGTGGCCTGTCCACATGTCGAACACAATGGGGGATTGCAAGATGTGGTTGTAGTCCCACATCTCATACGGGAAGTAGCAATTGCCTTCGTCGCCCCAGCCTTCGCCCCACGAGTTGCGGATGATCACATGACCTCCCTCGTCGTCGTAGCCGACGGCGAGCACGGCGTGGCCGCCCAGCATCTGTTCGGTTTCAGCGTCCGGCATCGGGACGATCCCGGTGGCGGCGACTTCCTTGCTTTCAAACGAATCATAGACCGCAAAGCCGATGACGACGGGCAGACCTTGAGCCAGCGCCGCTTTGAGCAGGGACAGAGACGCAATCCGGTGGTACTCGCCGATGCGATAGAGCGCCGCATCCTTCTCAGCTTGCGAGGTTGGCTTGTCCTTGAAGTGGTCGATGGCGTACGGATAATCGGCTTCCGGGCAGACCCCGACCTTGTTCAAAACTTTCATGCCGTCACGAATTTGTGCGCCGGCGTCTTCGTTCAGAGAGCCTTCCATCTCGCGCTCGTGCCAGTACAGGAACAGACGGGAGAGCGGGGTAAACGGCTGGCCGGAACGAAGCAGCAGGTATTCGCGCAAACCGGACGCCATCGCGTTCGCCGTGCAAGAGCCGAGTTGCCCTTGGTCGACGACCGGCGAGCATTTGTCGCGCAGATCCACCGCTTTCGGGAGTGCCTCCGGAGTGTTGAAGATGGCGGTGCGGAACATTTTGTCACGCATGTCTACCGCATCCGGACGAACCGAGTACTTGCGATGTACGTTGCTCATCAACTGACTCATGAAAGACCACCGCCTAGTTTTAATTTTTGTCGATCTTTGTCAAGCTACAATTACAATATAACTTGATAAGTCTATTATAAGCGAAGGGTTGTCACTTTGTATACATATTTTTCTGACTATTCAAACGAAAAAAAAGAACCGCCCACGCTACTGTTGGGGGCGGTTCTCGTCTCGATGTTGTTCGTTGATCATCTGCATCTGGGCGAGGGCGATCAGTTTCTTGACCATCTGGCCGCCGATCGGTCCTCCGACTTTGCCTGCTTCACGTGCGGTTAGGTTGCCGTTGTCCCCCGTGGTGAGCGGGATGTTTTGCTCACTTGCCGATTTGAACTTCGCCTGTTCGGGCGTGGTGTTCATCACTTCGGCCTTCAACAGTTCCAAGGCGTCTCGCGCTCCCGGAACGAGCAGACGTCGTCTCTTGCGCGCCATCTGGCTCCACCTCCCTTCTGCTAGGGAGTATCTCCGTCAGGCACGTTGCCTACTCGCAGCGGAGACTTTATGCGGCAGGCTCAGGATGAACATCTCCAAAGCGGTGCGGTCTCCGAGTTGGCCGGTTTTGATCTTGTAGTCGATCTCACCCAGTTCGAACAGCAGTTTCTCCAGCTCTTTGACGCTGTAGAAGTTGCCTTGCTCGCCGGCGATCTTCGCCGGGTAGGGATGGACGCCCAGTTGCTGTGCGATCTGGTTGATGTTGTAGCCGCGACCGCTTTGCAGTTTGACTTGGAGCATCATCCGCACTTGGCGGGCGATCATGAACAGGAGTTTGATCGGTTCTTCCTTGTTCTTGAGCAGGTCGTACATCATCCGCATGGCACGGTCGATGCGCAAGCGAACCACTTCGTCGATGAACACGAACACGTTCTGCTCCATCGTTCGCGTGGCGAGCATGTCGACCGCCGCTTCGTCAATCGTGCCGCCGGGACCTGCGTAGAGCGCGAGTTTCTCCAACTCGCTGCGCAAAAGCCGCAGGTTGGTGCCGACGGAGAGGATCAGGCGTCCGATGCCGTCGTTCGTGATCGAACTGCCTTGGCGTTTGACTTCTCCGGCGATCCAGTCGCGGCACTCGTTTTCCTTGAGCGAGACGAATTGGACGACGGCCGCTTTTTGTTGGGCGATCTTGGTGAGTTTCTTGCGCTCGTCGAGTTTCTCGGCGAAGACGGTCAAGATCAGCGTCGTATAGGGAGCCGGATTCTCCATGTAGGCTTGGAGGGCTTCCGGGTCGTGGTCGACGCGCGGGGACTTCGCCGAAGTGAACGCGGCGCAGTTCTGCACGAGAATCAATTTGCGCTCCGACAGAAACGGGATCGTCTCCGCTTCATGAACCGCGTGTTGGATCGGCGATTCGTCGTAGTGGAAACGCATGTAGTTGAAGTCGTCGATCCCTTGCGGCAGAGCGGCGTCTTGGATCGATTGGACGACGTCGTCGATCAAGAGCGCTTCGGTGCCGTAGAGCAGGTAGACCGGTTGGATGATGCCTTTTTTCAATTCAGTTTGGATGTCGCGGATGCTTCTTGGCATGTATGAGAGGACTCCTTTTTGGCGAGAGTCGGTCAAAATTGAGACAAGTCATCCGCATTGTACCCTACATCTGAAACGCGCACAAGAGAAGCGCGCCCTCTCTCGACGCCTGTGCATACGGCTTCACAAGCAATCCTCGTGCGCCCGCCTCAATTTCCCGAACATAGGGCTCGATGTGTGCCGGTGTGAGTTCTTTTTTCTCCGGCGTGAGGAATTTCAGTCCGCGAACCGTCGTGCCTTGGCCCGTGACGAGGATGCCGCCGTCGAGTCCTTCTTGACGAATCGCGTTGCAAAGTTGGCCTTCGGTGGCCTCTTCTTCACAGAGCCAGACGATGACTTGATTTCCGGCGAGCACCTCGGCGATGCGCTCTGCAAACAAGTACCCGCGAGCGTCGCCGACGAAGCCGACGATCATGCCGTTTTGCGTCAAGTCTTCCGTTTTCATAAATGAAGCGATACCCTGTGCGACGATTGCCGCCTGTACGAATGTCAATTCACGGGTGAGTGCCCCGTACCACCCGTCTTCTTGAAATTCAATTCCCACGTTCCCCCATTGTTGCATGACAGACATTCTCGCTCATACCCTCCTCGATCGTGCTGTTCCTCCTATGTATAAGACAAAGTTCGACGAGTATGAGTGTTGGAAAAAAGAAGGAAGCCCGCGAAGTGGCTTCCTTTTTTTCGTTACCTGTGTAAAAGTCCTTGAAAACGCGGGCGAACGCGGGTGACTCCGATGGGAATCTGGATGAGCGTGGCCTGCGTTTGCAGGTTGTAGTGCTCGTCACAGGCGGCGGTGTCGAAATCGAGCAACGGATGTCCGCTGAGTTCGAGAGCCGTCGCAGCGAGAACGAGACGGTGGACGAGGAGACCCGCTTCCATCTGCTGAATGCGATACCCTCTAAACCCGAGCGATTCGGTGAGGTGATCTCGGTCCCCGACGACGTGAAAACACAGCGGGGCTTGGGTCATGTTGACGTTCTGCATCGAGACCCCCTGTTGAAACACGTAGCGGTGGTCTCCGAGGCGGATGCTTTGCAAGGTGTGGGAGCTGTTGTCGTATGAATAAGCTCCGTCCGGCAAGCCCTCCACGCCGGTCAAAGAGCCGTACAGCGAGACGCGGGGCTTCGTCGATTCGCCCCCATCCAGATCATTGCAGTAGGAAAAAGAGTTCGTGGCCTCCTGCAAAAGCATCGCAAGTTGAGTTTGACTGACTCCGTGCAAGACAAAGTCTTCTCCCGAGGAAGTTCGCTTGCGTCCGACCGCCGCCAGATCATAGGACAAGCGCGGTACTTGTGGCAACGCCGTCAGATTCGAGGCGTCCCCTGTGGAGGTACCTCCTTGCCATTTTGTAAAAGCGTTCGTGTTATCAAGCATCGCCTCTTCGTTCATCCGAACCAACAAGGGAAACGGTTTGATCCATTTCGACCGGACATAGTGCTTGAGATGAAGGTCGGGAAGTTCACGGATGAGGTCCTTGCACGACGTATTCGTTTGCGCTTTCGCAAACCACTCTCCCGTCGGCTTCACTGAGAGCGGAACGACCGCGTACACGCTCTCCTCCAACTCCGAAATTCCAAGCAGAGAGTTCACCGCCCGATCCAAGAACTGATAGCAAACGCCCGCCGTGTAGCCGAACCGCTTCGACACCTCCAAGAGCTGTCCGAGCAACACCCCGGCATCCAGCCCTTGCAGGCGATACGCGAAGTTGTTGTATTTGAAGAAGTTTTTCCAAAACATCGTCGAGACGAACACCGCCCCCCAACAAGCGTCGAGGTCACACCGTCCGCCGAGAGCCCGCCCCAGAACCTCGTCAAACTTCCCTTCCCGCAACAGCACCAAACGATGATGGGCAGCGCTGTAGTGATAGACGCCGGTCGGCACGCCATCCGTTTTCAAATACACGTACAACTCGCTCGGATACAAGCCCCCGCCCGAAGGAAAAAACCGCCGAAACTTCATCCCATACCCGGAGTCGCTGGCTTGCATCAGGCCGTTGACATACCACAGAAAGTGGCCGACTTCACGAAGCGAGGGCGTCCCGGACGCTTTTTTCCCCGGGAGCGTGAGAGGGACTTCCGCAGACAGCGGGAATTGCGGGAGCCCTCGGTACAGTTTGTAGAGCAGCGGCGAGTCGTCCCAATCCACTTGCCAGTCGGAGGGACGAATCCGGTCAACGTCATAGTGCAACGCGTGTAAAAAAGCATCGGGATTCATCTCGGTCCCCCCTTTATGGAAACGGGTGTGGGTGCGGGTTGAGTTGTCGGCGGGTCAGCTTTTTCTTGGCATACCCGAGTTGTGCGGGAACCTTCAATACGCGCTCAAGCCCTTTGACGCGCACCAGATGGTGTCCAAACGTCATCGGCAACATCCCCGGGATCAGCACTTTTACGCAAGAGAGCCCGTTTCGACTCACCTCCGGTGTCGTCTGATCCACCACGATCACTTCCAGATTCAACTTGCGGAACACGTCGAGCAAGTCCCGCACATCGTCTGTCAAATCGGCCCGCTGCTCTCTCCGCGAAAAAGCCTCCTCGACCGTCTGCACCGGTCGGTCGGCATCCAACAAAAAGTGGAGCCGCTCCTCTGCTTCGGGCAAACCGTAGAGTTGCATGTGATCGTCCATCTCCTGCACGAGAGCCGAATTGCGGAACATCCGCCCGCATTTCTCCCGATTGGCTTCGAACTTGTGATCAAGCACCCGCATCATCCCCGCCAACTCGTGGACGGCGCTTTTGATCGCTCGAAGCGGGTCGAGGTGGGCTCCTGCGGCGCAGATTAGGTTAAGCCCTTGCCCCCTGCGGTTTTTCGCCAGCGCGAAGATGCTCGGGATGCCGTTCTCCATCGTGGCGTTGAAGAGATGGAGATCGTACCCGCCGACCACACGCAGACGGTGGATCATCCATTGCAATTCGGTGTCTTGCACAGAATCGAGGTCCAACCGAGGCAAAGGCAGTTGCGCGTACCACGTCATGAGAAACGCATCGCGCTCCACCACTTCGAGCAACCCGTAAAAAATCGCCTCTTCCAAACTTCCGCCCAGCGCACAACCGTTCGACGTCTCATAGACGAAACCGTCGCCCTGACCCAAGCTGTAGTAGGCGAGCAACTCCGGCACGAGAATCGGGCGTTCGCGGGTGAACGAGTAGCCCCACACCCAATCCAGAGGCGAATTCGGGTCGTAGGCGCGAAACGGGAAGCCGGGGCGGTCGTATTGATTTTTCTCATGAACCCCGACGCGAGCAGGGTTCAACGCATGTGCCGCCAGATAGCGATAGGAGCCGCGGACGACCGTTCGCTTCGCATGAGGGGCGACTCCGCAGAACCGCTCCAACCCTTCCAAGATGCCCGTCAGTTTGCTCTCGGCATAGGAATGCGTGCGTCCTGCGGTGACTTCGTTGGTGTGCAACAGAGGCAGATTCACCGTGACGGCGGCGAAGGGAGAGACCAAGTCTTGCAGGTCGTCGTTGAGGAATCCGACTTCGTGATCGAGATACTCACGGAGCAGCGCATCCTTCAACTGCTCCATGGAACGGGTGCGAAATCCGGTTGCGCTGAGCTTCGGATTGGGTTGCAACGCGATCCGCGCCGCCTCTGCCGTATCCTCAGGCCGATTCCCGCAAACTGGGCACAAGGAATCGGGCAGCAAGAAATGCCGAGAGCTCTTCAACGTGCTCATGTTCGCCAAAAAAACATGCCCCGCCAACTGAGCCTCTCGACCTTGCAACACTCTCTGCACGTCGGCCGTCAGCACGTGAGCCAAGTGGGACAGCGCCGTCCGGGAAGCCAACGGGTCACGGTCCAACCCTCCGTGTTGCTCCAAGAGGTGCAGAATTTGCAAGGACTCCTCACGATCTCCACCCGCCATCAGCCGCCGCCAATCGGCACAGCGGGGGCAGCCCGGTTGATCGGGTTGGACGAGCGGGCCGAGCACCCCCTCTCCCAGCTGCACACAGCCGCGTACCCAAGGAACGCCGAGTTCTTGGAAGACGGCATGTGCTTTGGCATCGAGAGCGGGATGCCAAGCATCGTGCAACAACAGGGCGAGATCGGCCGTCTGCTCCTCACTCTCCGTCCGTTTCGGCCAATCGGAGTGCCGAACGACCTGGCAAGAGTCGGACAGCAATTCGCAGACTTTGTCTGCCAAAATTCCTACGCCAAGCACCCACACCACATGGCTCACGGAGATTCCTCCTCTCGCAACGCCACTCCAACCACGCCGGCCAGCACTTGTTGTAAAAATGGCTCCTGTGCCAAATCGAACGCGAGGACCTTCTTGCCATGCTCTCTCAAAACTTGCAGAGCCGACAAGACCGTGTCCGTTGAAAAACCAACTTCACGGGCAGGGATCATGAGACTTCCCGACGATTGCGAGCCGGGTGACACGTCTGAGACGCTCGACCCAAGTTGTACGGAATCAATGTCCCCTGCACCATAAAACTTCGCATCTTCTGTGACGTTATGTTCAACTTCCGCACTTCGCATGACGGTTTTTTGCAAGGCTTTTTCGAGTGCATTTCGCATTGCCATCGTTTCGTGCAACCCGATTCCCCAGAAGCTGTGTCCGTTCGTTTTTACCCAAAGAGTTGGGAACCCCCAGATCTTTGGGCCGCAGCCAATGACGGGGGCTCCGTTTGCAATCGTCAGGGCTTGCAACTCGTACAGGCATCGCTCGTCTGCAATGGTGAGCAGATCTACAGATCGCTTTTTCATGGAAGTCTCTCGTTCCCGACTCGCAAGTTCCGCCTCCAAGCACTTCTGCACCCCGCGACCGACTGCTTCTGCAAGCGTCAAGCCAGCCCCGACTCCCAAGAATTCCTCCTGTGAAACACCCCGCGCCACATACGCTTCCAATCCTGCAAGCCCCGCCTCCCGCCGTGCTTCTTCATGCGTGAGCCCGAGGCAGACTTCGCTTGGCAACAAATCCGCCAACCCGTTGGATTGAAGATCGACCGCTTGCACCCGACATTGCGCCATCGGGAGTTGCTGCAACTCCCCCTCTTCCCACGTGTGCAAGATGCCGCTCACATTCGACGTCAAGTGGCGGAACGCATAAAACCAACTTCTCGACTCCTCCTCCCGCGCCCCCCTCGTCTCTTGCGCCAACTTCTCCGCAAGCCCCGCAATCTCCTGAACAGCGCCCCTCTCCGTATAGGGTAGAAACCCGTGCCAATTGCCCTCCAACGTCTCCAAGTTCAACAGGAAAAACCCCTGTTCCCGCACGAACTCGTTCACACCCGCAGCCGTCTTCATCAGCTCGAAGACCACTACATTTGCAAGCAACGCCTCTGCGGTCGGAGAAGGAAAGTGCGCCTTGGGATCGCGACAGACCGCCGCGCGATGAATCCGCCGCCACGCCGACTCCCAATCGGACGAGAGGTTTGGATGCACCAACGGCCCGACCAGACCGACTTGCTCCACATACATCGCGGGAAGCAACGCTTTTCCCTGCTGACGACACAGCGATTGCAGCGCCCGTACGAGCTCGACGTCACCCGTACCCGACACGTACAGAATCCAATCATGCGCCGCCACCGCTTCCTCAAGCGGCAGGGTGACTTCCCGGAGCACCGACTTCGAATCCGTCAGCCTCGCATGCTCTTGCAACTCCACCAACCTCTCCCGCGACGTCGGCTCTGCATCCAGAATCAGCAGATGCACCTCTTGCAACCCGGCATCCAACAACGCCCCCGCCATCGTGACCAAAAAAGGTCCTGCTCCGACCACCAACACCCGCGCCTGCCGAAACTCTTGAAACCGACGAGCCCCCGAATGCCCCCTTACATCTAAATACTCAATCTGTGCCGCGTACCTTTGCACCACTTCATCCGACAGTTGATGCGGCAAATTTCGGTTCACATCCCGCACGATGCCGTTTTCATACAGCACCTCTGCAAGTTCAAAGATCCGATTGCGGTGTTGCTCCGGCAGATCCTCGGTCAAATCGGCCAGGCTATGTGCGCCGTTGAACAGCGGCATCAATTTCTCTATCCATTGCTGGATGTCACGGCCCTGCATCCGAAACGAGCCCGCGTGATTCCGAAAATACACGCCTCCGTTTCGATCCGGCAAAAAAAACGTGCCCCCCGCCACTTTCAAACACATAGAAGGATGTACCGTGCTCATGCTGCTCCTCCAATCTGTAGGGTGATGTAGGATATATAAAAAGAGAAGAGCCCCTGTATGCAAGCCCATAACTTGTCCATACAAGGGCAATCCTTCTCAGTTGGAACCGTCAGCCGAATCGACTGCGCGTTGAACTATCGGCGAATCAGACCGCCGCCGCCACCGCCGCCGCCGCCTCCACAGAGACCGCCGCCACCGCCGCCACCGCCGCCACCGCCGCCGCCGCCTCCACAGAGACCGCCGCCGCCACCGCCGCCGCCTCCACAGAGACCACCGCCGCCTCCGCCGCCGCCTCCACAGAGACCACCGCCGCCTCCGCCGCCGCCGCCTCCACAGAGACCACCGCCGCCGCCTCCGCAACGACCACCGCCGCCACCTCCGCAGAGACCGCCGCCGCCACCTCCGCAAAGACCGCCGCCGCCGCCTCCGCAAAGACCGCCGCCGCCACCTCCGCAACGACCACCGCCGCCACCTCCGCAGAGACCGCCGCCGCCGCCTCCGCAGAGACCGCCGCCGCCACCTCCGCAGAGTCCGCCGCCTCCGCCTCCGCAGAGACCGCCGCCGCCACCTCCGCAGAGGCCGCCGCCGCCTCCACCTCCGCCACAGGCGAACACGGGAATTGCATCGAGGTCACCTTTTTTGGTAACAGGTGCCAGATGTTCTGCTTGGAACTCCCCAACCTTCAAGTTGCGGAGTTCTTTTTTGAAATCACTCATGTCCTCAGACCTCCAAAATAGTTTGTAATTCGTACTCAACCAAATGTGCGAAAAGTTGAGATACCTTCACGTTATGTGAAGTGAAGGCGTTTTGAACTCCTCCAAACATCCAATTCTGCGCACTATCTACTAAAAAAACGTTAGCGTCGTCCAACCCCTCCGCCGCCACCGCCCCCTCCGTTGATCCCGCCACCACCGCCGGAACCGCCGTTTCCAAGCTCGTTGGAATCGTCGGTTCGGTTGGTCACCGTCACATTGGAGGGGTTGACACGCACATTGATCACGACGTTGAGGGTTTCTTTGCCACGACGAATCCGCTTTTTGACACGAATCACTTTGCCTTTGCGTTTGCCTTTCATCGCCACACACCCCCTCACTTTTCTAGCTACTATAAATTATTCAGAATGCTTTACTTGCGAAACGGACAAGTATCTTGGGAAACACAACATATTCCAGACTTCTTGAGAGACAATAAAAAAAGCCCTCCACCCACTACGGGGTGTCAGGCTTTGTTTTTTGGGTGTTAGCCTTTGCGCTTGAATTGCCCGCGCTTCTGCGAGAGCATCCGCAAGCCGCCAAGGTGCCACAGATATTTTGCTTTGGAGCCTTCCTTCATCAACGCGGCGGGCACGCCCTTGGTGCGAACGCCCTTGACGCTGCCGACACCGACTTCGTGACCGAGCGACGCCAGCGTGCCAAGGTTGTTGAAATGGAACGGTTGCATCGGGAGACCGCTCTCGATGGCTTGCAGATTCTCCGCCACGCGATTGCCCATCTGTTCGGCCGCCTGCCCGGTCGGGGGCAACGGTTTGCCGTCTTCCCCCGTGAACCATGCGGAGTCCCCGATGACGAACACATTCTCGAAGTTCACCGATTGGCAGAATTCATTCACTTTGGCCCGGCCTTTCGGATCGACCTCAAAGCCTGCTTCCTTGATCAACGGATTGGCACGCACCCCGCCGGTCCAGACGATCGTCTTGGCGTCGAGGGTTTCACCCGATTTGAGTTCCACCTGATTCGGGTTCACTTTGACGATCGCCGTGCCGGTGCGCAATTGGACGCCCTTGCTTTCCAACACGCGCTGCGCTTCTTCGCGCAAGCCTTCGTCGAGCATCGGCAGGATGGAGGGAGCGGCTTCGAGGTTGATCAGTTGAATTTTGTCCAAGGGCAAGTTGTATTGAGCGGCCAGTTCCGGCAACCACTCGGCCAGTTCTCCGCACAACTCGATGCCGGTCAGACCCGCTCCGCCGATGAGGACACGGAGTTTGGCGTCGTCTTGGTCTTCATGCCACGAAGCGAACGTTTTCTCGATGTGTTCATGCAATTGGCGGGCGGTGTCCAGAGAGCGCAGCACCAGCGCATTCTCTTGCATGCCGGGGATTCCGAAGTATTCCGGCGCGTTGCCCAGCGCGATGACCAAGTAGTCGTAGGGGAGCTCTCCTTGGTTTGTGATCACTTTGCTGTCTTGCGGGCGCAATTCCTGCACCGTCGCTTTGAGAATTTCAGATGACGGTCGGCGCAACACCTCGCGCAGTGGAACGGAATACTCGTCGAATGTGTTACGACCCCCTGCCGGTTCATGGAGCAGGGTGGTGAAGTAGTGGTACTCATGTTTATTGATCAGTGTGAAGGGTTGACCGGATCTCTCCAAGGCGACGGCTGTGGCCATGCCTCCGTATCCGGCACCCAGTATGACGATGTTCGCCATCTCGGTCTCACTCCTTTGTACGTCTTAGATTCCTTAGCGTCTAGTCTTTCAAACAGTTTGGAAACCATGCTTGTGAAGTTCTGCACTTGGTACCAGTATACTCGCATCTTCACAGATTGTTCCTATTTTCACATGGGTTGGAGGAACGCTCATGAAACTCCGCGTCGGATTCGTCGCGATGTCCGTGAACCTCAAGAACGCAACACCTTCCTCGACGATGACCGTCACCAATTTCAACAAGATCATCGACCGGGAAGCAGGTCTGCGCAAACTGACGAACATCGCAGCCAAGAACTTGCAGAACACCCTGCGCATCTTGCGCCATGCTCATGCGCACGACATCCATCTGTACCGCTTCACCTCCAAACTCATCCCGATGCTCGGTCATGAGTTGACGGAGGGCTGGAATTTTTGGAGCAAGCTCGGTCCTGAGTTCGAAGAAGTGGGAAAGTTTGTGCGCGACACGGGGATGCGTGTCTCGTTTCACCCCGATCACTACACGATCTTGAATTCAAAAAGCGACGAAGTCGTCGCCAACTCCATTCTCGACATGGAGCGCCACGTCAAAATGTTCGAGTTGATGGGCCTCGACGAGCGGGCCAAACTGGTCATGCATGTCGGCGGCAGTTTCAAGGACAAAGCCGACTCGCTGCAACGATTTGAAGAAAACTGGGCGTCTGTGCCTGATCACGTCAAGCGCCGTGTGACGCTTGAGAACGACGACAAGACGTACACCGCGCTCGAAACGTTGGAACTCTGTGAGCGGCTGGGCATTCCGATGGTGCTCGACATCCATCACCATCGCTGCAATCCGGGCGACGAGGAGTTGCGGGATTTGGTGCCGCGCGTGTTCGCGACGTGGGAGCCGACCGGTTTGGTGCCGAAAATTCACGTCTCGTCGCCCAAAAGCGAGGAAGACCCGCGTCATCATGCGGATTACATCGACATCCAAGACCTCGTGCCGTTTCTCGACCTCGTCCATGAGATCGACAACCAAGACTTCGACATCATGGTCGAAGCCAAGCAAAAAGACGACTCCGCCTTCCGTCTCGCCGCCGACCTCGCCCAAGTCGAGGGCATGAAAAAAATCGACGGCGGCACCTTCGAATACAAATAAAAAAACGCAACCACTCACGCGGTCGCGTTTTCAAATCGTAGAAGGAACGCAAGCCACGATCTGTGGCTACGTTTTTTCAACATCGTGTCGAGATGAACGCAACCGGTTAGGAGGTTGCGTTTTTTCTTAGTTGGGTTCGATCTGGATGATCTCGGAGGTGGCATCTGTCTGCGGGCAGTCTTGGCAGTGGGAGTTCATGTCCACCACTGTGTGGAAGCACGTGCTGCACGAGGACGTCTCCAATTGGATCGTCACATGGTGAATGCCGAACTCCTCCAACATCTTCTGCTGCACATGGCGGATGATGATCTCGCCTTCGCCGATCGTCGATACGTCCACCGCGAGATGGCAGCTCATAAAGTGCTGCGTCGGCGTCAGACTCCAGAGGTGCAAGTCGGTCACCGCCGAGACGTTTGGCAGTTTCAGCACCGACTCCTCCACCTGATCCGGCTCGAAGTGCTCCGGTGCAAATTGCAGGAGGATGTGCGCTCCCTCCCATGCCATTTTCCCCGCGCCAATCCCGATCACGAGACCGACCAAGCCGCCCAAGACCGGGTCGACCCAGAACCAGCCTGTGAAGTGAATCACCACGGCTCCGATCAAAATCGCCAGCGACGACAACGCATCGCCGAGGAAGTGCAGCCAAGCGGACTTGGCGTTCATGTTGTCTTTTTCCTTGCTCATCATATAAGTCAGGGCCGTGTAGATCACAAGACCCGCAAGCGTCAACCAAAACATCCAACCACTGGACACCGGTTGCGGTTCGGTCACACTCCGCATCGCTTCGATGAGAATGTATGCCCCCACGCCAACCAAAATCAAGTTCGCCGTAAAAGCGCTGAGAATCTCCGCACGGAATCGGCCAAACGACTGTCTCCTGCTCGGCGGTTTGAGCGACTGCTTCACGCCCCACCACGAGAGCCCAAGCGTCAACAAGTCACCCGCAAGATGCCATCCGTCCGACAACAAGGCCAGAGAACCGGTCCAGTAGCCTCCGATGATCTTGATCAAAAACACCACAAATGTCAGCATCATCCCAAACCGAATCAGCCGCTCCGAATTCGCCGAAGCCTGCGCGTGGCCCATATGATGATGATGGTGGTCATGACCGTGATGATGAGTATGCATCTGGATGTGTCCCCCTCTCCATTTCCCTGTCTTGGATTATAGTATCACGAGAACTCGCGTATGGCTATCAAAAACGGAGAAAATCCACGATTTTTCATTGAGAATGAATGTCATCGTCAATTTCGAGCTTTTTACCAAAACCGGGCAAAAAAAAGAGCCCCGCAATAAGGGGGCTCTTTCTTCCGCGCTACAATTAGTAGCACTGCATCGTGGTGGTTTGAACCGGGTAGCAGTTCGGAACCAGCAGGAAGAACAATACGAAGATGATCAGGAACACCACTGCCCAACGAGTGAAATACCCAAATACGCCGTCCATCAAAGAAACACTCCTTTTGAATAAAGTTTGGTTGTCTTCTCGACACTCCTATAACATGCAGACGGCACCGTAATGGGAAAGGCTCTTGTCATGGGAGGAAAAAATTGGGCTGTCCTCCTGCCTTCGTTGCATACCTATGAATCAACTTCGAACCCAGAGAGGTGAAAAACCATGCCCACTCCGATCATGGGTCAGCCGGTTGCGACCGCGTTCCAGTTGCGCAACTACCTGCACCAAGTCAATCCGAGTGCGCCAGACTACTCCTCATGGTACATCACCATCGGGCGTAAGTACGGCGTGCGCGGCGACATTGCGTTTTGCCAATCGATTTTGGAAACGAACTACTGGCGTTTCGGCGGGCTCGTCCTCCCCGAGCAGAACAACTTCGCGGGCATCGGTGCCGTTGGCGGTACAGAACGAGGAGCCGTGTTCCCGACTCCGCAAGCGGGCATCGAAGCGCAGATTCAACATCTCTACGCGTATGCCAGTTCCTTGCCGTTGCCGGCCAACACCGTGCAGCTCGATCCGCGATTCACGCTCGTCACGCGAGGCGTTGCTCCGACGTGGGAGTCCCTCACCGGCCGCTGGGCGACGGGTGCGAATTACGGAGAGAAAATTCTCGCCATCTACAACGACCTGATCGCAACCCAAGGCGCTTTGAACCCGCCGTCTCAGCCGTCCGATAACACAGGCACGACCCCGGCAACCCCGACGCCGCCGAATACTTCCGTTCCGGTCTCCCAACGATTCGCAGACGTCGACCCGAATGCTTGGTACACGCCTTATGTGCAACGCATCGTCGACCTCGGCGTCATGCGCGGGGAATCTGACAACCAGTTCCACCCCAACGACACCGCCACCCGCGCCGAGCTTGCCGTCGCCCTCTACAACCTCTACCAGAGTTTGAACAAACCGAACCAATAGTGGAAAAAAGAGAGCCTGACACGCGGATTCGCGTATCAGGCTCTTTTTTCAATGGACGTAGCGTCCGCTTTGAGGTTTGCCGAGGGTTTTGAAGTCGCGTGCGAGCAACTCCAGACCCTGTGTCAGCACGTCGCCCGACATCGGCCACCCGTGTCCTGTGTAGGCAACGGCGGGCTTCAAGTCAGCCAAGCGTCGCACCGAATCCTCTGCCGCTTCCCAATCGGGGGTGAAATACCACGGCGGCCCGTGCAAGATCGGCTCTTGGGTCAAGACGGAGAACAGCGACTCTTGCTTCACGGTGATAAACGCATCGCCAGCAAGTACCACGCGGTCTGCCTCACGGAACAGTGAGATATGTCCCTTGGTGTGACCCGGCGTGTGGAGCCACTTCCAACCTTCGAGAAACGGCACGCTTCCGTCTTCGGGCAGAGCTTGTACAGAGCTTCCCAGTTGGATCGGGTCGTTCGGGAACAGGAACGACATGCCTGCGAGAAGCCCGCCGCCGACCGTTGGATCGGGAGGCGGATACTCTTCTCGTCCCGTCAGATAGGGAATTTCCAAGGGATGTGCGTACACGGGCACATCCCATTTTTCCAACAGCTCCGGAAACGCCCCGACATGGTCAAAGTGCCCGTGCGTCAGGATGATCGCCTTCGGTGGACGATTCGACCCGAATCGCTGCTCCGCCACTTCCACGATCCGCTCCATCGACCCCGGCATCCCGGCGTCGATCAGCACCCAGTCACTCGATTCTCCCGGCGTCCCGATGAATTGTACATTCACGATCTGCAACGTCAACGACAGGATGTCCGGCACGAGATTCTCCCCCAACATCCCGGACGATGTCTCTAAAGATTGCGGTTGTTCCTGTTGCATGCAGGATGGCCTCCTCACAACACATACGTGCTCAGTGATAAGTTGCCCTACTTCACGCCGTCAAAACAAACGACGAGAAGCTCTTCTAACAACAGAAGATCATCGACCGATTGAATTCGAATCCGGCTTTCCCCCAGAGACTTCGGAGCAGCCTCTACTTCATAGAGCTGGGCAAGTTTCGCACAGTCTTCTACGGAAAGCCTCGTGACAACATATTTGTTCGATCCATCCAAATTGATCCGCAACATCCATTTGGTGATGACGCGGTTATAGATCGTGAAATACCCGGTCGTATCTTTGTAGTGTAAGGCAGACACATCGCGACCCGCGGTAGTCAAAGCCTCTTTGACAATCTCATAGCTTTTGAGTTCATCTTCGGTCGTGATGATTGCACCTCGTGCCCCTGCTTCTGCCTGTGAAGATTCAGGAGCAACAGCATCCTCTGCCGTTGCTGCCACGACATCACGAGGTGAGAGACCTTCACTAATGATTTCCAACAGTGTATTGCTGATTGCTTTTTTCACAATCGGGCGGAAACGTTCCAAGACATTTGAAGTAATACGAGAGTTACTGAAATCCTTGATCAAAAAGCGCAGGAATTCGTCGGACGGATTTCGGAAGAGTTCTTTGAGATTGGAGTTTAAGTTCGACATATACACAAGTTCTTCTGCGTACTTGACCAGACCCTCAGCATCAAATTGCTCCCGTGTAAAACTCTCGATCGATTCCATGTCCACACTTGACATATTTTCCATATGAAAAGAGAAAAACGGCTGATCGTCCATAATATTGTCTTGATTGAGATCGGTAAAAAACTTGTATTCTACTCCATTGGTCAGGATTGCAATCTTGACCTCCGGCGTTGCGTTGAAATATCGAGAAAGTTGAGCGCTGTGCTTGTCCAACTTTTCCGTGACGGCTTTCGCTTCAATGAAAATAATCGGAATGCCGTTTTTGAAAATGGCGTAATCAACTTTCTCTCCCTTTTTCGCCCCGAAATCAGATACATACTCAGGACGAACTTCCAAAGGATTGAACACATCGTACCCCAAACGCTGTAAAAACGGGATGATCAGCGATTGTTTGGTCATTTCCTCATTCGTGATAAATCCCTTACGTTCCGTTACTTGTGAACTCAACTTTTGCAATTCCAAACGGAAATCCACAGCTGTGCTCCTCCATTCATTTTTCAAGTAGTCAAAACTAGATTCTCTCGAAACAAAATATAACATAACAATATATTTTACGAAATGTTCTTATACGTAAAAGAATGGGACAATTTCACCCCTTCATATCTATATGGCAACTACATGGTGAGGTGGTCCGGTTGAAGTTGGTTATGATCCCTATTCAGAAGATTCGAGTTGAGGATTCCTTTAGAAAAACAGATAAAGATGATGCATTGACTGAACGCATCATCCAAAATGGTTTGCATGAACCGTTGTTAGTAGAAGTGAACGATGACGAAATCACATACACTTTAGTCGAGGGATACCGCCGTTATGAAAGCCTGAAACAACTGAAGCAAAAGGAAGTCCTCTGTTATGTAGAAAGTCCAACATCTCCAGAGTTGCGTGTACTCAAAAGACTTGAGATGGAATTGTCTCGGAAAAAGAAAACGGGCTTTGGAATGGAGAGACAGGTTGCATATCTTCTTGAGCGGGGGTACACCGTAGAAAGAATCGCGGCTGAATCGAAGGTTTCGATCTCGACCATAAAAAAATATACGAACTATGCAAATGAAGACAAGGATGAAAAACGGAGGGCTGAAGAGGCAGGAGTTGGCTGGACCGGGTACAGAGAACTGAAGAAATTAGCGAATGTATATCCAATTGTCCAATCCTTACTAGAAAAATATATCAACAAAAAATTCGTCGGCGATCAAATTTATGGCATAAAAAAGGTGTTGAAACAGCCTCATTTTTCACGTCTCCCAGAAAAGCTACAAGAAGTCTGCCTCGATCAAACCATCGCACAAACAAAGTTTACAGATCATAACGCAAGAAAAATAGTTTCCTTTCAAACCATAAGACACGTCCAGGACGAGCAAGCCAATGCGATCGTATTAGAAAGTGTTTTAGAAGACCTTCAAATGATGAAATCTACATTGTCTCCTCAGAATCATTTTATGAAGAACTTGGACAAAAAAGACAAGAAAAAGCTTCAATCAGAAATTCTGGTTCTCGCACAATCAACAGGACTCATCTTGACATGGAATAACTTCCCTTCCGGTCGTCAAAAAGAAAGCTGAACGGTAGTAAACTCCCCCGCACGCATGCGTTCACGTATGTCAGGGTGACAACAACCCCCATTTCCTTTACAAGAATCTCGCCTCCTACTCCGTCGTCCAAGGGACTTTACTTGTAACAACTCTGGCACACTAAGATCATCAACGGCGTTATAGGAGGACTCTTCATGAAAAAACCCTGGCTTCCAGCACTCCTTCTCCCGCTTGTGTTGACGCTCTTGCCGACGCAGTCCTTGCAGGCGGCGCATGGGGACCCTTCTGCGGCGGCGTTGCAGGTTTTGGTGGATGGCAATGAACGGTTTGCAAGCGGACATCTCAGCCATCCGAAGAACCTCATCGCCCGTCGCCATGAGATTGCGCCGAAGCAACATCCGATTGCGTTCGTCCTCTCTTGCTCCGACTCTCGCGTTCCGCCGGAGTTGGTATTTGACCAAGGGCTCGGCGATCTCTTTGTCTCCCGTGTGGCCGGCCATGTGCTCGGCGATGAAGTGATGGGTTCGATGGAATACGCCGTCGAGCATCTCGATGTCCCGCTCATCGTCGTCCTCGGGCACGAGCGTTGCGGAGCGGTTCAAGCCGCCGTCGACGCCTTGGAAAAAGGCACTCAGCCCTCTGGACATATTCGCTCGCTCGTCAAACGCATCACGCCGGCCGTGAAAACCGCGCAACAATCACACCCCTCCGACCTCGTCGAAGCTTCCGTCCGTGCCAACGTCCAACGAGTCGTAGATGAAATCAAAGCTTCCCATCCTCAATACGCCAAGAGAATTCACGAACGCAAATTCCGCATCGTCGGCGCCCGCTACGATCTCGAAACCGGCAAAGTCGAACTGCTCGACTGCGAGTAATGCAAATAAAGCCCTGTCCGTCTACATGCTGGCAAAAAAGCCCTGTCCATCTACGTGACAGCGAAAAGAAGCCCTGCCCGTCTCGGCGACGGCAGGGCTTTTTTTCGTAAGTTACTCTTGTTCATTGTACCCGCGGTCTCCATACGGTTGCAGGTTCTCCAACCACTTGGCTTCCAAGGCTTTCGCTTGCTCTCCTTCGGCGACAAAGTCTTGCGGACCCTCGGACTCCGGTTTGACCAATTCCAGCACTTCGAAGACAAACTGATCGGCTCCGTGCTGGTTGTAGTCGGCTTGCAACTGCGGAATCCTGTTCATGTTCGACTTCAACTCGAATCGCAAGCGGTTGAGCATGCCGTCTACATTGTTGGAACTACCGATCAAAACTTTGCCGTTCACCAAGCATTTCACTTGGTAGACGCCGACGGGACGGCGGGTGTTTTTGTACTCCCATTTCAGTTGGGCTTTTTTGTCCATGTCCAGAGCTCCCTTCATCCAGTAGGTACTTCCGTCTGCTTCGCGGTCCAGCATGTCGTGCTCAATCAAGAGACGACGAACCAAGACGTGGTCGGTGTACACGCCGCGGATGATGTCGTTGACTTCTCCTTCGGTGTACCGACGATTGGGGTGGAACAACTTGATCACGTCTTGAAGAGCTTCAAGTCGCTTCTTCGCCTTGGTTGGGAACTCGCTTGGTCCGACGTGGTCGTGGTTGGCGGAATGACGACCTCGTTGCGGGCTGAGACCGTCGAGTTGGCTCATGATCGCGAGAAAGATTTTCGCTTGCCGTTCCTTCTCTCGCAGGGTGAAACGGTGGTTTCGAATCGTGGACGTGCTCCCGCCGACTCTGGCTGCGATTTCGGCATCGCTGTAGCCCGCCGCAAACAGTTCCAGCAAATTGCGTTGGGTATCGGTGAGGCCCGTTTCTTTTTTCCCAAGTCCGAGCAGAGCGGTCAGCACCGAGCCGTGTGCTTGCTCGATGTGGCGCTTCATCGCTTTCTCCGACTCGTAGAGCACACCGTCCTCCGGGTAGATCACCCCTTTTTCATAGGACGCGGCGCAAAACAGGCACTCATAGTGGTCCTCTTCGGTTCGGTACCCACGCTCATACATAGACGAAACCTCCAAACGTTTGCTATTTTATAAACATACTACGACAACGTCTAGATCGTGTCAAACAAAAAAGAGCATCCGGGAGTCTCCCGAATGCTCTTTTTTCAACAGTGTTTGGGTGGTTGTTACAGGACGCGCTTGGCACCGAGGTAGCGTGCCCCCCAGTAGCCGGAGTTGAGCGAATCGATCTTGACGCCCGAAGAAGAGGTCGCCGAGATGAATTGCGTACCGCCAAGCGAGATGCCGACGTGCGAAACGCCGGCGCCGGAGGTGTTGAAGAACACGAGGTCCCCCGGTTGTAGCGCGTTGGTGGACACGGCTTGTCCGCTTTGGAACATTTGTTTCGAGGTGCGGGTTACCGAGACATGGTTCTGATTGAAGACGTAGGTCACCAAGCCCGAGCAATCAAAGCCCTTGGGCGTCGTGCCGCCCCAAACATACGGGACGCCGATGAATTGCTTGGCTCCTTCTACGATCTTCGTTCCAAGTGCAGGTCCTGCCAAGGCTTGAAGTGGTTGGGCCACCGGTGTGTAGGTCTTGCCATCTGTGGACAAGAGGGCGGAACTCGAAGGTCCGTCCCATTTCACCGCGCCGCCCAGCGACTCCGTAATAAAACGCAGGGGTACATACGTACGACCGTCGATCAATTCAGACGTCGTATCCATGTCCACCGGCGTACCGTTCACCACGCCGGTATCGGTTCCGGTTTGGACGGTGACGGTGTGGGAGCCTTTGACGATGCTGACTTTGACATCATCGCCGACCGCGTTCCATTTCACATCGTAGCCCATAGACTCCGAGACGAAACGAAGCGGTACCTGTAGTCGTTCATTGTCGTCGAGAAACGGTTTTGCATCCGGGAACTGCACCAATTGGTCGTTCACCTGAACATTCACACCATACTCCGGGGCTGCCTGTGCAGCAGTTCCCATCATCGACGAAAGACCGGCCACTACGGCAGTGGCGGTGAGTACGTGTCTCCAGTACTTTTTCAATTGTTTGTCCTCCTAAATGCCTCCGAGGTTAGTTGACGGGTTCGGGAAGAGGTTCCCTAGTTGTGGTTCCGTTGACTTGCAGAACGGTTCCAGTACATTCACCCCAATGTGTTGCGTCCCCCGTACCATAGTTCTAGAATCTATGGATTCGGCTGTCGTTCTATGTCGAAATGGTAACATGGAACCTGAATTGTCTCAACAATTTAAGGGAGATTTGACCAGTGGTAATTTAGACCAGACGTAAAATCGACAAGAAAATCAGGGAGGACAAACGCACAATTCCGCTCCTTTACATATGTTGTGAGCATTGAGAAATCAAGTCAGGAAAAAGGAGCGATTGCCCTATGTCACGTCGCAAAAAAGGGCCCGATTCTTCCGACTGGTCCTACATTCCCGTCGCCGTTCCATTTGCCGATCTGTACCGCCCCGCCCCACCGCCTCCGTTTGGCCCGGGCCAAGGAGGTCCCGGAGGAGCGCCGCCCGGACCGCCGCCGCAATTTGAGCCCCAACTCCCGCAGCAATATGGCGGTGGTGGAGCAGGAGGAGCTTTTCACGGCGGACCGGGCGGGGGGTTCCACGGCGGCGGACCGGGCGGATTTCATCCGCAAGACCCGCACGGCATCCGATTCTGCTTGCATCGAAACGTGTTCATCTGGCCGAGATTCGGTCGTCCGTTCTGGGCGTTTCCGACGAATGTAAGTTGGAACCTAGTGAGCGGCTTCCGTTGGCGGCAGAGAATCGGCCGTTGGGAACCATTCACCATCCCGCTCCAGCAAATTTCCCACTACCAGTGCATATAAAAAAAAGAGGAGGTCCGCTAAGCGGATCTCCTCTTGTATTTGTCTATTTCGCGGACGTGGCCGTTTGATTGACGACGGCTTGTTTCGTTTGCAACGCGCTAATGCCCTGCAAGAGCAACGTCAAGATCGGAGTTGCCACCAGCAACAGGATGCCTCCGTACGTCAACAACGCGACGGCCCCGTATTGTGCGCCGACGAGACCCGCCGCCGAGTAGCCGATGGCGAGTGCGATTCGAATAACCGAATTAACGACCGAGTAGACGCGACCGCGCACTTCGTTCGGCGTGGATTCTGCAAAACACGCCGACACCGGAGTCAAAGCCCCGCTCGCACAGAAACCGGAGAATCCATACATCAAGATCAACGCCAGAGCTCCCGGTTGGAACTGAATCAGCAGGAACGTCGCCCCTTGGAGCATCAGACCTCCGATGATCAAGAATCGGCGGTCGAGTTTCTTGTCCAAAATTCCGATCAACGTCGTACCGAGGATGATCCCGATCGCCGTCGCAGCCACCACGAGTCCGTACACACGGTCGCTGTCTTGCTCCGACATCTGCAATTGGGTCTTCACGTACAGAACGCTGCTCACGAGGATCACCGACTGGGTGACCGCTTTCAACAGATTGATCGCCGTCACATAGCGCAGGACTTTGTGCTTGACCAAGAAAGCGGTTCCCTCACCGAACGACTTGAAGAACGAGACTTTCGGTTGCCCGGCGTTTGCTTTGACGCTTTGCTTTGGAAACCGGATCATCATCGTACAGGAGACGGCCGCCAAGAACGTGACGGTGTCCACCAGAAACGACGCTCTCGGACCTCCAAACAACGTAATGACACCCGTTGCCAAAAACGGTCCGAGAATTTGCACCGTTTGGAACGAGCTTTGTGACAGAGAGATCGCTTTGACATACAAGTCGCGCTCGATCAGTTCCGGGATGACCGCCGAACGAGCCGGAGCGAACACGGCCGCCAACGTCTGTGACAAGAAAATCATCACATAAATCAACGACACGGAATGAGAAAAGAAAATCGCAGCCACAATCAAAGCTCGCAGGAGATCGACCCAGATGAGGACGGTTCGTCGGTTGATGCGGTCGATCAACACACCTGCAAACGGTCCGATCAGAATCCAGGGCAGAGATTCAATGACAAACGTCAACGTCAAAGAAGTCGCCGATTGTGTCAGTGCGTACACCAACAGCGGGACGGCGACGATCGTCAGGGAATCCCCGATCTGGGAAATCGTTTGGCCTAGCCATAACCAGACGTAATTGCGGTTTGAAATGACATCGCGGAATCCGGGCGCTGCTGTGGAAGTCGTGTTGCTCATGCTCGTCACCCCTTATCTCAAATATTCTGTCATAAACAGAATATCATTTTGCTTAACGGAAATCACCATTTTTAGAAAAATACAGACTGCTCTCGGTTGCAGAGCAGTCTGTATTTCCTCTCCTAAGTAGGTTCTACCACTCGGAAAGCAGGCGCATCGTAACCACTTTGCTCAGACGCTTCGGGGTCAGGGCGACCTCCTCGGAGAGCTTCTCAGCGTTGACAACCGTTTCAACGGTTTCCTCGGTTTCGACAACCTCGGTAGCGAGTGCTTTTACGTTTTCCATCATTATCACCTCCCTTCAAGCAATTCAATGTGTTTCAGCGGCAAGACCGCCGTGCGACTTAACTGCGCCCCCAGCACACCGGAGTCCACCATGCAGAAGTGGGCTTCGAAAAACAACGGGATCGTCGCCATCTCTTCCAACGCAATGCGCTCCGCCTCCAAGTACAGCTCCGTGCGCCTCTCCTCTTGCATCTCTTCCAACGACCGCTCCATCAACTCGTCAAAGCGCGGATCGGAACTTCCACTCGTGTTGAACGGATGGTCTGTGGAGAGCGGCAACAGGAACGTCCCTGCGTCTGCGATGTCGGTGTGCCACGTTTCGTAGAGCAAGTCGTAGTCTCCTGTGTCGAGACGTTGTAGATACTCGCCCCACGGCAACCGCTCATAGCGCACGGTGATTCCCAATACCCGCTTCCAATCTTGGATGAACGATTGAGCCATGAGCTCCATGTACTCGTGTCCGAGAATTGTCAGCGTCATCTCGGGGAATCCAATCCCGTTCTCGTAGCCCGCCTCTTGCAGACAGCGCCGTGCTTCTCCTTCGTTCTCGTACACCAACCCTCGAGCTTCCGGGAAATTTCGCATGTTCTGCGGAACGAGAGCATCGGCAGCGTCCAGATGCGGGAGGCAGGACTCGATCACGTTTTGACGACAGATGGCGAGCGAAAGCGCTCGACGCACGCGGGCGTCGTCCAGCGGTTTTTTTCGCTGGTTCGGTGTGAGGACGATCGTCGCCAAGACCGGCTCCGGTTGCAACTCCGGGTCGTGCTTGAGTTCTTGGTACCTAAGTACCGGCGCGTGGTTGAGGAAGTAGTACAACCGCTGCCCGCTCGGCGAGTACCTCGTGCGGAAGAGTCGCAAGCGCTCGTCGGCATCCATGATTGGGATGTACACCGCGGCGTCGAGTTGCACGTTGGCAGCGTCCCAATAGTAGGGATTTTTCTCCAAGAACACGAGCGAGGGATGATGGTCTGCGTTTTCCTTGAGTTTGAACGGGCCTGACGTCACCAAGTTCTCGCGGTGGAAGCCGTGCATTTCGACGTGACGTTTCGACACGATGCTAAACGAAGGCGTGGCAAGGTAGTCGAGGAAACAGTGCATCGGTTGGTCCAGCTCAATTCGGATGACGCGGGGGGCATCCTCTGAAACCCAGATGCCGACCCCTTCGAACTGCGGAATGCGCTGGATGCTGTACACCACGTCCTCCACCAAAATCGGGTCTCCGTCGGAGAAGCGCGTGTTGGTGCGCAGATGGAAGCGAAAGGCGCGACCCGGTTCGACCACTTCCCAGGAATCGGCGATGCCCGGTCCCAACTCCAGCGTCACAGGGTCTTGCACCAACAGCCCTTCGTAGAGGTTGGTGATCACATTGCGGGTGACCACATCGAACGATTCGGTCGGATCGAACGTCAACGGGGTCACTTGGGTCAAGAAGTTCAGGGTTTTCAATGGTCCTGCCGGCTTGAGGTCTTCCCACCAGTTCAACATCATGCTGCGTCGGTCTCCTTGGGTCAGATGATTTGATAGAGTTTGACTTCGTCTGCGCTTCGGCCCTCTTCGATTCGCATCTCGATGCGCTGCGACAGCCATTGCTTTCCTTTTTCCGGGGTCAAGAAGTAGACCAAGTTGACGTAGAACAGCCAGCCGGACGGTGAGAGCGTGTATTGAGTCCCCTCATCGAGCACAAGACCCTGATCCACCGCTTCTTGCAACGCCTGTATTGTTTCTTGGGGGACTCGCTCCCAATCGATGCGTTTTTTGTCCAAGACGCCGCGGTACGGGAAGTACACGATTCCTTTTTCCGGGCAGTTTAAGTTCTCGATGGTCGTGACATCAAGCGATTCGGTCTGCATGGCTTTGATGTAGCCTTCCATGGAGTTCGGGTTGACCATCGTATAGTTGTGAACTTGCGAGATGGCGCTGGAACCGAATCCGATCACTTCGTCTCCTTGGTACCCGTACAGCATGTCGTGGTAGAGGAAGATCGGTTCCCGGATGAGCACGGTCCGCTCCGTCGGCAACTGCTTGGGACGGGTGTAGGAGTAGCCGTTGATCGGGTGGTAGCCTTGGGCGCGCATGTACTCGTCAAGGAACATGCGATAGGAAGTCTTGGTGGACGGCGAGAGCATCTCGAGCCCTTTTTCCTTGAAGGAACGGTGCATCTTGAGGCTGGCCGACATGTAGTTCAGCGGATAAAAGTCGATCGTCGTGGTGCCGAGCGCGATGGCAGCGTCCGCTTCGGCGAGGAGGTCATCGAGCGACTGCCCCGCCATGCCGAAGATCAAGTCGACATTGACGTACTCGAACAGCGAAGTGGCCCACTCGGAGACTTGGCGCACTTGTTCCAGCGTCGAGGTGATGTTGAACACCTCGCGATAGGTTTCGTTGAACGTCTGAATGCCGTAGGAGACGCGGTTGACGCCGATTGACTTCATCGCTTGGAGTTTTTCGAGAGTGACGCTTTTCACTTCCAGTTCGAACGTGAATTCCTTCAGTTCGCTCAGGTCGAAGTGCTCCCGCAATTTGCTGCCAAAGCGCAGGATCTGCTCGGCGCTTAGGACGGACGGTGTGCCGCCCCCTACCGCGATGATGTCAACCGGAACTTTGCCGACACCGGGATACTTGGATTTCCACTTCATCTCCAAGAACAACGCTTCGAGATATTGGTCGATAAATTCATGGTATGTGTAGTGGGTCGAACGATAGAACGGGCAAAACGTGCAGAGCGTGTCGCAAAACGGGATGTGGAAGTACAGGGCGCGATGACCGTCCTTGCGCACCGGGATCGATTGCAAGGCTTCGTCCGTGTCGACCACGTCGTCCTCGACGCTTGGAAACGGGTAGTACCAGTTGTAGACGGGCAGTTGCTGGTCGAATTTGAGCAACGTGTGGCGGGCGTTCAAGTGGAGATTAAGCATGCGGCACCCCCCCGCTTTGCTCTGGAGAGAAGACCGGCAAGAGCTTGGCTTGGAATTGTTGGTATTGCTCATGAGTTAATTCATAGGTCGCGAGCTGCCCGCCGATGTTCTCATGCATGAAATTGCGGACGCCCTCTGTGACGACGAATTGTTCCAGCAGGTTGTGCGGGATGGAGTCTCCGAGGAAGACCGAGCCTTGGTAGAGGACGCGGGTTCCCGTTTTTTCGCTCGAGACGGATACGATGGATTGGTCGTAGCGCAAGACGCTGACGAGATCGTACGCACGGTCTTCTCCGGCGATTTCAAACAGGTCTTCTTCGGTGATGATCAGATCGAGGCGGTCTCGTTCCAGCGGCGTCATTTTCGCAACTTGCTCGCGGAATTTTTCAAAGATCGCGACCGGCGAGATCCCCAAGTCGTTGATCAGGTAATGGATGGTGAACGGATACTTGAACAAGCACATCGTGTAAAAATCGACGAGGGCCGAGTAGTCCGCTTCGTTCAGGTACGCTTTCGAGTAGTCGAGGAAGTAGAAGTTCGCGTAGATGTATGGATTTTTTTCAATCTCGCGCTTGTGCTTGTCGTACAGGAAATTCATCATCGATGTGTTCACATTGTCCCAATCCAGCACCAGTTTCTCCGAGCTGCGCATGAGATACGTTCCGGTGTAGGGACTGAGCAGGTTGATGAACGAACGCCAAGCTCCGTTGACTTTGCAGGCAAACGACAGGCGGATCGTCGCTTCGATGTCCTCCCGCTCTTCTTCGGGGAATCCGAGGATGAACGAAGTGGTCGGCATGATGCCGTTTTCGAGGCAGTGGCGCAGGGTGTTGTGGATCATCGGCATCTTCAGGCGCTTGCCGATGACTTTTTGGATTTTTTCCGAGGCGCTCTCGACACCGAAGAAGATGTAGTTGCAGCCGGACGCTGCGGTGATCTGGCATGTTTTTTCATCGAGCGTGTCGATGCGGGACGAGAAACCCCAGTTGATTTGCAAGCCGCGCTCTATGATCTGTTCGGCGATGCCGTGGATGTACGGTTTGTTGGAGGACAAGTTGTCGTGCATGAGGTTGAAGTGCGTCACGCCGTAGGTCTTGTGGAGATATTCGATCTCGTCAACGACGCGTTCGGCGCCCATGACGCGGTACTTTCTTTCCCAGACGATGCTGGTGGAGCAGAACACGCAATCGAACGGGCATCCGCTCCCTGCGTAGATTTGCATGTAGATGTCCTTGGACGTGTCGATGTACGAGCGCATGTCGACCAAGTCGTAGGCGGGACGGGGCGAGAGCGTGATGTCTTTCATCAGCGGGCGCGGCGCGGTCTTGACCGGGGTGCCCTCCCCGTCGCGATAGGCGATGCCGAGAATGCCGGCGAGGTCTTCCTCGAACTGGAGGTTGTTCAGCAGTTCCGGGAATGTAATCTCGCCCTCTCCGATGACGCAGGTGTCGACGGACGGGAAACTGTCCAGCGTTTCCAACGCACACAAGGAGACATGCGGACCGCCGAACGTGACGTGTACATGAGGAGCTCGAAGTTTGATCTCGTTGGCCACATCGACAGCCAGCACGTAGTTGCTGCACATCGCCGTGATCCCGACGAGGTCCGGATTGTGGCTCAGAATGTCTTCGGCCGCCCTTGCTGCGAACTCCGGACTGTCCCAACTCGGGTCCAGTTCCTTGAGATAATCATAGTCGCAGATGATCGGATGATGGCTCGCATCGCGAATCGCCGAAGCCAAGATCAGCAGGTTTAACGGGTAGCCATTGAATCCGCTCCCTGACAACAACGGTCTAACCAGACACACTTTCACTGGGGGTCGCCTCCTTTTGTGCGTTTTGATTTCGAATCTTGCGTGTACGCATGCGCAAGAGTCGCTGTAACACCAGACCTTCGCGCAGCAAATGCAGGTTCTCCGTCTCTTCCAAGATTTGCAGCGCGTCAATCGAGCGTCCGTCGAGCCAAGCATGCCACGCCACCAGGAAGCGGCGGTATCCTTCGTACCCGATGCCCGTCGTTTTCTCCTTGTTCATGCGGAACACGCGCGGGGAGTTTTGGAAAAACTCCTCGACTCGTGCCGCCAAGACGCGCGGGGATTGCGGCGCCGAGTAGACCAACGCGCTGAGTCCGTCGTCGTGTTTGCCGGGGCCGTAATACCCCGCTTGCGTGCGATCTTCCAAAAATTGCAGACCGAACGGAGTTCCCGGATAGATGCGCACGCCGACGTTGTAGTAAAATGTGAACCCGCGCTTGGCGTGCTGCTTCATGCGATCCATCGCGTACTGCAAGGTCGTTTCATCCTCACCGGGACCGCCCAGCAAGATGCCCGCATAGAGTTGCACCTGTCCTATGTACGGCTCGAAAGCATCGAGGAGCGCATCGAGGTCTTTTTCCCGGAAGTTTTTGTGGTAGCTTTTGAGGATGTCGTCTGCGAAGTGGTCGAACGCGAACTTGAATCTGTACAGTCCCGACTCCACCAACAGCGGGATGGCATCCGCTTCAAAGGGCAGAACGTTCAGGTACGCCGTCCACAGGATTTCGTGATGCAGGTTGCGGCGGATCAGTTCCCTCGCCAAATCGGTGAGGCGTTGGAACGGAATGTTCGCTTCGGAGTCCGCCATGTGAAAGACTCGAATTCCGTACCGGCGCAAGGAAAACTCAATTTCATCGACGACCTGCTCGATGCTCCGCGAACTCATTCGCGTGCGGTTGACCGATTCGACGCAGTAGGAGCACGCCAACGCGCATCCTTGCGCCCCGCGAACAGGCTCCGGAAGGTAATCGCGTTTGTTTTTATAGGAAAATGTCCAAGTGCGGCGGATTCGGGTGGATTGATTGAGCACCCGAGTTCGCAAGGCGACTGTGCGGTGGAAGCTTCCTTGCTCCTTCCAAACTGCGCCGGGCAGTTGGGACCAAAGGCGGCGGAATCCTTCCAGACCTTGCGTCGCCAGCAGATCGGGCGACCAAAGTTCACAGAGTTTTGCAATCGCATAGTCTGCCGCTCCGATCACGCCGAACTCCAGTTGCATATTCTCCAGAAACGTCTCGGGAGCCATCCCGAATGCGGCACCTCCGATGAAGACCGGCCCTTGGAACTCGCGAAGAGCTTCCACGACTCGTTTGACGTCCGGGTATAACTCCAGCGTGTCAACGGAGTCTGCTTCCCCATCCAGCGCGTGGATGATCAGCGCGTCGTCCATGTTTCGAAACGAGATGCCGATCATCTCGGGCTTGTAGGAGGCGACCAGTTCGCGCAGACCTTGCATCGGGTCGAGGAATTCGGTGAACGGGTTGGTGATGCGAGTGACAAATCCGGCCTCTCGAACGATCGAGTCCAAGATTTCCAACCCGTACGGCCCCGCCAACAAGTCGATGTAGGAATTGGCGTACACCCAGAGAATGCGCCCCAGTTCCCGCGGGGGTTGTTGCAGTTGAAAATACACTCGGTCTTGCGCCACACGCTTGTGCTCGTCGCCGAAGATCCACCGGCCTGCCTCTTGGGTTGGCACGGGCCGTTGCACGCGCCCGGTGGCTCGGTCGTCCGTCCAGCCCAGCAACAGGTCAGCGAAGGCCGGTTCAAGTTTCAAAATTCCGGAAGCCTTCAGGAAAATCGTCGTGCGCCAAGTTGTCGGCAGGTCCGCGCTCTCCCCCATCACATGCAGATCCACGCGCTCCCCCTCCACCAGCAGTTCCTCGCACAGAACGATCAGGACACCGCCTGATCGGACGATGGACAAACCACCCGTGGAAACTTGGTTCCCTGCTATCTCAACCGAGATCGGTTCGTCTACGAAGGTACTTTTTACAGACAGAGTCACGTCGAAAGCAGTTGTCACACAGCCAAGGGACTCGACTGGACAGGCTACAGGTCCAACCCAATCTACGACAAGATGGTTTTCAGTTGCTGGTAAGAGATCCAGTCGTCATACACCTCACTGTACTGTATAGTTTAAAAGTTGGCTTTTCATTGCTGCGAATCATCGTTTGCTTGATTATATTAGGGAGTTATTAGGTTCATGCCTGGGCATTTCAATTTTTATTGTCAAAGACAGAAAAAAAGCGGAGCCCTTCGCAGGGCCCCGCTTTTTTCGCGAGCTGTTCTTACGCCAAAACCGGCGGCCAGCAGAGCTCGCCGTACAGGGAAGCTGCTGCGGTGGTGAGTTTTACTTGTTCGGTTTTCTTGATGGTCATTTTTTTCATTGGGAATTCCTCCAGTTCAAGGTATGAATTTTGTAGTTGGTATGTAGGAGACCCTCTACATGGATAATTTATGCAGTAAGAAATTGTTTATGATGTTATTTCACCGTAAAAAAGGGAACAATTCTTCGGAGGGCGAATTGGTACAGCGAAAAGGAGTGATGTTGAATGATGTACAAAGTCGGTCAGATCATGTTGTATGTAAACAACCAAGAAGAAGCGGTGAATTTCTGGACAGAAAAAGCAGGGTTCGTTTTGATATCCGAAGAAGACAACGAACATGGCATGAAATGGTTTACAATCGCGCCAACCAAGGACGCTGAAACTTCCATTGTCCTCCACAACAAGGAAATCATCTCCAAGCTCCAACCGGAATTGAATCTTGCCACCCCTTCCCTGTTGTTCTTCTCGGAGAATCTCGAGGAATTGCGCAGTTCCTTCGTAAACAAGAACATCACGGTCGGCGAGATCGTACATATGGGTTCTCGAAAAGTGTTTAACTTTGCCGATAGCGAAGGAAATTACTTTGCTGTCGAGGAGAAATAAGGTTCTCATTAAATGAAAGAGGTGATCCGCCGGAGCGGAACACCTCTTTTTTTTATTACTGTACAAGTACAGGCGCTGTGTTCTGGATCGTTTCCAAGTACGGAGACTCGCCGCTGGCGAGATGGCGCTTCCAATCGGCGAACGCTTCCTCCTCAAGGCCCAGTTCCAGCAAGCAAGCGCCGCGTTGGAAATAGATCTCCTGCGCTTCTTCGGAGCCCAGTTCCAGAGCTTGCGTGTAGTCTTCGGCGGCCTCTTCATAACGTTCCAGCGCTTGCAACGCCCAGGCGCGGTTGAAGTACAGCACGGCCGCTTGCGGGTGGTGCTGCACAGATGCGGTGAGAACCTCAACCGCTCCCTGTGCATCCTCTTTTTCAAACAGGAGGACGGAGAGGTTGGCGTAGGCTTCCAGCAAAGTTTCGTCTATGGCGAGGGCGGCGCGGAGCGCTTTTTCCGCCGCTTCGGGGTGCTCTTCCGCCATCTCGATCAAGCCCAGCGTGCAGAGAAGTTGCGCGTGTTGCGGGTCTTGGGCGAGCCCTTCCTCCACGTCCAGACGAGCAGCGCCTGTCTCTCCCGCTTCCAGATACAGCGTGGCGCGGTTCAAGCGTCCGTCGAGGTTGGTCGGCTCGATCTCCAAGAGATAGGAGTAGTCGGCGAGCGCTTTTTCAGTTTCGCCCATGCGGTTGTACGCAGCGGCGCGGTTGTAGTAAAGTTCCGGGAACGGCGGCGAAATTTCGATGCCGTGCGTGTAATCATTGATGGCTTCCGGGAGACGATCCATTTTGCTGAACACGTTGCCCCGGTCAAAGTGATACTCCGGGTAATTCGGGTCGATCGCGATCACTTCGTTTAATTCGGAAAGCGCTTCTTCGTAGCGTTTCATCGCGCTGAGGATATGCGCTTTGTTGTTCATGAGCACCGAGCGGTGCAACATCTGCTCGTTCTCGCCGAGCATCTCGTTGAGGCGAGCTTGCCCGTCCGTTACGAGGCGCAGCGCTTCTTCGATGTTGCCGACGTGCATTTCGACGAGGGCGAGGCCGTTGTTGTAGAAAACGGTGCGGAAGATGCGCCCTTTTTCGTCGGAAACTTTCGCGGCGAGGTCCAGCGCTTGGTTGATCCAATAGCGGGCGGTGGAGTGGTCGCGGTCTTGGCGATGGCGGGTGTAGAGCATCGACGTGGCATAGGCGGCTTGCATGAGGATCACTTCGTTGTCCGTGTGGGCGCGGGCGTCGTTGTAGAGAACTTCCGCTTCTTCGGCGCGACCCAGAGCGGCCAGCGAGTTGGTCGATTTCGTCGTGAACGCCCACATCATCTCCAAGTTCTCATCCGACCAATCCACAAATTTGCGGCCTCGCAAGCCGAAGTCCAAGCACGATTCGTAGAACCCCATGTTGAGGCAATAGTCCAAGGGAGTACGCAACGCAAGAATCGCCGCTTTCGTTGAACTCCCCCGTTCACGATGCCACGGGATGGCCCCGAGACCCAAGGTGACCTCGTCACGCGCCACCAACTCGTCCGCCCGTTCATCGTGCAGAGCTTGGCGTTGCTCCTCGGTGAGAGATTCGTAGGCCGCGATTTCCTCGGCACGGTCGGAGATGCCGTCGGATTGCACAAAGCGTTTGGCGAGTGCGAGAACGTCCGTTTCGATTGAAGCCGGTTGGTGCTGGGTTGTCGCCGGAGCTTCAACTCGTTCGGCGTATTTCTCCAGAGCTTCGCGAACCATCTCTTGCTCCATTTCGGGCTTCGTGCTGAGCGTGACTTCAATCTGCGCGGGATGAGCACGGCGCAAAATCGTCGCGAAAAACTCGCCGTCGAGGTGTTCGCAATCCCCCGCGTTTTCAAACACAAGTTTCAACGGGCCCATGCGCGCCGGGTCTGCGAGTTTTTTCAACAGCTCGATGACGCCGTTGGTCAAGCGCAGCGTGCGGGCGCGGGCGTAAAAACGGGTCCGCTCTTCGGGAATGGCGATGGACGTCAGCGTTTCACGGGACGTCGGCACGACTGCACGCAACTCCGGCGCAAGGCTTAAAATTTCGACGACGTGGCGCTCCACAAGCTCCGGCCAGCGCTGCTGCACGGTCGGAATCAGTTGACGCAACAGCTCGCCGGCCGCCGTATACGGACCTCTCAACTGACGATGCGCCTCAATGAAAAAGACACCCTGCCCCGCGTCCCCTGCCCCATACACCGCTTCACGGTCGGCGCGGGTCTGTCCTGTGATCCAACGATGTTTTTGCGTCTGTGCCATGCTCATTTCCCTACTCCTCCTTGGACGATTGATTTTTGACTGCGGCGTCGCGTCAGGCGACCTCGCACATACAGCCACACCACGACCCCGTATTGGATGCCGTTGAAGACGATGAACAGCACCGAATCCAACATCTTGTCGGTGGAGCCGTGCAACAAGTTCATGAAGACGGTGGACAAAAACTTATACGCGATGGGGAACATGACAAACACCAACACGTACAGGAAAAACGCATACCCCACGCTGTACACCGGCCCGTACCACCGCGCCACTTTGGCGTCCGTCTCCGCCCATCGCGACGGGTCGTGCAATTTGTGGTCGGCGCGAATCAGGCGGTACCAGACGTTCGCGATCTTCTGCCGGGCCGTCTCTTGCAAGTTGACGCAGCCGAGGATCGTGACGATGACGTAGTAGATGTCCGTTTGCAAATGGAAGTAGAACTGCCAGAGAAACCGCAGGATTGTAGTGAATGAGAGCGCTAAGCAAAACCGTGCGAAGAGATTGAGCTCGCCTGTGAGGATTTGCGTAATCCCCGCGAGCAGGACCAGCGCCGAGAAAAACAGCACGTCCCCAAACATCCCCGACAAAAACGGTAGATACCGCACTTTGCGCGGCAGGCCGGCGATTCCCGGCATCGACGTTTGGAACACCAGCATGTACATCCGACGTCCGACGCTCAGTTTAGACGGCAGCCCCAGTCGTCGACCGGCGAGCAAGTGCATGCTCTCATGAACCAAAATGCCGAGCATCTGCCCGATAAACAGCCCGAGGATAATCGCGGTTGTATAGTCGGTGAAAAAGACGTGCTTTCGCGCAGGTCGTAACTCCGGGTACTTCCATAGAAACGCAACGCCCGCCCCGATCAACACCGCGTAGAGAATCCAAGCGACTGGAGTGAACGCCCACTTTCCGAGCGTTTGGCCTCGAAGCGTTGGGCTGTCCGAGCGGGAGGTTGCGAGATCATTCGTATGTAGGTCTCCGCCTTCGGGTTCCTCGATGACAAACGTGAGATCGCGCAAGATCTCCAAGAAATCCCCCATGTCGAGCTCTTCGTGATAGGTCTCTTGGTACCAGCGGGCCGCTTCGCCTACGGTGAGACCTGCTTGCAATTGCTTGATCAACTCCGCGCCGTCCTCCGGGAACACGGCAAATGTATCCGTTCCAAACCTCCCGATGGACACCCCTTCCGAGTCGGGGAGGAAGGTCAGCGGGTGCAGGTGTATTTTTCGTTGGTCTTGTTGATCGTCCATGTGAGATTCACCTCAATTCCTTGATGGATAAGAAAAAAAGCGGGGACATCGCTGTGCCCCGCTTTTTTTCCGAAGAGATTAGTAACCTACAACGATAACACACGGTTCGCCGTACAGGGACGCCGCGGTGGTGAGTTTTACAGCCTCGGTTTTCTTAACCATCATTTTTTTCATGATTAATTCCTCCCTTTGGATGTTGGATTATGTAGTTGGAAACTTGTGCTCCCCTCTACGCCTTAAATTTATAACATCTACAATACAAAGTCAATTATTAATTTTCAACAATTTTCGACTAATTAAAACAATAAAAATAGCGAGGCCGTTGTTGGCCTCGCTTTTTGTTCCCTTACGCCATGAACGTGTACGGCAAGCAGTCTTCCGGAATATACAGGGGTGATACGGCGAGCTTGACTGCACCGAGTTTCTTGATCGCCAACGTCTTCATGCTGACACCTCCGTTCAGGGTGAGTTTTGTTCCCTTACCACGTGTTGTACAGGTCGCAACCGGTACCAGGTCCGTACAAGGAAGCTGCGCTGCTGGTGAGTTTTACTACCTCGGTTTTCTTGATGGTGATTTTTTTCATGGGGATTCCTCCTTTCGGGTTCAGGTTGAATGATGTTGTTTGGGTACTCCATGCACATCACAATTCGAATTATCATATTAAAAATAAAATTCAGTTATTACACTTCACAGCAATCAAATTCGTTATGAAACCCTAAATATCCTGTACTAAAAAAATAGGGCATCTGCATATGCAAATGCCCTACATCATTTTCTACCTAGCTTCTTCCTACTCTTCCCTTAACACTTACTAAACCCACAAGCCTCGCACTCATTGCATCCACCCTGTCTCACCAAGCTGTGCTGGTGGCAGTTCGGGCAGAAGTCTTTGCCGGTATTGTAGTCGCGCAGGGACTTGTGTTCGTCGGCGCAGGCGACTTCTTTGTCTTTCAAGAAGTCGAGGTGGCGCAGCGGGAACGTTTCGCTGTGTTCGATGAGCGATTTGGCGATTGCGTCCGGGACGGACGTGATGCGGCGTTCACCGAAGCCTACAGATCCCGAGCCGCCGATGCCGGAGAAGTTTTTCACGAGGAGCGCTTCTTTGTCCGGGTTGGAGGAATCGGAGAGGTAGAGCGAGATCGCACGGCCGAGGGCGACGTTTGATGCGTAGACGTCGGAGCCGGCCTTGCCGATGTTGACGAAGACTTCGCGGGCCAAGCCGTCCTCCGGGTCGTCGTTGATCGTGATGTACGCCGAACCCAGCGGGGTGTCTTTTTTATAGGTCGCACCGTAGAGTACGTCCGGGCGCGGCTTTTTGTAATTCGGTTTGCTGTTGATCACCGGAAGCGGTTCAGCGACTGCGGCCACTTGAGCCTCCGCAGATGCTGTGACTTCCTCCTGCTTGTCTTCTTCCTTCAACGAAAGCACTTGCTCCGAACGAGAACCGTCGCGGTAGATGGTGACGCCCTTGCAACCCAGCTCATACGCCAAATCGTACAGGCGCTTGGTGTCTTCCACGGTATACGAGTTCGGCGCGTTGCAGGTCTTCGAAATCGAAGAGTCGATCCACTTTTGCAGAGAAGCTTGCACCATAACGTGCTCCTCCGGCGTGAGGTCCATCGCGGTCACGAAGTACTCCGGCAATTCCGTTACTCCCGGATGTGCTTCATAGAAGTCGTTGACGATCTTCGCGTTCTCTTCAAACAGACCCAGACGAGAATTGCGGTAGTAACTCCACGCATAGTACGGCTCACAGCCTGTCGAGCAACCCACCATCGTGCCGGTCGTCCCCGTCGGAGCGATCGTCATCGTGGTGACGTTGCGCACGCCATGCTCGCGAATCGCGGCGACGACATGCGGTTTTTCCTGTGCCATGACCTGCATGTACCCCGATTGCAGGTACTTATCGGCGTCAAACATCGGGAACGGGCCGTTCTCCTTCGCCAGTTCCACCGATTCGAGGTAGCACCACTCGGCGATCATGCCCAGCAAGACATCGTTCAACGAAGTCGCAGCTTCCGAACCGTAGCGGATGCCGCAGAACAGCATCAGGTCATGCAGACCCATGATTCCCAGACCCACGCGACGCTCGGCGAGTTGGTTTTTGCGGTTCTCTTCAAACGGGTAGTACGTCGCGTCGATGACCGCGTCTTGGAAACGCAGCCCGGTGCGGACGGCAGTTTCGAGTTCTTCCCATTTAATATGATGCAAGAGGAACTCCGCGCTGGATTCGGCGAAGTGTTTGCCAAGCTCTGCACGAATTTGCTTTTCAAGTGCGGCGTTTGCAAATGTCGCTTTTTCCTTCGTCCCGACGAAACCGACTGCGAAACGGCTGAGAACGACCGCGCCGAGGTTGCAGATGCCGTACGCAGGCAGACCTTGCTCGCCGCACGGATTCGTCGCGATGATCGGGTTGAAATAGTTCGAGTTCGACATGTGGTTGTAACGACCGAGGAAGACAACGCCCGGCTCAGCCGATTGCCAAGCGGATTGCATCATCTCATCCCAGAGCGATTCTGCGTCGAACTGCTCGGTGGCTTCGAAGTCCTCCGCGGACTCCAGCACCGGATAGCCGATCGACCACTTCTCGCCTGCTGCTCGTGCCGCCATGAATTCTTCGGAGACCCCAACTGACAGGTTCGCGCCGGTGATGACGCCGTCTGCTTGTTTGCACGTAATAAACTTGCGAATGTCCGCATGCTTGTCGTTCAAGATCAGCATCAACGCCCCGCGACGGGAACCGCCTTGCAACGTGAGCTGACAGCCCACGCTCATGATCTCCCCGACACCGACCGGACCAAATCCGTTTGCGAACACATAGTTGCCTTTGTCATAGAGATTGCCCCACGAATACGCCCCCGAGCTGCGGCCGTTCACACCGCGCACATAGCTGTAACGCGGACGCAGAGAGGACAAGACCACCGAAACGCGCTTGCCTTTGAGCAACGCTTCCCACATGTCGGCCAGCGTCTCAGCAATTGTGCCACGGGAGTCGCCCGGCACGAGCGTCAACCCGATCACATCTTGCACGACCATGACACCGCTCTCGACGATTTGCTCATACAGGTCGGCCGCTTTCACCGTTTCGCCTTGGACAACCGCACGACCGCTTTCCAGCCAGTCCGAGAGATTGCCGTTCCACAGTTCGTCATAGCCTTCCACAGACGTATCCGGGAATTGGAACGTCCATTCGCCTTCCTCTTCGACGGCACGCAAAAACTCACGGGTCACGCGAATCACTTTGGTCGTGTGCTTGTAGCTTTCTTCCTTCAAAAAGTCGACGACATCGCCGTGCCACACGTCCAGCACCAATTGCACGTCGGAACGCTTGAGTTCTTTGACAGGAGTCAGGCTTCCTTGCGGCGGGACTTGCGAGAGGTTCATGCCGACGCCGCCCGAGCGCGCTTGAATCTCCAACGTTTGTCCAAACGAAAACGCATAGTCGCGCGGCGACGGGCCGACGTTCGGGATGACGAAGCAGTTGTAGGAAGTCGTCTGAATCCCCGTGCCCATCGAAGCGTTGATGCGACCGCCCGGCACGTACTTCCAACCGGCTTGAAGTTGATAAAAACGCTCTTCCCACATCTGCGGGTCGTTCGTCGCTTCTGCCGCCCCGCGGGCAATCCGGGCCCACATCTCACGCGGCGAAGTTTCCTTGAGCACGTCAATCTGATCATAAGGGAGTTCCAGACGATACCCGTCTCGCAATTCCACTTGCACCTGCCGGGTCGCGTCATGAAGCGCGATGACACGCGCCAGTTCGTGGTAGGCGCGCTTTTTATCAACCACGGCTACCACGACGCTGCCGACGCCGAGGGTTTCTTTCTTGGTGTCTTTGAGCAGGTAGCGGTCCGATACGATCCGCTCACCGGTCGGTGCGAGATAATCTTCTTGGGTAAAAGGAAGAATGCTGGTTTGAAGTTCTTGAGTCATCACTGGTCCCCCTTATGAGTAAGCAATCCGAGCACTTCTTGGGCAAACGTCTCCACGTCCTTGAATTGGCGGTAGACGCTTGCAAATCGTACATACGCCACGCCGTCGAGGTCGCGCAGTCGGTCCATCACCTGTTCGCCAACGGCTTCGACAGGGACTTCCTTGTCAAACTCTCTGCGCAACGTCTTCTCTACGTGATCGGCCAACGACTCGATCTCATCGACGGCAATGGGGCGTTTCTCACAGGCGCGAAGCAGACCCCGCAGCAATTTCTCACGCGAGAATTCCTCGCGTTTTTTGTCCTTCTTGATCACCATCAGCGGGGCCATCTCGACTTTTTCATAGGTCGTGAACCGGCGCTGACAGTCTTGGTTCTCACATTCGCGACGGCGGCGCACCGCTTCATCGGTCGCTCGCGACTCAATGACGCGGGAATTCGCTTGGGCACAATACGGACATTTCATGATGTGGGGTCCTCGCTTTCTCTCTCCTGATCGAAACACCATATGTAGTGTTCGTTGACTAACCTATGTGATTATATCCACTAGATTTAGTTAGGGTCAAGAGTCTATAAGTCTATGAAATATGTACCAGCGCGGCGATAGGCGACCCCTAGTTCGTCGAGAATCGCCGAGAATCGTCAAGGAAGTCGAGAAAGGGGCGTAACTTCGTTTGACGGGGATGAGCCCTTGATCGACCGTAGCCGGTTTGCTAAAGTTGGGTCAGAAGACCTAGACTGTTTGTTTGAAAAAAGGAGTGTTGAAGATGGAAGCTGTGTTTCCCCGCGTGGAGACGAATCGGTTGGTCTTGCGCCAAGTAACGCAAGAGGATGCGGAGGATGTGTTTGTGTTTCTGTCGGACCCGGACGTCATGAAGTACTACGGAAACGAGCCGTTCCCCCGCGAGCAAATCGGTTCGTTGATTCAGAAATACGACGACAATTTTGAAAACAAACGCGGCATTCGTCTCGGGATCGAAGAAAAAAACACCGGTCGCATCATCGGTACCTGCGGACTGCAACATTGGGACCACCGGGACCGCTCCGCCGACCTGGTCTACATCTTGCGCAAAGACTACTGGAGCCAAGGGATTATGACGGAAGCGCTTGGCGCATTGATCCAATACGGATTCGAGCAGATGGACCTCTACCGTGTGCAAGGCAAAATCGAAGCACCGAACATCGGCTCGCACCGTGTCGTGGAGAAGATCGGGTTGAAGCGCGAAGGCGTACTGCGAGGCGCGGCCTACACCTTTGGGGAGTTCCGCGATCTCGTGATCTACGGAAAACTGCGGACAGATGAATAATAAGTGAAGAAAAAAGACCCGTTCACACCTCTCAGGAGGTGCAACGGGTCTTTTTTCTCTGCTTATTGCTCTGTGCCTTCCACATGACGGCGAAGGTCGGTCAGCGAGTGCAGGACGACGGTGGGACGTCCCTCGGCGCTCTCGATGTGCTCCTCCTTGGAGAAGCCGGTCAGCACCAGCACGGTGCGCACGTCGGCGTTCACACCGGCGAGGATGTCGGTCTCCAAGTTGTCGCCGACGACGACCGCGCGGTCCTTGCTCACGCCCAGGCGCTCGATGGCGAAGTCGATCATCCTCGCGGCCGGTTTGCCCATGACGAGCGGTTCGGTGCCGGACGCGGTGCGAATCGCCGCCGCCAACGACCCCGAACCCGGTAACAGGCCGTGTTCGGTGGGCAGGGCTTTGTCGACGTTCGTCGAAATGAACAGAGCGCCGCTCTGGATGAGCAGCGAAGCATGTTTCAACTTCTCATAGGAAAAGTCACGGTCGATGCCCTGCACGACATAATCGGCGGGACCTTCCTTGACGACTTCGCAACCGGCTTCGGTCAACGCGGTGTAGAGACCGCCCTCGCCCACGGCGAATACGCGCTTGCCGCTGCGACCGTCCGTTTTGATGTACTCCGCCGCCACTTGGCTTGACGTGAAAACATCCTCCGTCTGCGCCGGAATCCCCAAGTGCCGCAGATGGTCTGCCACTTGCTCCGGGGTGCGGGAGGAGTTGTTGGTGACGTATAAGTATCGTCTGCCGGAACTCTGCAACCATTCGATGAACGCAGGCGCGTCTTCGATCACTTCATTGCCCCGGTAGAGCGTGCCGTCGAGGTCGATCAGAAACGTCTCGATGTCTCGTAGCCATGTCAGGTCTTTCACGTTCACAATCACTCCTAGAAGGTGAAATCGACTTCCGGCTCGTGCGTCCCGGCACGATGGTTGATGGCGCGGGCCACAACGAACAAGTAGTCGGAGAGCCGGTTCAAATAGCGTTGCACTTCCGGGTTGACCGGCTCGTTTTTGGAAAGCGTCACCGCGATGCGCTCCGCACGGCGGGTAATCGTGCGAGCGGTTTGGAGAGCGGCGGCCGATTTGTGTCCGCCCGGCAGGATGAAGCGAGTCAGCTGCGGCACTTCCGCATCGAAGCTGTCGATGTAGGACTCCACTTGCTCGACTTGCTTGGCGCTGACGTAGTAGCCCTTCTCTTCTGCTTTCTCCACCGGCGTCGCGAGGTCGCGGCCCAGATCGAACAGGTCGCGCTGGATGGTGAGCAGTTGCTGTTGCAGGTCGTCCGTTCGGAACGTCACCTCGCGCAGATACGATACACCAAGCCCGATCATCGAATTCGCTTCGTCGATGGTACCATATGTTTCAACGCGCACCGCATCTTTGGGGATGCGATGTCCGTAGATGAGCGAGGTCTCGCCCTTGTCACCCGATTTGGTATAGATTTTCACTCTTACCATCTCCTTTCCCGTCTGATCTTATCATAACGAAAGAGGCCACTCATGACGAGAGGCCTCCTACCGTACATTTTGCGTTTGAATAGCTCCTACGTTGTTTCCCCAAACAACGCAGCTCTCATTTGTTTCCCCTATGTCAGAATTATAAGATACTTTTCTCTGTTTGTAAACACCCGTTATACTACAAAATATAGAGTTTTAGTTGAAGAGGAGGTTTGCTTGCATGGAAGTCACCCCGCACGTCCACCAACTGCCCGTCACCACGCCGACGCTGTTTCCGGCGACCACGACCAACGTCTATCTGGTCGTTCACGGAGATCGGGCGGTGTTGATCGACGCAGGCTACGAACACGAGGAAGCCCATCAAAAAGTGGCGGAGTATGTGAAGCAAATCGGGTCGCCGAAGGTCGAAGCCATTCTCATGACCCATTACCACCACGATCACACGCCGGGGGCGAAGTTTTTCTCCTCGCATTTTGATTGCCCGGTGTACGCCCACCCGCTCGAAGTGGAACTCGTGGAAAAGGAAATCGCGCCCGTAAAAGTCGGCGGGACGCTGGTTGAGGGCGATGTCGTCGACGTGGGCGGTTTGAAATTGCATGTCTTGCACGCGCCGGGCCACACGCACGGTTGCTTGAACTTTTGGTTGCCGGAGGACGGCGTGCTGTTCACCGCCGACAACGTCGTCGGAGTCGGCACGACTTGGATCGGACCCCCGGATGGCGACCTGCGTGTCTACTTGGACACCTTGCGCCGTCTGAAGACCTTCCAAGCCGCTTGGATCGCCCCCGGTCACGGCGGGATGATCTCCGATGTCGAAGCCAAGATCGACTTTTTCATCTCCCGCCGATTGGAACGCGTGGAGCAAGTCTACCAACTCTTGAGAGAACGCCCTCGCACCGAAGCGGAACTGGTCGAAGCGGTCTACCAAGGCAGCGTCCATCCCAGCGTGATGTGGGTGGCGGAGCGCACCATCCAAGGGATTGTGATCCACTTGATCGAGAATGGTCGCGCCCGCGATGTGGACGGCACGTACCACTCCCTGTAATTCAAACCAGAGACCCGACGCCGCGGTGCGAACGGGTCTTTTTTTATAAAAAAAAGTCCGACTGCGCGCGGGCGTGTCGGACTTCTTTTTGCTAGACCTGTTTGTGCGGGCTTTGGAGGAGCTGCAGGAACTCGGCGGCCGGCACCGGTTTGCTGAACAGATAGCCTTGCGCTTCGTCGCAAAACTGCGTGCTGAGGAAGTCGAGTTGTTCCGGCGTCTCGACGCCCTCGGCGGTGACTTGCAGTTTGAGGTTGTGCGCCATCGAAATGATCGTCGGCACAATCGCCGATTCGTGGGTCAACATGTGGGTGTCGCGCACGAAGGACTGGTCGATTTTGAGCCGATCCAGCGGGAACTTCTGCAAGTAGCTCAGCGAGCTGTATCCAGTGCCGAAGTCGTCCATGCCGATGCGCACGCCGAGTTGTTTCAACTTCGTGAGCATCGAGATCGAGCGTTCGACTTCCATCGTCATGCTCTCCGTGATCTCCAATTCGAGAAATTCGGGTTGAAGCCCCGTCTCGTCCAAAATGTCTTGCACAGTTTGCACCAACGTCTCTTGCTGGAACTGGCGAGAGGAAAGGTTGACGCCGATGCGCAAATTGTGGCCCTGCTCCTGCCAACTCTTGCACTGGGCACACGCGGTGCGCATCACCCAATCTCCGATCGGCACGATCAGACCGGTCTCTTCCGCAAACGGGATGAACTGAAACGGCGGCACCAAACCTCGTTCGGGGTGCTGCCAACGAATCAGCGCTTCCGCTCCGACGATCTGCCGGTTGTGGATGTCTACGTAAGGCTGGTAGTAGACGATGAATTCGTCGCGCTCCAACGCTTTGCGCAGGTCGTGTTCCATGACCATTTTGTCAAATGCAACGCTTACCATCTGCGGGTCGAACGATTGATACGTATTGCCCCGCTCCTTGGCGCGGTACATCGCGACGTCCGCGTTGCGCATGAGGTCGCTGACCGTGCGGCCGCTGTCCGGATAGACCGCAATCCCGATCGACGTTTCGAGGCGAATGTCGTAGCCGTTGAGGTGCAGAGGCTCCGAGATGGCTTGCAACAAGTTTTGCGCCGTTTCGTCGATGAGCTCCATGCGTTCTACGCGAGGCAGCAGGACGGTGAACTCGTCGCCGCTCAGACGTGAAACCAGCGCTCCTGGAGGTACGGAATTCACCAAACGTTGCCCAATGGCGCGTAACAAGTTGTCGCCAAAGCTGTGACCGAGCGAGTCGTTGTAGTTTTTGAACCGGTCCATGTCCAGCAACATCGTCGCAACCAGAGCTCCCTGCTTGTCGGCGGCGTCCACTGCGTCTTGCAATTGCTTCATATAGAGACGTCGGTTTGGCAAGCCGGTCAAGTCGTCGTGGTACGCCATGAAGTTGATGGCCTGCTCCGACTCGCGGCGTTCTGTGATGTCTTGGACGATCACGTAGACACCGGAAATCTCAGAGTCTACGTAGATCGGCACGGTTGTCACTTCCGCCAGCACGCGGCGGGTGCGTGTAAGCAACGTCACTTCGAGCATCGAGGAGATGCCGGAGCGAACTTTTTGCGCATGTTCGATCGTGCGTTCTCGGTCCGCTTCATCGATGAACGGGAGGTAGATCATCTTCATCAACTTCTCGGCGCTGTACCCGAGCATTTTTTCTGCGGTGGGGTTCACTTCCACGAAGTAGCCCTGCAAGTCGATGGTGAAAATCGCGTCCGGGTTGTGTTCGAACAACGACTTGTAGCGCTGTTCGCTCAGCTCGAGTTTCGAGGACTGTACAGACAGACGTCGATCCACGACGGCGCTGACGATCACGAACCCGAGGATGACAAGCGTCCCCATCGCAATTCCGTAGGCGATCCCCCAGGAGTTGGTCGATGGATGGTGTGGCAGGCCCGACATGTCCATCGGCATAAATTGCGCAGCCGACATCCCGGTGTAGTGCATCCCGGAGATCGCAAATCCCATCACGACGCTGCTGCCGATCTTGCGTCCCCACAGCCGTCTGTCTTGCGAGTCGCTTCGCAATTGGAACAGCAGATACAGCGCCGCCCAGGACGCCCCCACGGCGATCACGACCGACAGTGTCACCAGAACGGGATCGTACGAGACCATCGCCGACATCTGCATCGCACTCATGCCGGTGTAATGCATGGCGACGATGCCGCCGCCCATCAACAGTCCGCCCAAGAGAAGCGTGCGCGTGGTGAACGTCTCTCGGGAGATCAAGTAAAACGCGATGCCAAACGCCACAATCGCCGGCAAAATGGACAGAAGCACATACCACCAGCTATAGCGAACGGATATCGGCATCTCAAACGCCAACATCGCGATAAAGTGCATCGACCAAACGCCTGTGCCCATCGCAACCGCGCCCCCGATCAGCCAGATGCGGCGCGCGATGTTTCGTGAAGCCGTCACACGAGAGCTGAGATCCAGCGCCGTGTACGACGCGATGATCGCGATGAGAACTGAAATTGCAACGAGGGGCATGTGATAGGTTCCTTGAATCATCCCCATCGGGCTTCCCCCTTTTCCCTTTTTGTCATCCCTGTCCCCGGCATCCCTATGCCAATTCTTCCGGTGTCGGCGTCCCCACGCCTTCAGCCGAATTCCACAGATCGTCCACACGTTTGAAACGCCCGATCACACGCAGCGAATCAAGCGTCGGCGGTACCATTTCCAACTCGCCTCGCGTAACGCCATCCAAGGCGGAGGTCACATCAAACCAGCCGTCTTCCTCCACTTCGCCAACATGCGGCTCCGGCGTCTGCCCCTCGGGCAAGATCGTGAGAAAATAGCGCGTGTCAAAGCGCTTTTTTGACACCTTGCGCGGCGTCAAGCGATGCCCGAAATAACGCAAGAGATCGGTGGCGAGGGTGAGGTTTTCGCTTTCCAAGATTTCATAAAAACTTACATGGCCCGCCAGCATCTCGTGCCGCACATCTCGGTAGGCTTGGGATTGAATCAGTTGCCCCGACGTGTTGCGCGCCAACAAGATTCCGACTTCCTCAAACGCTTCCCGCAGCGCGCACACCCAGTACGCCAAAGGCAGACCTTCTGGGTTGAGCACAGGGTTCAAAGGAACCGCCCGTTTGGCAAAGCGCGGATCGTGGTCTTCCTCGTCCATCTGACCGCCCGGATACACGTAATGACTTGCCAAAAAACGCATCGTGGTCGGTCGCTTCGTCATGTATACTTCCAGCCGCTCGGGCGTTGTTTCTTGACGCACCAACAAAATCGTCGCCGCTTGTCGGATGCTCTCCGATTGGCCTGATTTCTCTGTCATAAGCAAGTCCCTCCGTTTCTCGTATACGATTGTATGCGCTGTAAATGAGGTGCCAGAACATCGTACCATGCCTTAATGGACTCGTTCAACTGTAAGCGATGGTGGCTTGTCCAGGAAGACTCAGGTACACTGAGGGTACGCAACAGAGAGGACGTGACGGAGATGTGGAGTGGACAAGAGTATTCGGGAGAGAGTTTCAATCATGAGGGGTTTTCGCAGGACGAATGGCAGGACTGCACGTTTGTCGCCTGTACGTTTCGAGATGCCGATTTGCGGGAATTGATCACGCGGGGCTGTGTGTTTTCAGAGTGTGACTTCACGGGCGCGCAGTTGAATGCGTCGGAGCATACGAACAGCGCGTTTCTGAATTGCAAGTTCGACCATGCGAACTTTTTGGTCGCGAAGTTCACTTCGTGCAAGATGACGGGGTCGAGTTTTGTGAAGACGAACTTCGGCGGGCTTTCCATCGTCGGCGGTGACTGGTCGTTTGCCAATCTCCGACTGCAAGACCTGCGCGGGCAAAATTTGAAAGGCGTTCGGCTGACGGAAGCCGACCTCTACGGCTGCAACTTGGAAAAAAGCGATCTGCGCGGCGCCGATCTCTCCCGCGCCACACTGACCAATGTCAAATTCACCAAAGCCGATCTGCGCGGGGCGAACCTCGACGCCGTCGACATGCGCACGCTCGACCTGTTCGGGGCGCGCATTGATTTGGAGCACGCCATCCAACTGGCGAAGTCGTTCGGGGCGAAAGTCGAATAGTCTGTGCCTTCTATATAATAGTAGAAAAAAGGAGTGGGCCACGCGGGTGGCTCACTCCTTTTTTACTTTGGGCAAGGTGACGGTGAGTGTCGTCCCTTGGTGCAGCACGCTCTCCGCTCGAATCTTGCCGTGGTGGGCTTCCACGATCCATTGGGCGATGGACAGTCCCAGACCGGAACCTCCCTCGGCGCGGGTGCGGGCTTTGTCTCCCCGATAAAAGCGGTCGAAGATGCGCGGGAGGTCAGCCGGCGCGATCCCAATGCCGGTGTCGCTGATTTTGAGTTCGATGTTCCCCATCGCGGCGTTGCGGCAGGTGAGGTCGATGCGACCGCCTTCGGGGGTGTATTTGAGCGCGTTGTCGAGCAGGATGACGAGCAATTGTCTCATGCGGTTTTCGTCGCCTGTGAAGTCGAGGGAGGATTCGATGTTGGTTTTCAGTTCAATCTCTTGGAGTTCGGCCATCAGGGTGTAATCTTCGGCCACATCACGGACGACTTCATCCAGGGAGAACGTGCGACCTTCGACGAGCGCTTGGTTGGAATCGGTTCGTGCCAACGTGAGGAGGTCGCTGACCAGTTTGGTCATGCGTTTGGTTTCTTTGAGGACGACGGCGACGTTGCGGCTTTGGTCTTCGATGGTATCGTCGGGATGACGCAGCATGAGTTCGGAGTGTGACTGCACGACGGCCAGCGGTGTGCGAAGTTCATGGGAGGCGTCGGCGACGAATTGTTGTTGCCGTTCCCAAGCTTGTCGGATCGGCACCAATGCGCGTCCCGCGAGAAAGAATCCGGCTCCCACCGTCAGCGCACTGCCGAAGACGATGACCATGATCGTGACGACGAACAGCGTGTCGAGCACATCTTGCTCGGCGTCGATGTTGCGCACAACTTGCAGGGTGTTCGTCACTTGTTGGATCGGTTGTCCGCTCAAGTTGCCACGGGAAAACGGGCTGGAGTTCGGGATCTCGATCTGAGTGACGGGGACGGTCAGCACGCGGTAGGAGTGGTTGTCGAGTTTGAGCGTTTGCGGGTCGCGGGAGATCTTGAGACTTTGCAGGGCCTGCAGGTCCGCTTTTTCAAACTTGGAGTCGGGAGGTTGGAGTACGTCGCCCTGTTTGTCGTAGATGATCGTCACGGCCGGTCGGTCGATGGCGCGACCGGTTGGGCGGATGATCGGTTGCATCGGGATGGCGGCGATTTCTTGCAAGTTGGTATCCACGCGGTCGAGTAGGCGGTGCTCGATGTAGATGTAGAGACCGATGCCGCAGGAGATCAGGAGCACGAGAAAGACGACGGCGTTGAGGGTGACCAACTGCACGCGTATTTTTTGAAACATGTCAACTTGTCCCTTTCAAGATGCAGCCGACGCCGCGCACAGTTTGGATGAGATGGTCGCAGCTGTGGACGGCGAGTTTTTTTCGAAGGTAGTGGAGGTAGACGTCGACGACAGACGTGTTGGTTTCGACTTCAAAGCCCCAAACGCGGTCGAAGATCTGCTCGCGGGTGAGAATTTGTTCCCGATTCACGAGCAGGAATTCGAAGAGTTTGTATTCCTTGGCGGTGAGTTTCAAGGGCTGGTTGTCCACGTAGCCGTCGCGGGACTTCGGGCGAATGGAGAGGCGTCCATATGTAAGTTCGCCGTCCGGGTTGACCGACCCGTTGCGTCGGAGCAAGGCGCGGGCTCGGGCGAGCAGTTCGGCGACGGCGAACGGTTTGACGAGGTAGTCATCCGCTCCGGCATCGAGTCCGCGCACGCGATCTTCCACCGTGTCGCGGGCGGTCAGCAAGAGAATCGGGGTGGCGAGACCGCGCTTGCGCAGGTGTTGGAGGATGTCGAGCCCAGAGGTGCCGGGGAGCATGATGTCGAGCACGATCAGGTCGTAGATGCCCTGCTCGGCGAGCATCAAGCCGTCGTCTCCGTGTTCGGCGGTGTCGACGGCGTAGGAGTCCTCTTCGAACATCTGCCGAATGGCGTCGAGCAACGGGCGGTCGTCTTCCACGAGTAAGATGCGCATGCGGGGGCCTCCTTTTTGGATGAGTTTTTTGTGTGACTTCTATTTCTCTATTGTAACAAGAAGAACAGGCATCGTCTGCCTGTCTTCTTGTGTGTAGGTATGTGTAGGTAATGAGAGTGAGGCTGGGTGGCGCTTTTGGGTTGCTAAGCTTGCGGTTGTGGAGATGGTTGGACTTGGAGCTGGGTTTGATTCTGGGTTTGAGCTTTGGTTAAAGACTAGGTTTGAGCTTTGGTTTATTACTAGGCTTGAGGCTGGGTTTGAGACTGATTTTGAGATTGGTTTTTTTGCGATTGTTTGGATTGTTGCCATTGGGCTTTGGTTTGCTTTTGATTCTTGCCTTTGAAATCTTGGCCTTGCTTGAAGTCTTTTTTGATCACGGCCGGGCCTTTGCCTTCGATCAGGTTCGTGACCCTGTCGGCGACGTGGGACTTCATTTCGTTGTACTGGTCTTGCGTGATGTGACCGGCTTTGAGTTGTTCGTCGAGTTGCTTGGTTTGCTGGTCGGTGAAGAAGGTCGTGAGTTGCTCCTTGGTCACGTTGTGCGCCGCGGCGACGTCGAGGAGTTTTTTGCCGGATTGGAGTTCCGTTTTCAACTCGTCTTGGGTGATGTTCAAGAAGTCAGCCAAGTCTTTGCCGCCGAACATGAACTTGTGCGGGCCGCCGTGCTCCCCGAAGGCCATCGCGCCTTTTTTCCCTTCGACGGAGGCTGTCACCATCTCGGTGACGCCTTTTTTCAACGCGGTAGCTTTTTCAGTCGGGAGCTTGCCCGCAGAAATCTCGGCGTCGATTTGCGCGGTCTGTTGCTTGACGAGGAGGTCGATGACTTGTTGTTTGTCTACTCCCTGCCCAGTCGTGATGTCGGCGAGCGTCTTGCCGTCCTTGAGCTGCTGCGCGAGTTCATCAGAGGTGAGGTGCAGGAGAGTCAGCAATTCGGTGTTCGACTTCCAAGACTCCGGACCGCCCTTGATGGCGAACTGAAAGCGTTCCTTGCCCACATGTCCCGACTTGTCGGTTTGCGTGTGGACTTGGGTATTGTCGGGTGTGACAGCCGTCATGTATTTCGTCGACGCCATCGCCACGCTTGCCGAACCTCCCGCGACTGCGATAACAGCTGCTGCGGCCCACAATTTTACCTGTTTCTTCATGTTCCTTCACCCTTTCGATGAGATATTGTCCACTCTACGTTCTCAGTATGGATGGAAGTCCTTAGAATCACCTTAAAAAACGATGTGCAAAACGTGACAATCGCGCTACAATAAACTGGAAACTTATTTCCAAGATTAGGAGGCTGCTTTCCATGACGAATGCCGAACTTTTGACCTCATCCAAACATTTTACCCTCGAACGCCTCGCAGAAGGTGTGTATGCAGCGATAGATACAAATGGGTATGGCGCTTTTAGCAACGGCGGTTTTGTAGACCTCGGAGATCGCACGTTGGTTTTTGACTCGTTTCAAACCCCGCAAGCTGCCCAATACTTGCGCACGGCGGCGGAGCTGTTAACAGGCAAGCCGGTCACACTGCTTGTGAACAGCCATCGACACGGCGATCATGTGCGCGGCAATCAGGTGTTCTGCGATGCTACCATCATCTCGACGAAGCTGACACGCGATTTGATCGAGCAAGACCGAGCTCGTGTGGAGCAGCAGCGCAGCGGAATCGACGGGTATGTAGCAAGTCTTCCGGCGAAAGTGGAAGCCGCTCAAACGGAGGACGAGCGTCGAAATTTGGAGCTGCACCTCTCGCAGATGCGGGAAATTTGCGAGACCATTCATACGTTGGAACTGACACTGCCGACCGTGACGTTTACAGAGCGAGTTGATTTTCATGGCACAAAGCGTCGGGCCGAGTTGCACTGCTTCGGCGGCGGGCATTCACCGAGCGATTCGTTCCTCTACCTTCCTGATGAAAAAATCGCCTTCATGGGCGACTTGATCTTCACAAACGGCCACCTTGCGATCTGGGAAGATGCGCGTGAGTGGCACCGGATCCTCACTCGTGTCCAGAACGAGTTTGATCTTGAAGTGCTCGTGCCGGGTCATGGGCCGGTTGCAGGGATGCAGGACCTTGCGTTTAATCTGCGTTATTTGGAAGTGTTCTTGCAGACGATCGAGGCGGGCAAGGCGCAAAGACTTCAAGCGGAGGAACTGCTTGAACTCCCGATTCCTGATGAGTTTGCGTCACTCGGGTATGCGACCATTTGGCGCGGAAATCTGCGCGTTCAACTTGCTAAGTAATGGTCACTTTTTGTCCCATTACTTTTTACACCCGCTTGAAGACCTAAAAAACATGAAGGAAGACAGATGAAGATTTCTGAACTCCTCGTTACAATGAATTCGTAACCACTTACTCATGAATGGAGAATGGTCAAATGTTGACTCAACAACAGTGGGATTGGATTGGCTATGGAGTTTGGGCCATCATCATCTACATGACGCTCAAACAATTTATGGAGACTCGCCGCCCGGTCAAAGGCAACGGGCTTCGGATCTTGCTTAGCGATATCTTGTTGGTAGCGCCGCTGCCGTGGATTTTCTGGGTATGGGCCAAGCGCGGGGTGTCAGATGATATTCTGATGTGCTTCGTTTACGGCATCTTGCTGGCGATTCCGTACATCCTCTTCACCAACTACGCTCCGAACAAGGAAGGCAAGATTCAGTTCAAATCGAACATCTTCTTCTACATCATCTTGTTCGGTTTCCCGTATGCGCGTTATGAAGTTCGGACCTATATCTTCAAGAACCACCCGATCTTCTTCCAAGAACTGCTCCCGAAAGCGCACATTCCGGACATCGAGATCATGCTCTCCTACTACATCATGGTGCTGGTCGTTTCGACGTTTGTCTGGCGCTTGTGGTCCTACTTCCGCTTCCGTGCAGTGGCGGCCAAAATTCAATCGAAACAATCGCTGAATGCATAAGCAGCCCAAAGGGACGTACCTCTACGTCCCTTTCTTTGTAGGCTGGAAGGATGGAGAACGCGATGGACAGCAAAAATTTCAACCAAGTCACCGACCTGTTTCTGACGATGGGCTACTTGGAGATGGAGCAGGAGATCTCCAAGAGCCAGAACTCATGGCAGGGAATCAAAAAATTGAACCAAGACCTCTTCAGCGTCGTCGAGTTGGTCGTTTTCGGGCACGACCCGGAGAACGTCATCCAGAATTCCGTGGTCATCAACCGACAGAACTTCCTGAACATCTTGGAGAACGTAGAATAGAAAAAGCCCATCCTTCACTTGAAGGATGGGCTTTCTCGATGTATTGCATGGTTGGTGCGGCCAAGAGGACTTGAACCTCCACGGGGTTGCCCCCACAAGAACCTGAATCTTGCGCGTCTGCCAATTCCGCCATGGCCGCATATGAAA